>DASZWS010000112.1:0-10261 GCA_035546515.1 Vitreimonas sp. | reverse complement strand
TCCTCGTTTCTTAGCGGCTCCCATATCGCTAACCGCGCCTGCGAACCACAGCAGAATATGGTGGCTCATCACCGCAGCTGCGCTTGATTGCCCGCCGCCCGCGGCGCAAGTACCGGCCATGCTTTCGGTGCTCGAACTTTTCCGCATTGGGATTGGGCCTTCCAGTTCCCACACGCTCGGGCCGATCCGCATCGGCAAGCGCTTCCTGGAAGACCTGAAAGCGCAGCGTGGCCTGAGCGGCGTCACCAAGGTCGTCGTCGAGCTGCAAGGTTCGCTGGCGCTGACCGGCAAGGGCCACGCAACTCCAAAGGCGGTCGTGCTCGGCCTCTTCGGCCTCGATCCCGAAACCCTCGATCCCGATCACGCCGATCAAGTCGTGGCGCAGGTGGCAGTCGAGAAACGCGTCAGGCTCCTGGGTGAGCACAACATTCCGTTCGATCCCGAACAGGACATCGTCTTCGCTTACGACGTGATGCCCGACCTGCATCCCAACGGCATGAAACTGACCGCCTTCAACGCCAGCGGCGCACCGGTTTTCGAGGAGACCTACTACTCCACCGGCGGCGGCTTCATCGCCACCGCCAAGCAACTCTCCACGCCCGCGCCGAAAGACCTCATCGCCACCGGCCGCAAGGTGCCGTTCGCCTTCGCCTCGGCCACCGAGCTGCTGGAGCATTGCGCCCGCGAAAATAAATCCATCGAAGACATCGTGTACGCCAACGAAGACGCCATGCGTCCGCGCGCCGAAACCGACGCGCGCCTCGATCGCGTCGCCGCGGTGATGAAAGCCTGCATCGAGCGCGGCCTGAAGCGAGAAGGCGTGTTGCCCGGCGTCCTGAAGGTGAACCGCCGCGCCCCCAGCATCTGGCGCAAGCTGCAAGACAATCCGCAAACCAATGAAGCGGAACGCCTGTTCGATTGGCTCAACGTCTATGCCATGGCTGTCAACGAAGAGAACGCCGCCGGCGGGCAAGTCGTCACCGCACCCACCAATGGCGCCGCTGGCATCCTGCCCGCCATCCTCAAGCACTATTGCCTCAATGGCGAAGACCCAACGCGCGACACCCGCCGCTTCCTGCTCACCGCCGCCGGCATTGGCCTGCTTTACAAACAGCGCGCCTCCATCTCCGGCGCTGAAATGGGATGCCAAGGCGAGGTCGGCGTCGCCTGTTCGATGGCGGCCGCGGGTCTCTCCGCGGTGTGGGGCGGCAGCCCACAGCAGATCGCCAACGCCGCCGAAATCGGCATGGAGCACAATCTCGGCCTCACCTGCGACCCGGTCGGCGGCCTCGTGCAAATCCCCTGCATCGAGCGCAACGCGGTCGGCGCGGTGAAAGCCGTCAATGCCGCACGGCTTTCGCTGCACTCGGACGAGCCGAGCAAAGTGTCTTTAGATCAAGTGATCGAAACCATGAGGCAAACCGGCCTCGACATGTCCTCAAAATACAAGGAAACCAGCAAAGGCGGCCTCGCCGTCAACGTGGTTGAATGCTGATCCTCGAATGAGCGCGAACGAACTCTACAAAATCCGCCGTCTGCCGCCGTACGTCTTTGAGGAGGTCAACAAACTCAAAGCCAAGCTGCGCAACAAGGGCGTCGACATCATCGATTTCGGCATGGGCAATCCCGATCTGCCTGTGCCCGCGCACATCATCGACAAGCTTTGCGAGACCGCCAAGAAGCCGCGCACCAATCGCTACTCCGCCTCGCGCGGCATTCCCGGCATCCGCAAAGCCATCGCCGGCTATTACGACCGCCGCTTCGGCGTGAAGCTCAATCCCGATACCCAAGTCATCGCCACGCTTGGCTCCAAGGAAGGCTTCGCCAACCTCGCCCAAGCCATCACCGCGCCGGGCGACGTCATCATCGCACCCAACCCGTCCTACCCAATCCACGCCTTCGGCTTCATCATGGCTGGCGGCGTCATCCGCTCCGTCGAAGCGCATTCGCCGGAGCAATACCTCTCCGGCCTCGGACGCGCCGTGCGCCACTCGACGCCGCCGCCGATCGCCATGGTGGTCTGCTACCCGGCCAATCCCACCGCACAGGTCGCCGATCTCGACTTCTACAAAGAGGCCATCGCGTTCGCAAAAAAGCACGAGATGTTTGTGCTCTCCGACATGGCCTATTCGGAGGTGTATTTCGACGGCAATCCGCCGCCTTCGGCGCTGCAGGTCGAAGGCGCGACTGAGGTTTGCGTCGAGGTCAACACGCTCTCGAAAACCTATTCGATGGCCGGCTTCCGTGTCGGCTTCGCACTGGGCAATGAGCGCCTGATCGCCGCCCTCGGCCGCGTCAAATCTTATCTCGACTACGGCGCCTACACGCCCATCCAGGTCGCCGCCGCCGCCGCGCTCAACGGCCCGCAGGCCTGCGTCGAGGAAATGCGCCAGACCTACAAGCACCGCCGCGACGTGCTGGTGGAAAGCTTCGCCAAGGCCGGCTGGCACATCCCCTCACCGTCAGCGTCGATGTTCGCGTGGACGAAACTACCCGAGAAATTCGCGCACCTTGGCTCGGTCGAGTTCTCCAAGCGGCTCATGGAGGAGGCTGAGATCGCAGTGGCGCCCGGCTTAGGGTTCGGCGAGTACGGCGATGGTTACGTCCGCATTGGCCTTGTCGAGAACGAGCAACGCATCCGCCAAGCCGCGCGCAACCTGAAGCAGTGGCTGGCGACGTCGAACGCAGCGCCATAGCGGCGGCCTATACCGTCAGGTCTATCAGGAACCGCAACGATTTTAAGGCCGCGGCATCATTGCTGACCTATTTTATCGGCATCGCTAGTGCATAAACTTTGATGATTCGCGCTGGCGGAGGTCGATGTTCGGGAAGTTAGGCAAGCCGGGCGATAAATCAGCTCTGTCCGACCGCGTGCGCCAGCTCGGGGACAAGAAAGCTGCGCCTCAGCCTTACGAACCGCCGCCACCGCCGAAAAAGCTGCGTCCCGAAAGCAAGCGCCCCGAGCGCCATGCGCAATACAAGCAAGCCGTTCTCGTTCTCGACCACGAAAAAATGGGCGTGGTCATCAAGGACATCAATGCTCACGGCGCGCGCGTGGATTTCTTTCAGCGGCGCGAACTCCCCGAGTTTGTCGTGCTGCAGGAAACCACCATGCGCCTGAACCACCGCGCCCGCGTCATGTGGCAAGACGGCAGCTCCGCCGGCCTGATGTTTGTGGCCTAAGGCTTCAGCAAAACCCGTCCGACCACGCGCCCTTTACGCAAATCCTCAAGCGAGTCAGTCGCCGCCGAAAGCGGCCGTTCCTGCAGCGGGATGGGCGCCACCTTGTTGGCGCGCACCAGCTTCATCACCTCTTGCGCCTCATCCAAACGGCCGACGAACGTGCCCATGACAGCTATCGCCCGCAGCGGGAAACTGGGGATCGGCATCGTCGTCGCGCCGCCAAACAGGCCCGCGATGACAATGCGCCCGCCGCGGCGCACAGCGCCATTGTCGAACGCGAACGAGCTTTCGGAACCGACAAAATCCAGCACCGCATAGGCGCCGCCGCCCGTCGCCTGCATTAGTCGCGCCAATTCTTCTTTGGCATTGCCGACATCGAAGGCGGTCACCCCTTCGGCTTCCGCCGCTTTGCGCTTCTCCGCTGACACGTCCGCCACGAACACCGGCGCTTCCGGATAAAGCAACCGCGCGAACGCCAGCGCCATCATGCCGAGCCCGCCGAAGCCGACGATCACAATCGGGTCGCCCTTGCCCGCGCCGCCGACCTTCTTCAGCGCGCCATACGCGGTCAGCCCCGAGCACATATAAGGCGCGGAGAGCTTCGCATCGCCGGTTTCGATCAGATACTTCGCGTCCGGCACCAGGCAGTGATCGGCAAAACCGCCGCCGCGCTGGATTCCCAATTGTTGCGGCTTAGCGCAGAGCTGTTCGTCGCCGCGCTGACACGTCGCGCATTCGCCGCAGCCGATCCACGGATACGCCACCACGTGATCGCCGACCTTTACGCCCTTGGCGTCCGGCCCGAGCGCCACGACCGTACCTTCAATTTCGTGACCGAGCGTCATCGGCAGCGGCGCGCGCACCGGCGCCTTGTTGCCCCCGCCCATATCGAAATAGCCGTCATGCAAGTGCACATCGGAGTGACACACGCCGCACTGCGTCACTTTCAGCAGCACTTCCTTGCCTTGCGGCTTGGGCGTCTCGCTCTCCAGCCGCTGCAGCGGTTCACCGAACGCCGTTACCGCTTCGCAGATCATGCCAACCTCCTGTTTGGTCAGCACGCTACAAACCCAGCCGCGCCTGCGCCAGCTTTGTTACGGGCGTAACGCTTGGGAAAGCACAGTTTGCAACTCCTCGAACTGGTAAGGCTTGCGCAAGAGCGGGAACTCGGGATCGATCTGCGCTTGGCCGCTGAAACCCGTCGTCAACACGATTGGCATGACCGGATCACGGCGATGAATCTCATGCGCGAGATCCACCCCGCTCATGCTGCCCGGCATGATGATATCTGAAAACACCAGATCATAACCGTTCCTTTGCGCCAACGCGTCCAGCGCATCGGCGGCGTTGGCGACGCGCGTGGGCTGACACCCCATCTGCTGCAGCATGTCGCTCACCATCGCCGCGACCGTGTCGTCGTCCTCGACCACCAGCACCTTCTTGCCGCTGACATGGCGCTGCGCAGGCGCGGCGACCGCGACAGTTTCGGTCGCCGGCGCCTCCTTCGAACGCGGGAGCAGCAGACGCACCGTCGTACCTTCGTTGATCTTGCTTTCTACGGCGGCGCGGCCGCCGCTCTCGGTGACGATGCCATAGACCTGGCTGAGGCCCAGCCCGGTGCCCTGCCCAGCAGGCTTGGTGGTGAAATACGGCTCGAAGACGCGCTCAGCCACGTCGCGCGGCATGCCGACGCCCGTGTCGCGCACCTCGATCTCAACGAGCTGGTCTTTGTCTTCGAAGGCGTTGGCGGCGGTGATGGTGAGCACCCCGCCCTTCGGCATGGCGTCACGCGCGTTCACCGCCAGATTCAGGATGGCCAGCTCGAACTGCGTCGGATCAGTCTTCACCGGCCACAGGCCGTCCGGCGTGATGATGTCGACCAAGATGTCGGCGCGCAGCGATCGCTCCAGCAGCGCACGCATGCCCTGCAGGTGTTTGCCCACGTCGATGGGCTCAAGCGTCAGCGCCTGCCGGCGCGAGAACGCCAGCAACTGCCGCGTCAGCCCGGCGCCGCGCTCCACGGCTTGACGCATCGCTTCCATGGTGGACGCACGCCGCGCAGGATCGGGATTGCGTTCAATCAGCCGCAAACCGCTGAGCACCACCGTCAGCAGATTGTTGAAATCATGTGCAACACCGCCGGTGAGCTGACCGATGGCCTCCAGCTTGCGGCTCTGCAGGAGCGCTTCTTCAGCGCGTTCGCGCTGTTCGATTTCCTGCTGCAAACGTGCGGCCCGCTCGCGCAAACTGGCGTTGGCTTCGGAGAGCGCGCTCTGCGCCAGACCAAACACCGTCATCACCAGCGCCGCCAATAAGATCAGCACGCCCACGCCGGCGTAGCGCGAGAACCGCCGCCACGTCGATTCTGTATCGGTCCGCAAATAGACGACACCGAGCCGCTCGCCATTGCGAACCACCGGCGTGATCACAGCCAACGACTGCCCCGCAAACACTGCGGGCCCGAGCCGCACCGTCGCCGGGGCTGGCGCTTCGCCACTGCGGTTGAACGCGGCGATGCGCGCGCCAGTGGCGTCATAGAGCCCCGTGGCCTCCACGGCCGGGTCCGCGCTCAGCGCCTGCAGATATTCCTGCGCAGCGGCGGGGTTATCGAACATCAGCGCCGGCGCCACGCTGGCGGCGACGATCTGCGCCTGCACGCCGATCTCGCGCGCCTTCTGAGATTTGTAAGCGGCCTCGTTGAGGATCGCCATGGCCAGCCCGATCAGCACCAGCACAACAGCGGCGCCTAGAGCGACCAGCCGTGCGCCGCCGCCGGTGAGCTTGTCGCCGAAGAAGCGGTTCATGACGCCGCCCTCCGCCGCACCGACACCGCCAAACCAAGCAAGCGCGGATCGATGTCGAGATGTCCCGCGGCGGCGCGCGCGTCATCGATATAAAAGCGCACGCGCCGGTCGACGATGACGAAATGGATAACGCCGCGATTGTTGCCGCGATCAACCGCGCCATCCGTCACCGTGAGAATGGGCCGGCCATAAGCTGCACGCAGCACGTCGTCGACGCGGTCGCCGACGACGTACACAATCTGACATCCGCCCACGGCGCTCGCCGAGGCGATTTGCACCACTTCAAATCCGCGCCCGTTGACGTGCTGACTGGCGGTCGCCCGTTGCAATTGTCCCGCCAGCGGTTCGGCGCCGACCACACACAAGCGGATCGGCTTTTGCGGGTCTGCGAATGTCGTGCTCGGCCAACTGACGAAGGACGCAAATCGATAAAGAAAGGTCGCTTTGACTAGGTCTTCCGCCGTCTGCGCGCGCGAACCTGCGACGCCGCCAGCGAGCAGCGCTACGAGAACCGCAACAAAGGCGACCGCCCGCCACAAGGCTTAAGATCTCCAGCGCGCGGTGAGGAAAAATGATCGCGGCGACGTCTGCGCGGGCAGCGATGGATTGATGAACTCGACGTGTTCGTCGTCGAATAGATTGTACCCTGCCAGCGAAATCTCGAAATGATCGGTCAGCCGGTATCCTAACCGCATATCCACCGCGACATATGCGGGCACCTCCGGATCCGGTAGCTCACCCACATAACGCACCGATACATCAAACTGCGTCCGCGGATTGATATCCACCAGCGAGCGTAACGTCGCCTGCATCTTGGGGTCGTTGCCGGCGAAATCGACGCCCGCGACGTCGGTGCTGCCGGAATCGAGCTTCAGGTCCTTTTGCAGCAGCGACAACCCGGCATTGAGCCGCCAAAAATCTGTAACCGCATAGCTGCCCCAGGCTTCGAGCCCGTAGGTGTCGCCATGCATGCCGTTGCGGATTTGCAGCGGGATCACCGCCGGCGGCGCTTCTGCTTCAAGCGTGCGCAGGTCGTCATAGACATTGAAATAGGTCGACAGCGAGTACCAGAAACGATCATTCGGCTGCGCGCGATAGCCAACCTCATACGCGATCACCGATTCCGATTCGAAATCTGGGCCGCCGTCGAGAATACCGGTTGCGTAGAGATCGCGATCGAAGCGCGACGGCGTTCGCACCGCCCGCGACACCGCAGCCCACACCAGCGTATTGTCGCTGGGACGCCACGCAATGCGGCCGCTCGGCATATATTCGAGGCCGGTGTACGAATTGTCCTCGAGCTTCAGCCCGGCGATGAAATCCACATCGGCTGTGATCGCCACCGTGTCCTGCACGAACGCACTATAAGTCGAGAGCCTGCGTTTGTCCGGATCGAGAAAGGCCGTGCCGGGCCCCGGTACGAAGCGGTCGGTGGTGACGCGCATCCCTGCGCCAATGATAATGTCGTGCCGGCCGAGCGATGCAAGATTGTACTGCGCATCCACCGAACCGGAGCGCACTTCCGCACGGATGTTGCTGGCGATCTGCCGTTCCGCTCGGTCGGCGTAAGCCTGCACCTGAAAGCTCGAATTGTCGGCGAAGCGCCGCGTCCAGCGCCCCAGCACATTGCCGCCGTTGAGCGCGGTTTCGGAAAGTTGCCCCGGCAACGCATCCTGATCGCCATGATAAATATCGCCTTGCAGCGTCAGCGTCGTCTCTGCGTCGCCCCAATCGCCGCGGAAGCCGCCCTGCAAATTTCGGAACTCGTTCGGATCATCGACGGCGCGCTTCTGCCCGAGCCCATAGACGCGCACTGCACCACCTGCGAGCCAGCCGCCATAACGTACGCCAAGCGACTCCGCATTCTCGCTGACGCCCGCCGTCGCCAGCATGCCCTGCGTTTCATGCGCGTCGCGAGACACGATATTGATGACGCCATTGACCGCATTCGAACCCCAGAGCGTGCCGCCTGGCCCGCTCACCACTTCGATGCGATCGAGGTCTTCAATGATGGTGTTCTGCTCATCCCAGAACACGCCCGAGAATAGGGGCGTGTAAACGATGCGGCCATCCATAAGCACAAGCAGCTTGTTCGCCGTGCCGCTGGATTGATTGAAGCCCCGCGCAGTGATGCCGTAGCTCGCCGCGTCCAGGCGCGCCACCTGCAGGTTCGGTGCAAGCCTAAGCGCCGCGGGAATACTGCGAATGCCCCCGCGCACCATGTCATCGGAAGTGATGACGTAGATGGCCGCAGGCGCTTCTCCGACCGGCTGCGCGGTGCGCGACACCGAGGTCACCGGCACATTGACCAGCTCCTCGATAGAAAGATCGCTCAGATCGCCGTTGCCGGCAGGGCTGGCGTCAGCGACCTGGACCGGCACGGCGCCTGGCGCCGTTTGCGCGGCAGCGGGACCGGCCCCGGCCAGCCCAGCTAAAATAAATGCAGACCCGCCAACCCAAAGGTCGCGCTTCGACGCGAACATTCCCGCTCCCCTTCCGACCAAGCAAAACAACGCGGCTTTCGCCGCGCGGTTCCAACCGGCCCGTCGGGTCGGGAAAAACTGCTGTGTTCCCAGGTACTAAGGCTATTTGAGCGTCGCTTCGAGGGTGATATCAGCCTTCAGCACCTTCGACAGCGGGCAGTTGGCCTTGGCCGTCTCCGCCAGCCGCTGGAACGTCGCCGCGTCGGTCCCCGGCACCGTGCCCTCCAGCGTCAAATGAGAGGCGGTCACCGCCCAGCCTTCATCCTGCTTATCGAGTGTAACCTTAGCCTTGGTCTCTAGCCGCTCCGCCGTCAGCCCCGCTTTCGCCAGTTCAGCCGAGAGCGCCATGGTGAAGCAGGCCGCGTGCGCCGCACCCAGCAATTCTTCCGGATTGGAGCCCTTAGCGCCCTCAAAGCGCGCGGCAAAACCGTAGGGGTATTCCGAAAGCGCGCCGCTCTCGGTCGAGATCAGGCCCTTTCCGGTTTTGATGTCGCCGCTCCAAACCACGGTAGCTCTGCGATTGATGACCATGGATCACCTCTTGTTGCGTCATGCCTCAAATAGGCGGCGGCGCCGTTGAGACAACCACTTGGCCCGCTTCAATCGAGCACGTTAGGCTCCGCACGGAGTGGAGAAGCGCGCGTGCAGTACGACGACGTAGTTCTTGGCCGGCGTAGCATTCGCGGCTTTCAGAAGAGGCCGGTGCCCAAAGCGCTGATCCGCGAGGTGATCGCGATGGCGATGCGCGCCCCGTCTTCGCTCAACACCCAGCCGTGGAATTTCTACGTCGTTTCCGGCGCACCGCTCGACCGCATTCGCGCAGGCAACACCGAACGCAATCTCGCCGGCGTGCCGGACTCGCGCGAATTCCGCAAACGCAGCGTCGGCTACGAGGGCGCACACCGCGAACGCCAGGTCGAAATCGCCAAGCAATTGTTCGCGGTGATGAACATCGAGCGCCATGACAAGGAAGCGCGCCAGGATTGGGTCCTGCGCGGCTTTCGCCAGTTCGACGCACCCGTCTCCATCGTCGTCACCTATGATCGCGATCTCGTCGGCGACGACATCGCTCCGTTCGATTGCGGCGCCGTCACCAACGCACTAGTCAACGCCGCCTGGTCGCGCGGCCTCGGCTGCGTCATCAACAGCCAGGGCATCATGCAATCGCCCGTGGTGCGCGAACACGCCAACATACCCGACCATCAGCTGATCATGATGTGCGTGGCAATGGGCTTTCCCGACGACGCCTTCCCCGCCAATGCGGTCGTCTCGCGCCGTAAATCCGTCGACGAGGCGGTGACCTTCGTGGGTTTCGACGACTGATCTAACGCCACACCTCAAGAGCGCCTTCGGCGACACGCGTGAGCGCGTCTAGCGGACGCTTCGAACGATCGTTGAGTCCAGCATCACAGCAAATCAGCCGTGGCCGTGCCCGTCTCTGTCGCCACCGCGATCGGGATGATCATCCGCGCCGCCGTGATCGTGATCGCCGTCGTGTCCATGATCACCATCATGACCGCGGCCACCATCGTGGCCGCCGTCGTAACCGTGCGGCCCGTCATCACCATCGTGACCGTCGTGGCCATCGTGGCCATCGTGGCCGTGATCTCCATCAGAGTGGTGATCACCATCATCGTGGTGATCACCATCATGATGATGGTCGTGATCACCATCATGATGATGGTCGTGGTCGTGGTCGTGATCATGGTCGTGGTCGTGACCATGATGATGATGCGGCGGCGGCGGCGGCGGCGGTGGCGGCGGCGGCGGTGGCGGCGGCGGCGGTGGCGG
>DASZWS010000111.1:0-4782 GCA_035546515.1 Vitreimonas sp. | reverse complement strand
CCTCGATGTTTTCGACGAACGCCTGGATCTCGTAGTTGTGGCCGCTGGGCTGCCAAATCACGCGAAAGTTGGAGATCGTGTACGAGGGCTCGCGTGAAGCGCTTTGCAACGCGGCTTTGCCGTTGAAGATGTCGTTGAAGTAGTGATCGCTATAGGCGGATTCCGCGCGCAGCGTCAGATCGGATTCGCCCGGCAAAGCGAATGTATATTCAACGCCGATATTGGCGCGCCATTCCGGCGCACGCACGAGCTGGTTGCCGCCGATTTGATACGGGCCGGTGAGGAAAGGATCCATCACCATCTGATCGTTATATTCGCTGTGCAGATACGACACCGAGCCGTCCACATGGAAGCCGTGGAAGAAGGCCGGACGAAAGTTGTACTCGAGTTCGAGACCGGCGATTTTCGCTCCGCCGACATTGTCGATGGTGGCCGCCGTGTTGCCCCAAGTCGTGAACTGCAGATCCTTGTAGTCGTAGTAAAAAACGGTGATCGCGCCGCTCAGCTGGTGATTGAATATCCCGCCGCGCAAGCCCGTTTCGAAGGCGTTGACGTATTCGGGGTCGAACGTGTCCGCACATGCGCCAGCGTTGATGCCTCCCGCCTTGTAGCCGCGCGAGACGCGGCCGTACAGGATCGCATCGTCGGTAACGTGATAGTCAGCCGAGACGGTGCCGGTGATAGCATTCCAAGAATCGTTGGTGGTCGCGCCGCACGTGTCGATCACGTGATCTATTAAGATCTGTTGCCGCATGGTCTTTTCGTCGCGCGTGTAGCGGATGCCACCGGTAACATTGAGGCGGTCGGTTAAATGGTATGTGGCCTGGCCGAAGCCCGCCCAAGATTCGCTGTCTTGCTGAGCAGCAAAGGTGAGGGAGTTGGCGCCGGCGAGACCGATAGCGCCGCCGGTTAAGTCAAAGAAGGTGGTGCCTTCGGCGGAGTAATAGAACGCGCCCAGCACCCAATCCATCGCACCCATTGAGCCAAGCAAGTTGAATTCCTGCGTGAACTGCCTGGTGGTGTCGGTGTCGTTGTTGGCGAGAATGAAGGCGTCAGAGCCGTCCCAATCTTCGACCGCCGTCACGGTGTTCTGGCGATACGCGGAGATTGAACGCAGCGTCATATCACCGATGTTGAAATCGCCGGTAGCGCTTGCGCCCCATACTTCGAAGTTGGTTGAGGTTGGCGTGTCATTGCGGAAATGGGTAGTGCTGCCCGGATTGGGCGTGAACGAGCCGCCGAAGATGAGCGCGTTGAAGCCGAGCGAGTCGTCGATGCGCTCATAAGGTTGCGACGTGTCGCGATTCATATAGTCGGCGCGCAGAACGATCTTGGTGTTGTCATCCGGGCGGATCAGCAGCGAGCCAGTGGCGCTGCGTGACTCTAGATCATCGGCGTCTGCGCCGCCGACGAAGTCGTTTTGGCGACGATCATCGTGCGCATCGTAACGAACGCTCAGACGGCCGGCTAAGGTATCATGGAGGCCGAGCGGGCCGCTCACGCCGAAGTCTGCCGTAACCCGGTCATAGTCGCCCAGGGTGACTGCGCCGTTCATCTCCGGCGTAAAGGTAGGGTCGCGGGTGATGAAGTTGATGGCGCCGCCAGTCGAGTTGCGTCCGTAGAGCGTCCCTTGCGGGCCACGCAGCACCTCGATGCGCTGCAGGTCGAAGCTCGGCGCGCTCTGGGCGGAGCTGGCGCCGAGATAGACGCCGTCTTGAAATGTAGCGACAGAAGGCTCGGCTGAGATGGTGCCGAAGTCCGTGCTGATGCCGCGCAAGCTGACGATCGAGAAGCTGGAAAAGCTGCCGTATGTCAGGCTTGGGGTGACGTTCTGCACGTCCTCAAGGCTGGAGATGCCCTGACGTTCAAGTTGTTGAGTAGGGATCGCGGCGACGGCAAGCGGCGCGTCCAACAAGGCGGTCTCCCGCTTTTCCGCGGTGACGACAATCTCTTCAGGCGCGTCGTTGGCGCTCGTGGTGTTGGGCGCGGTCTGTGCGAACGCCGCACCCGTCTCGGCGGCGAACATGGTCAGGCCGTAGCTCGCAGACAAAAGATGCTTCCGCGCTCCGCGCATATGTTCCTCCCGGTGGACGCGTGTGGACGTCTTTGCATCCGGCGTCGCGTCTGCGTTTCCCCATAGCCGGATCGTGCCGGCTTCTTCGTTGAGCCTAGGCGTATGACGGTCGCATCGCATTGTCAAAGCCAAAGCGACCGGATGGTACAAAGAACCCGACCGAGTGGTACAAACTTGTCGCGTTGTCGGCGTTACGCTTGCGCGTCGCCGCATCGCGCGCGGCAATGCTGCGCTGCATCAGATGTGATGCGCGACGTTCGCCCGTGTCTGCGCGTCGTGTTTAAGCTGGGTTTGGACGCGCGCTGCGCGCGCCCTGCAGTATCGTCATGAAAGCGCGCGCGGCTGGGCGGGCCTCCCATCTGGCGCGCACCGCGCAGCAGAGCGCCGCGGCTGCGGAGAAAGGATTTTGCGCGTCGAGAACAACAAATTGGTTGCGGAAGGAGGCGGAGCGATCAGCGTAACCCGCGATCATGACGCCGATGGCGTCAGTGGTGGCGACAATCCGCTTAACGATCGGAAAAAAGTCGACGACGTGGATATGTTGCCGCCAATCGATGCCCTGATCCTCATAAAGAGCGCGAATGATGGCTCCATACGGGCGAGAGTCCGATGGGCTGACGAAATCGTATTTCGCCAGGTGTTTCAGTGTCGCTTTGCGATTTTCGAGAACCGGGTGGCCGCGGCGCACAAACAGTTGGCCGGGGTTCTCATTGAAGATGGCCTGCCGGCGCAGGTCGGGCCAATCGGCGAAGGCTGCGTCGAAGCCGACTGCCACATCCACGCTGCCATTGCGGAGCTGTTGGACGATGCGCTCAACATTGGCGCCGCTGACATCCACGCGGACCGACGGGTGGCGCTTTAGAAGCGTCGCCAGCGGCTCAATGAGGCGAAACTCCATCGATGCCGGGCACACGCCGATGCGGAGGATGCCGGCATAGGCATCTGCGCCCGTCTGCGGCGTTTCGAGAAGGTCTTTGGTGTCCTCGAGGAGCTTTTGCGCGCGTTCGGCGAAGTCGCGGCCCTTCTCCGTCAACAGGGCGCCGCGTGCCGTGCGCACGAAGATGGCGTAACCAACTTGGCGCTCCAGGTCGGCGATGCTGCGGGTGATAGCCGACTGCGTGACGCCGACGGCGCCGGCAGCTGCGGTAAAGGATCCCGCGCGCGCGACGGCGACAACATGGGTCAGACGATTGTCGAGCATCAGGCATGCTCCTGGATCATGGCGGCAGCGTACGATGACTTTGATCCAGTTGGCACATTCATTCGACGAATGTCCAGGCCGCATAATACATTGGACGAACGGGCCGGTCAGGGCGGAAGCTGACGAAAAGAGGAGTATCAAGATGGCTTCTGCAGGACGCGACGTGCTCGTCGCTGGCGTTGGCATGATTCCGTTCACGAAGCCGGGTCAGAGCTTGCCTTATGACGAGATGGGCCAACAGGCGATTGAGCTGGCGCTGAAGGATTCAGGCATCGACTATAAGTTGGTCGAGCAGGCATTTGCCGGATACGTGTTTGGCGCGAGCTGCGCCGGTCAGCGAACGATCTACAAAGCTGGCATGAGCGGCGTGCCGATCGTCAACGTCAACAACAACTGCTCGACAGGGTCGTCGGCGCTCTATTTGGCGCGCCAGGCCGTGGAGAGCGGCGCTGTCGAATGCGCGCTCGCGGTTGGCTTCGAGCAGATGAATCCGGGCGCCATCGCAGCGGTGTTCACCGATCGCGTCAGCCCGTTCGAGGATTTCGACAAACTGTGCGACGAACTTGTCGACGAGAGGCTCCCGCTGGCGCTGCGCTATTTCGGCGGCGCTGGTCGCGAACACATGGAAAAGTACGGCACCACGTTCGAGGATTTTGCGAAGGTGCGGGCCAAGGCGAGCCGCCATGCATCGAAGAACCCGATGTCGGTGTTCAAGAACGTGATGACGGAAGAGGACGTGTTGAAGAGCCAGGTGATTTGGCCCGGCGTGATGACCAAGCCGATGGCGTGCCCGCCCACCTGCGGTGCTGCTGCGGCGATCATCGTCTCTTCGGATTTCGCCAAGAAGCACAACATCAAGGCGCAAGTGCGCGTTGCTGCGCAGGTGATGACCACCGATCGTCCCGTCGCACTCGAGTCGGGGTCGATGATTGAACTCGTAGGGCGCGACATGGCGGTGCGCGCCGCCAAGGCCGTGTACGAAAAAGCGGGCATCGGGCCGGAGGACATTCGCGTCGCTGAACTGCATGATTGCTTCGCGCACAATGAAGTCATCACCTACGAGAGCCTCGGCTTTTGCCCGGAGGGCGGCGCCCAGAAGTTTATCGCCGATGGCGACAACACCTACGGCGGCAAGGTCGTCACCAATCCGTCCGGCGGGCTCTTGTCGAAGGGGCACCCGCTCGGCGCCACTGGCCTCGCGCAATGCTACGAACTCACGCAGCAGCTGCGCGGTACCGCCGGCGAACGCCAGGTCGACGGCGTGCGCCACGCGCTGCAGCACAATTTGGGTCTCGGCGGCGCTTGCGTCGTGACGCTCTACGAAAAAGTCGCTTAGCCCTTTCGCGCTTTACAGCCCGCGATCGTAAGCGGGCGGCAGCGGGCCCTTCGCCAGGATGCGGCCCGCGAGCGCATGCCTGTGGACTTCTGAGGGGCCGTCATAGATGCGGAACGGGCGGATATCGCGATAGATGCGCTCGACCACCGTGTCGCGCGTGATGCCGATCGA
>DASZWS010000110.1:0-11150 GCA_035546515.1 Vitreimonas sp. | reverse complement strand
TCGCTGACAGCTCCCCCGCAAGCGGGGGAGCAACGTTGCAACGCTGCTAATTGCCGCCACGTCCGACACACGCTACCTGACGGCCATGTCCCTAGATCCGCTCGCGCCGGGCACCCTGGCGCTCGCCGAAGAATTCGGCCTCTCCCGCGACGAATACGATTTGGTGCTGGAAAAGCTCGGCCGCACCCCGAACGTCACCGAGTTGGGCATCTTCTCGGTGATGTGGAGTGAACACTGCTCCTACAAATCCACCCGCGCGCACCTGGCCAAGTTTCCGACCAAGTCGCCGCACGTAATCTACGGGCCGGGCGAGAATGCCGGCGCCATCGACATCGGCGAGGGCCTCGCCGCCATCTTCAAGATGGAGAGCCATAACCACCCATCTTACATCGAGCCGTACCAAGGCGCGGCGACCGGCGTCGGCGGCATCCTCCGCGATGTGTTCACGATGGGCGCGCGCCCGGTGGCGATCATGGATGCGCTGCGCTTCGGCGCTCCGGAGCATCCGAAGACGCGGCGCCTTGTGGAAGGCGTGGTCTCCGGCATCGCCGGCTACGGCAATTGCGTCGGCGTGCCGACCGTCGGCGGCGAGACCAATTTCAACGCCCGCTATAATGGCAACATCCTGGTCAACGTGTTCTGCCTCGGCATCGCCGATAAAGACAAAATCTTCACCGCCGCCGCCAAGGGCGCGAACAATCCGGTGGTGTATGTCGGCGCCAAGACCGGCCGCGATGGCATCCACGGCGCCACCATGGCGTCCGCTGAGTTCGACGATGACAGCGAAGCGCAGCGTCCGACCGTGCAAGTGGGCGACCCGTTCCTCGAAAAACTGCTGATCGAAGCCTGCCTCGAACTGATGGCGACGGACGCCATCATCGGCATTCAAGATATGGGCGCAGCCGGGCTCACCTCGTCGTCAGTCGAAATGGCGTCGAAAGGCGAAGCCGGCATTCTGCTCGATCTCGATGCGGTGCCGGCGCGCGAGGAGGGGATGACACCGTACGAGTTTATGCTGAGCGAAAGCCAAGAGCGCATGCTCATGGTGCTGAAGCCGGGCCGCGAAAAGGACGCCAAGGCGATCTTCGACAAGTGGGGCTTGGACGCCGCCGTCATCGGCCAAACCACCGACACCGGCAATCTGACGCTCCGCTGGCACGGCAAGATCGTCTGCGATCTGCCGCTCGGCCCGCTGGCGGACGAAGCGCCGAAGTATGAGCGACCCTATGTGCAGCCCCTGAAAGCGATTCCGCTCAGCGATGCGGACCAGAAGCGCTTGATCGACGAGTATCCAGGCTTCGCCAAGTCCATCACAACGCTGATGACCACACCGGACATGGCGTCCAAACGCTGGATCTGGGAACAATACGATCGCCACGTCATGGGCGACACGCTGGCCGATAGCGGCAGCGACGCCGCCATCATCCGCCTCTACGGCTCGCAACGCGCGCTGGCGATGACCTGCGATGTGACGCCGCGCTATGTCGAAGCCGATGCGTATGAAGGCGGCAAGCAAGCCGTCGCGGAGGCGTGGCGCAATCTCACCGCGGTTGGCGCGCGCCCGCTCGCAGTCACCGACAATCTAAATTTTGGAAATCCGCAAAAGCCCGAGATCATGGGGCAGATTGTCTATGCGATCGACGGTATGTCAGAGGCGTGCCGAACGCTTTCGTTCCCGGTGATCAGCGGCAATGTCAGCCTCTACAACGAGACCAACGGCCAAGCGATCCTGCCGACGCCGACGATCGGCGCGGTTGGGATCATCGACAATCTCGAACGCCGCGCGGCTGCGAACACGCTGCAGCAAGGCGACACGCTGGTGTTGATTGGCGCGCATGGTTCGCATCTCGGTCAATCCATCTACGCTGAAAGTTTCGGCCTCGGCGGCGCCGCGCCGCCGGTGGATTTGGCGCTAGAGAAGAAGCACGGCGATTTCGTCCGCGCGCTGATCGCCGACGGCGCCGTTCGCACCGCGCACGATCTTTCCGATGGCGGCCTCGGCGTCGCCGCCGCCGAAATGGCGCTCGCCAGCAATGTTGGCATCGCACTCGGTTATCAAGGTGACGCGCCCGATGCCGCGTTCCTCTACGGCGAGGACCAGGCGCGCTATCTGATCGCAATTCTCACGGCCCAGCTCGACGCGCTCGACAAACGCGCCCGCGCCGCAGGCGTGCCGTACCTCGTCGTCGGCGAAGCCGGCGGCAAGGAGCTGAGCTACCTCGGCTCAACCGGCGAACGCGAACGGCTCGCGTTGGAAGAACTCCGCCGCCTTAACGAAGCCTGGCTGCCCGCCTACATGAAACGCGCGAGTTAGTTCATCCCCCCCGCTGCGCGGGGAGGTGCCGAGCAAAGCGAGGCGGAGGGGCGCGTGCGAAAAGAGGGCGAATACCGCGTCACCGCCAAAGCGCGAACGCTTCGTCAGAACATGACGAAGGTGATCCTTTGGGTGAACCTTCGCAAACGAGCGCTGAATGGAGCACGCTTTCGGCGGCAACATCCAATAGGTCCATACATCGCCGACTTCGCGTGTCCCGCTGCAAAGCTCGTTGTCGAGGTTGACGGCGCCACCCACTCCATCGCCGAAGAATTGGCTTACGATCAGCGCCGCACCAAATATCTCGAAGCTGAAGGCTGGAGCGTTATCCGCGTGAGCAACACAGACGTGTTTGAAAACATCGGCGGCGTTTGGTTGGCCATCGCCGCCCAACTCGCCCCTCCCGCTCGCTACGCTCGCAACCTCCCCGCGGGCGGGGAGGATTAAGATGCCCCAACACGACTACGATCTCTTTGTCATCGGCGCGGGTTCTGGGGGCGTGCGCGCGGCGCGCTTGGCCGCCAAAGCTGGCGCGCGCGTCGCGATTGCCGAGGACGACCGCATCGGCGGCACCTGTGTAATCCGTGGCTGCGTGCCGAAGAAGCTTCTGGTGCATGGGGCCGATTTCTCGCAGGCGTTTCGCGACGCCAAGAACTTTGGCTGGGACGTCGGCGTACCGAAATTCGATTGGCCCACGTTCCGCGACAACGTCGAAGCCGAAGTGACCCGGCTTTCCGGCATCTACCGCAAGAACCTCGAAGCTGCGGGCGCCACGCTGCACGAAGATCGCGCCGAGGTCGTCGACGCGCACACGGTAAAACTCAAACAGGGCAAGAGTTTTAGCGCCGGCCGTATTCTGGTGGCGACGGGCGGCCACACCTATCGGCCCACGCATTTGCCCGGCCACGAACTTGGCATCACATCCACCGATTGCTTCAAACTTGAGAGACTGCCGCGGAGCATTCTCATCCTCGGCGGCGGGTACATTGCGCTGGAGTTCGCGGCGATTTTCGCCGGTTTCGGCGTTGCGGTAACCGTGGGCTATCGCGGCACGCGCGTGCTGCGCGGTTTCGATAATGACGTGCGCAAGCACATCGAAGCCGAATACGCGCTCGCCGGCATCAAGATCATCAACGAGGTGAACCTCAAATCCATCACCGCGATCCCCGGCGATCGCAAGTGCGCGACCATGGAAAGCGGCGTGCAGCTTGAGTTCGATGAAGTGATGTTCGCAATCGGTCGCGTGCCCAACACCATGGGCCTCGGACTTGAGAATGCCGGCGTGAAATTGAATGAGCGCGGCGCGGTCATTGTCGATGAGTTTTCGCGCACCAATGTGCCCTCGATCTGGGCTGTCGGCGATGTCACTGATCGCCTCAATCTAACGCCGGTGGCGATCCGCGAGGCTGTTGCGTTTGCCGATACCGAGTTCCGCAACAAACCGACGAGTTTCGATCACGCCGACGTCGCCTCGGCGGTGTTTTCACGGCCGCCTGTTGGCGCCGTTGGGCTCAGTGAAACCGAAGCGCGCGAGAAGCTGAAGAACGTGAAGGTGTTCCGCACCACGTTCCGGCCGATGAAGCACATCCTCGCCGGCAATGAGAGCCGCATGATGATGAAGCTGGTGGTGGACGCCGACACCGATCGCGTCGTTGGCGTGCATATCGCGGGCCCCGAAGCTGCGGAGATGATTCAGATCGCCGCCATCGCCGTCAAAGCCAAGCTCACCAAGGCGCAATGGGACGCCACTTGTGCGGTGCACCCCACAGCCGCCGAAGAATTGGTGCTGATGAGCGATCCGGTGCCGCACGACAATGAGGCGCCCGCCTAGGCGAGCGCCTCACATCTCACCTAGCGCGGCGCGCCATAGAGTTCGTGGTCGTATTGATCGTCGTAGCGCTGGTCATCGAAGCGGCGGTCGTCGTCGCGACGATCCCAGTTGGCCGCGAAGCGATCGAAGATGCGCGGCGCGAACATCGACTGCACTGCAATGTGCGAGCGCGGCGCCAATACCATCACTCTGCAGGCGAAACGATCGCAGTCATCGGTATAGGCATAGGTGAGGCCCGGCACAAAATTGAATGGGCGATCCATCAGCCGGTAGAACATGGCGTCGCCGCGATCGAACGCCATGGTGCGGCCATCTTGACGCACAACGATTTCATCGCCGCTGCGCCGCCAATCCGTGTGAAATTGGTCATAGCCGCGAAAAACCTGCGCCGACGCCGGCATGGCGAAAGCGCCTAAGCTGAGGGCGGCCAAAACGGCGGCAATTATCTTGGTCTTCATAGTGTTAGCTCCCGTGGGGCTTTGATTTGCACACCCTCGGGACGCAATTTGACAAAACCAGACTGAATCAGTGCTGAGATCGCCGTTCGGTTTGCATGGGGATTCGCTGCCCGGTTTGCTTGACCCCCGATTCAGCGAAAACTAACTCTCCAGCGCCACGGTTCGGCGCTTCGTGGCCCGTCAGGGAGGGGCGAGAATGCCCGCAAAGCTGGTTTCGGTGATCAACATGAAGGGCGGCGTCGGTAAATCGACGACGACCGTTTCGCTTGCGGAAACGCTTGCGCATCATCAACGCCGCCGCGTGCTGGTCATCGATCTCGATCCGCAAACCAACGCGTCGATCATGATTGCAGGCCCCGAGCGCTGGAACGCCATGCGCGAGGGCGAACGGACGCTCGACTTCTATTTCGAGAGCTACATCGTTCAGCAGAAACCCAAGCCGTTCAAACAGCTGATTGAAAAGAACGTCAGCGATCTGAAAGGCAAACCGGATGTGGCGCTCTGCGCGTCGGCGCCGGAATTCCGCATTGTCGAACGCGACATGATCGAAAGCTTCGTCAAGCGCGGCTTCCAGATCGACATGATCCAGAAATGGATTCTTGAGCGCTTCGCCAACGGCATCAAAAATATCGTCAACGACTACGACTACATCCTGATCGATTGCCCGCCGGGCATTTCGTTGTTCGCAGAGGCCGCGCTGATCGCTGCGGACACCATCCTGGTGCCGTCGATCCCTGACTACGTGTCGCGCCTCGGTCTCATCACCTTCCGCAAACGGGCGCTGCGCCTCATCAATGAGCGCCGCGGCGGCCCCTCGCAGCTCTTGGTGCTCGCCACCAAGTACGAGGACAATTTCTCGCTGCACCGCTCGGAAGCGCAGCTGCTGAAGGAAAATCTCAAAGAGGCGATGTTCGACGTGCGCATTCCACAGCACGTCGATGTCGCCAAGGCCGCCGAATGGTCAGATAGCCCACGCACCTTCGACCAGAAATACGGCGCGGTGGCGCCCATCGTCGCCAAGCTCGGCGAAGAGTTCGCCAACAAAGTGGAGATGGCGCCCGCGCTATGAGCCTCAACAAGACGCTCGACCGCCTGTTCGATGAAATTCGCCGCGAGGCGAAGCGCAATCCCGATTTCGCCGATCGTCTCGACGCGGTGCTGCGCCTGCACGACTCGCGCCGCGACGTTGGCGACGAGGTCGTCGAGGATGTCGCGCGCGAAAATTCCTTCCCTGCGCGCGGGGGAGGTGCTGACGCCGGCGCCAAGCTGGCGGAAGCGGAGGGGGGTGTCCAAGCAAAGCGCAAGCGGCAGTCCTCCATCAGTCAGACTGCCGCGCAGCCCGACAGCTTCCCCGCAGCCGGGGGAACATCGAAACCGCCGCTGATCAATCCTGTCGGTCTCTTTAAGCGCGAAGGCGAAGATGGCCTGACGGCCGCGCTCACCAAGCATGACATCGCCGCGTTGCGGGCGCTGCTCGTGGAGCACAATCTCGATCCCAGCGGCGAAGCAGTGTCGTTCAACTACGACGAACTCGCCGCCCACATCGTCGCGCAAGCCAAGCGCCGCGCCGAGCGTGACGAGAAGATGTTCGATTACTGATCGAACAGCGCTGCGCGCATTTCCGGAATGAAGCGCTGCTTGGGGCGATCATAAATCGGGAACGCGCCGGCGAAATCCCAAACGCACCACGCCAAACCAAACGCTTCCGCCGCTTGGCGCACGGTCTTGGTCCAGAGCGCCCGTTGCGCCAGCGGCAGCGCTGCGTTGACGCCGAACTCGCCCAGCTGCAAGGCCATGCTCCGCGCGCTCGCCCAGCTTGCGGCGTGGCGCATATGCTCTTGCACTTGCGCGACGTCGGCGTCGCTACCCCAGCGCCGTCCGAAATGCGGCGCGTGCGGGCGTAACCATTCCGCGTTCTCATGGGTGAAGTCGTGCGGCTCATAATAGTGGAACGTCGCCGCCACGTGCGGATCGCGCGGCGGCGTCCAATCGTCGAGCCCGTCGAGTGAATTCCAATTCGGCCCGCCCAGCACCACTAAGCGCGCCAGGTTGTGCTCACGGATGACCCGCAAGACCTCCGCCTGCAAGGACGCCACCCGCGCACCGGACCAGGAGTCGCCGTTCGGCTCATTCAAAGGTTCGAAGAACAATGCCTCGGGCGCATGGGCGAAGCGCGCTGCGATCTGTCGCCATATCGCCAGGTAGCGCGTGCGTTGCCCGTGCGGATCGGTCAGCAGATCATCGTAATGGTGGCAGTCCAGCTGCACTTTAAGCCCATGCGCCAATGCTTGGCTCACGACATTTTCGACGCGCACCATGAAGTCTGCGTGGATCGCATACGGCGCTTCGGCGGCCGTGTGTGCATCCCAGCGCACCGGCAGGCGCACGCCGTCGAAGCCCGCGCCGGCGATTGCCGCAAGATGACTTTCCTCGATGCGGTAGCCCCAATCGCCTTCGTTGGGCGCTTCAAGCGCGTTGCCCAGATTGACGCCGCGGCGCATCGGAAACGATGGCGCGGCGCGCGCGACAGGCGAACAGGCGGCGAGGGCTGCGCCGCCGAGGAGGACTTGTCGGCGATTCATGCTTCAAGCATAGCAGATGACGAACCCCTGAAAGCTCGCTAACACCGGTCCAATGTTCGGAAAAATCCTGATCGCCAACCGCGGCGAAATTGCCGTCCGCATCATCCGCACGGCCCGGCGCTTCGGGATCAAGACGGTGGTCGTCTATTCCGAGGCCGACCGCGATAGCCTGGCCGTGGAGATGGCCGACGAGAGCGTCGCCATAGGTCCGCCGCCCGCGGCGCAATCCTATCTGATGGCCGACAAGATCATCGCCGCCGCCAAGCAGACCGGCGCCGAGGCGATCCATCCGGGCTTCGGCTTCCTCTCGGAAAAGGCTGAGTTCGCTGATCTGTGCGCGGCGGAGAAGATCGTCTTTATCGGTCCCAACCCGCACGCGATCCGCGCCATGGGCGACAAGATCGAGTCGAAAAAGACCGCCGCCGAAGCCAACGTCTCTTGCGTGCCTGGTTTCATCGGCGAGATTGAGGGCGTCGATCACGCCGTGCAGATCTCCGAGGAGATCGGCTATCCCGTGATGATCAAGGCCAGTGCCGGCGGCGGCGGCAAAGGCATTCGCGTCGCGTACAACAAGAAGGACGTGCAGGAAGGTTTTCCCGCCGTGCGCGCGGAAGCCAAGGGCGCGTTCGGCGACGACCGCATCTTCATCGAAAAATTCGTCACCGCGCCGCGCCACATCGAAATCCAGGTGCTCGGCGACAAGCACGGCAACGTCGTGCACTTGTTTGAACGCGAGTGCTCGATCCAGCGCCGCAATCAGAAGGTTATCGAAGAGGCGCCGTCGCCGTTGCTTGATGAGAAGACGCGTATGGCCATGGGCGAGCAAGCCTGTGCACTTGCGCGCGCCGTCGGTTACGACAGCGCGGGCACCGTCGAGTTCGTCGCCAGCGGCGCGGACAAGAGCTTCTACTTCCTGGAAATGAACACGCGGCTGCAGGTCGAACACCCGGTGTCGGAAATGATCACCGGCCTCGACCTGGTCGAGCAGATGATCCGCGTCGCCGGCGGCGAGAAGCTGGCGTTCAAGCAGAAGGATTTGAAGATCAAAGGCTGGGCCATCGAAAGCCGCATCTACGCCGAAGACCCGTACCGCAACTTCCTGCCGTCGATCGGCCGGCTGCGCACCTATCGTCCGCCCGAGGAGGGCAAGTTCGGCGATGTTACCGTGCGCAACGAAACCGGCGTGCGCGAAGGCGACGAAATTTCGATCTACTACGATCCGATGATCGCCAAGCTGGTGACACACGCGTCCACGCGCATCGCGGCCATCGACGCGCAAGCCGCGGCGCTCGATCGCTTCCAGCTCGACGGCATCGCCGACAACATCCCGTTCCTCGGCGCGGTGATGGAGGAGGCCGACTTCCGCAAAGGCGATTTCACCACCGCTTACATCAAGCAGCACTTCCCCGACGGCTTCACCGGCGTCGCGCCCACCGACGCGCAGCGCAAGCTGCTGATCGCCACGGCCGCGATGGCGCGCGCGTTCACGGCGCGCCGTGCACGCCAAATCAGCGGCCAAGTGAACGGCGCCGCGAACGGCTGGCAAAAGGACTGGGTCGTCATCATCGACAAGCAGCGCTACCTGACCCACGTCGAGCTCGACGCGGCAGGCGCCGCGATCACCATCGACGCCAAGAAGCACCGCTTCGATACGGCTGCCCGCCCCGGTGCGCGTCTGATCGAAGGCACGTTCGACGGCGCGCCGTTTGCGGTGAAAATCAAGACCGCGCCTGACGGCTATACGCTGCGCATGCGCGGCGTCACCGTGCAGGCGCAAGTAGCGACCCCGCGTGGCGCCGAGCTGCACCAGAAGATTCCGGAAAAGCAGAAGGCCGACACCTCCAAGCTCATCGTCTCGCCCATGCCGGGCTTGGTGATCTCCGTCGACGCGAAAGCGGGGCAGGAGGTGAAAGCAGGAGAAGGCGTCGCGGTGGTCGAAGCCATGAAGATGCAAAACATCATTCGCGCGGAGCGCGATGGCGTCGTTTCCAAGGTCAACATTGCGCCCGGCGCCAGCGTGGCGGCGGATGAGATCATGATCGAATTGGCGTGATGCGCGCGCGGGCCGCCGTCGCTTTTATGATTTTGTTGGGCGCCTGCGCTCTCTCTGCCTGCGCCAGCTTCAATGACCCGGACGACGATCCGCTTCTTTGCGAGAACGGACGTCACCCGAAGCCAAATGGCGATTGCCCAAACCCGTCGGACCCAAGGCTTTTGCTGGACGAGGCACGCTGATGTTGGGACGTTTTCGCGCGCGCTTCAAAGAGCAAGATTGGTTCGGCGTCGGCGTCGAACTCCTGATCGTCGCCATCGGCGTGTTCCTTGGCATGCAGGTCAGCAACTGGAACGACGCGCGCGTTGCGCACGAGCGTGGTCAAACCTATCGCGCACAGATCATCGCCGACATTGGCGCCAATGCGCGAGAGCTCTCGGTTCTCTTCAACTATTACGCCGAGGTGCGCCGGCATGCGATCGCTGCGCTGGCGGCGCTCGATGCGCCCGCTGGCGCGGGCGATGCGCAATTTGTCATTGACGCGTTCCAAGCCACACAAATCCTGCCGCGGCCGCTGACCCACGCGGCGTTTGATGAAGCCAGCAACACAGGCGCGTTCGAGAATGTCGGCGTCGCCGCCGAACGGCGCGCGATTTCCGACTACTATCTCAGTGTCGCCTCCATTGCGGGCTCCGTCGGTCACGAAACTTCTTATCGCGAGCTGGTCCGTTCGCGCGTCCCGCCAATCGTGCAGGAGAAGGTGCAGGAAGCGTGCGGTGATCGCAGCGATACCGCCAGCTTCGTCACCATTTTGCCGGCGACCTGCGTTCCCGATGTCAGCGCTGCTGAAGCGACCGCAGCCGCTTGGAGCATCCGCACCGCGCCCGGCGTTCGTGACGCGCTGGTCCGCCAGATCAGCGAATTGGATCAGGACCTGCGCTTGTTGCCGGTGCTCAGTGCGTATGCGCGTGTGCTGACGCAGCGTTTGTCGCGGGCGTCGGGCTGAGGCAGAAAGCAAGTCATGCCAAAGATCGACATCGGCTCCGCGCCACAACGCACCGGCTCCGGTTACCCCAAACCCTATGACGCGCCGTGCGCCGCGCGCCAGCGCACGCAGCTCGGCGACGCCGGCGGCTTGCAGGATTTCGGGGTCAACCTGCTGCGCTTGCCGCCGGGCGTGTGGTCGAGCCAGCGCCATTGGCACGATCGCGAAGACGAGTTCGTCTATGTCCTCGCCGGCGAGGTGACGCTGATCGAAGACGGCGGCGAGACCGTGTTGCGCGCCGGCGATTGCGCGGCGTTCGCGAAGGGCGCGGCCAACGGACACCACCTTGTCAACAAGAGCGCCGCTGAAGCCGTGGTTCTCGAAGTCGGCACGCGCACTGAAGATGATGTCACCACGTACCCGGACATCGACATGAAATACGATCCAGTCGCTGGCGGCTACGTGCGTAAGAACGGTGCGCCGATCGGCTGATCACGAAAAACCGCCGCTCGCGCGCCAGCGAACGGCGGTCTCTTGTGCGCGACGAGGGGTTAGTGTGTCGCGCGCGGCTTGATGAAATAGTCGATCGCCGCCAGTAGCAGGAACGCCAGTCCAACGCTGCCCATGATGATTGCCGGCACCGACCAGCCGTCGCCGTCCCAGCCGCTGGCGCGGCCGGCGAAATAGAACCCGATCGCCAGCGCAATGAGGATGACACCGTTGCCGAGGCTCTTGCGGGCGCGATTGGCGTCATAGAGCGCGTCCTGGCTCAGGCGCTCGATCAGTTCGGCGTCCAGCGGCTGACCGCGGGCGATCGCCTGCGAAACCAGTTGATGCGCGGACCGCTTGGTGGATTCCCGGGCCATAATGGGAATGACGATCACCGCGGTCAGAAATCCAAAAAACAGAAACGGCACAAAGATATCGGCGTCCATCGCGAGGCTCCATGGCTCAGGGGGCTCCGCCCCATTGCTGACAAAGATGCAC
>DASZWS010000109.1:0-27024 GCA_035546515.1 Vitreimonas sp. | reverse complement strand
CGCATCACCGATGGCGTGAAGACGACGCAGACCTACAAAACCGGTGATCCGCTGGAGAAAGCCTTCGTCGAAGAGGTGAAGCATCAATACCTGTTCGACGATGGCGACGCCGGCCTCGTGTTCATGAATCCTACGACCTATGACCAAGTCCATCTGACCCGCGACATGGTGGGTGACGCCGTCGACTACCTGCAGCCGGAAATGATGGTCGATCTGACCATGCACGAAGGGCAGGCGCTGTCGATCGAGCTGCCGCCGCGCATCACCCTCGAAATCGTTGAGACCGAACCGGTGGTGAAGGGCCAGACCGCGTCGTCGTCCTACAAGCCGGCGAAGCTGTCCAATGGGGTCAAGACCATGGTGCCGCCGCACATTGAAGCCGGCACGCGCGTCGTCGTTTCCACTGACGACGGTTCGTATGTGGAGCGCGCGAAGGACTAAGCGTTATGGACGCCTTCTCTCGCCGCGCGGTGTTGATAGGCAGTCTCGCTGCGGCGAGCTGCGGCCGCGCTACGGACACGCCAAAGCAGAAGGCCGAAGCCGACACCGGCGTGCCGCAAGACGATGTGCGTTTTGCAGCGATCGAAAAGCGCATTGGCGGACGCCTGGGCGTGGCCGCGCTCAACACGGCCGACGGGGCGATGCTTACGCATTGGGCCAATGAGCGCTTCGCCATGTGCTCGTCGTTCAAGTGGCTGTTGGCTGCAGCTGTGCTGCGCGCCGAACAGGAGGGGCGGCTGCAGGCGGACGCGCACATCGCCTACACCGCGCACGATCTACCGGCCAATTCACCGCGCACGCAGGAGCACCTCGCCCGCGGTTGGATGAGCGTTGACGATCTTTGCGCCGCCGCCGTCGAAGTCAGCGACAATGGCGCGGCGAACCTGCTTCTCAACCAGATTGAGGGCCCAACAGGGCTCACGCGCTTTGCGCGCTCGACTGGCGATAGCGTTACGCGCTTGGACCGCACCGAAACCAGCTTGAACGAAAATGCGCCGGGCGATCCGCGCGACACCTCGACGCCGGCGGCGATGGCGCAAACTATGCAGAACGTGCTTTTGGGAGAGACGGTGCTGAGCGCCGCCAATCGCGAAAAGCTGATTGGCTGGATGGTAGCGTCCGAAACTGGGCTCACGCGCCTGCGGGCAGGATTGCCAAAGGACTGGCGCGCTGGCGACAAGACCGGCACCAGCGCGGGCGAACACAACGCCACCAATGACGTCGCCATCGCTTGGCCGCCCGGCAAGCCACCGATCATCATCGTGTCCTACATGAGCGAGTCGACAGCTGACGCCGACGCCCGCAACGCCGCGCACGCCGAGGTCGCGCGCATCGTCGCGCAAACTTGGGGCGCGTGATGGGCAAGAGCGTCACCATCTATCACAACCCGAAATGCACCACCTCGTGCAATGTGCTGGCGATGATCGAGGCCAGCGGCGCCAAGCCGAAGGTGGTCGAGTATTTGAAGGCTGGCTGGACTAAGCCGCAGCTCAAAGCACTGTTCGCCGCCGCCGGGCTCACGCCGCGCGAAGCTATGCGCAAGAAAGCCGCCGAAGACCTCGGCATTTCCGAGAAGGCGACCGCCGCGCAAATTCTCGATGCGATGGTCGAGCATCCGGTGCTGGTCGAACGCCCCTTCGTGGAGACGAGCAAAGGCGTTGTGTTGGCGCGGCCGAAGGAAAAGGTGCGCGAAGTTCTCTAGTGACTCCGCGCCGTGAAGATTGCGCCGATCCGATCCGGCGTGCCGCTGATGCGCTCCAAGTGCGGATACCGCAAGCCGCCGTGATAATCGATCGCGTAGGTCTGATATTGATCGCCGTTTTTTACGAGCAACTGGATCGGGTCATGGCCGGCCTTCGCCGCCGTGATGGCGCGGCGCAGACCGTCGGGGCTATAGGCGTCGCCGTTCACGGCGACGATATTGGCGCCCACGAACAGCCCTTGATTGAAGGCAGGGCTATCCCACTGCACCTGCGTGATCGCGCCGCCTTCGCCGAGCGAAAGGCCGATCGAATACATGAAGTCGGCGCTCTTGCTGTGGTTCTCGGCGTCGCGCTGGAAGGCTGAGCGTTCTTCTGTGAAGGTGAGCCGATAGCCGCCGCGGGTAATGCCGTCGAGCGGCGCTTGGCCGAGGCGATTCAAGCGCGTGTGCAGGAACGAGGCCCAATCGTAAGGCATGACGCGATTGAGCGCGGCGACCACATCATCGAACGTGTAGGTGTCTTCGTTGAAGGCGCCGTTATTGACGCCAAAGAAGCCGCGCGCGAAATCGTCGAGCGACTTGGCGTTGTGCGTGCGTTCGCGAATGAGCGTATCGGCATCGAGCCAGATGAGCTGGCCTTCGGAATAATAGTCTTCGCTGCGCTGCCAACTGCGCCAGCCTTGTGAGCGGCGCTGGGCGATGATCGGATCGTTCGTCGTATCCTGCAGCGCCCGCCAATCGTGACCGATGCGCGCCTGATAGGTTGCCGCAACCAGCGCCAGCGCGTCGAGCGATTGCTGGCGTGTGTGCAGGCCTGAACGACCGGCGAGCACAAAGCCCCAATATTGCGTCTGGCCTTCATAGACCCACAGCAGCGTATCCTGCATCGGCACGTTGTAGTTCGGCGTCCACAGATCGAATGGGCGGCGATACTTGCCGTTCCAGGAGTGGGTGTATTCGTGCGGCAGCAGATCCCGCGCGCTCGAGTAGGTGTCCCAGCTGGTGAAGTAATCGCCCTGCACGCCGTCTTCGCTGGAGCGGTGATGCTCCAGGCCGTTGCCACCCATGCGATCGCTTAGCGAGAACAGGAAGTCGTAGTGGTCGTAGTGGTGCGCACCATAGAGGCGATAGGCCTGCGTCACCAGATTGCGATGCGCGGCGATCTGCGCATCGCTCATCACCAGCTGATCGGGGCGATCGGCGACAACATCCAGATGCACCGGCACTGGCCCGTGCGGATCGAGATCGACTTGCTTGGTGTAGCGGCCTGCGTACATGGGCGAATCCACGAGCACATCGAGCGCGGTTTCGGAATAGTGCGTGGTGGCGCCGTCTTGGCGCGCGCCGTCAAGCGCAGTGTAGCCGGTCCAGCCATCCGGCAGCTTCACGCTGGGCGTCACGCGAATGCGCGAGGCGTAGTAGCCGGCCGGATAGAGCACCATCGCGTTCCACTGCAGATCGAGCATCGCATCAGTCATGGTGATGCGGCCCTGTGGCGATGCGGTGGGTGAGAGATATTGAAACTTGAGATCGAGCGCGTTGACGCCGGCCGGCACGTCGATGTGAAACGCATAGACGTCGGCGGTGTCGCGGCGCCATTCGAGCCGCTGTCCGTTGGCCGTCACCTCAAGCCCGGCCATCTGGAAGATCGGCCCGCTTGGCGAGTGGTTGCCCGGCAGCCACCGCGGATAGAGCAGCGTCACCGTTTGTCCGCCCGCGACGGGCACTACTTCGTGGATGCGGAAAATGTGCCGCGCGGTGTCTGTGGCGTCGACGTCGAGCGTGATCGGTCCCGCTGGGTAGCCGATGTCTTGGGGCGCGGGGATGGGCGGCGGCAGCGGTGCAATCTGTTGCGGATGCGCCGCGGCCGGCAGAAGCGAAAATGCAATAGCCGCCAGCGAGGCGCGCCAGAGAGTCTTGTGCATGAGTCGGATCCCCTAGAACCGGTCCCATGAAAGCCCCCGCGACCCCGCCGTCAACGCGCGGTCGCGCCGCACGCGAATTGAGCTGCACGCTTTGCGACGAAGCGCAGCGCGTGTAGAGATCACAGATCGGTTCCTCATTCCGAGGATCAAAAGGGAACGCGGTGCAATTCCGCGGCTGCGCCCGCAGCTGTAAGCGGCGAGCCAAGGCCCAACGCCACTGGACCTAGTCTGGGAAGGCGGGCTGCGGCGGTGACCCGCGAAGCCAGAAGACCTGCCGATCGTTGCACTCTTGGTCCGGGACGGGGCCGCGAGAGGAGGGTTGCGTGCGGCTGTTGATTTCCGCGCTGATGCTGGTGTGCGCGATGGCGAGCCCTTCATGGGCCGCGCCGCGACGCATCGTTTCGCTCGATTATTGCGCCGATCAGTTCGTGCTGGCGCTGGCCGATCGCGCACAGATTGCCGGCGTGTCGCGCAACGCCGAACGCGACGATTCGTATTTCCGAGCGCGTGCGGCGGGACTGCGCAAGGTGCGTCCGACGCTTGAAGACGTGCTGGCGCTGCATCCTGATTTGATTGTGCGCAACTGGGGCGGGCCGTACGACGCGGCGCAAGTCTATGGCCGGTTCGGCGTGCCGGTGTTGCACGTGGGCGACATCTCCACCTTCGCTGAAGCGCGCGCAGACCTGCTGCGTGCGGCGCAACGCATCGGCCACCCCGAGCGCGGGGCAGCGTTGGCGCGCAACTTGGACCTCCGGCTTGCGCGCTTGCGCACCGAGGCGCCTCGCGTACCGCCGCCGGTGATGTATCTCTCGTCCGGCGGCGCGGTCGCCGGGCGCCGCGTGCTGATGAACGACGTGATCGAAGCGGCGGGTGGGCGCAACGTACGCACCGATGCGAGCTGGACGGTGTTGCCGCTCGAGCAGCTGGTGGCGGCGCCGCCAGCGTTGATCGCCACGGCGTTCTTCGACACCGGCCGCACGCGCATGGATGCTTGGTCGCCGGCGCATCATCCGGCGATGCAGGCGATGCTGGCGCGGACACGCACGGTGGCGCTGCCAGCCGGCGCAGTGTCGTGCGAAGCGTGGACTGCGATTGACGCGGCCGAAGTGATCGCTGCTGCGCTGAGGCGACCATGAGTAGCGCCGCGCGGCTTTCACTGTTTCTGATCGTGTTGAGCGGGATCGCTGTCATAGCTTCGCTCTGGCTTGGGCCAGTGCCGCTGGCGCATCCGTTCGCGAACGATGCTGCGACACATACGATTGTGTGGGACATTCGTTTTCCGCGTGCGTTGACGGCGTGGATCGTCGGCGCCGCTTTGGGATTGTCGGGGGCGGCGCTGCAAGGGTTGCTGCGCAATCCGCTCGCGGATCCCGGCGTGCTGGGCTTGTCGGGGTTCGCGGCGCTAGGCGCGGTGCTGGCTTATGCGTTCGGCGTCGCTGCGTTGGCGCCCGTTGGCGCCATTGGATTTGCGCTTGCCGCTGCAGCGTTGGTGGTGGCGCTTGGATGGTCCTCGCGCGGGCCCGCGAGCTTGGTGTTGATCGGGGTTGGACTTTCGAGCCTCGCGGGCGGCCTGATCGCGCTCACGCTCAATCTCGCGCCCAATCCTGGTGCGCTTGCTGATCTCGTGAACTGGACGCTCGGGTCGGTCGATGGGCGTTCGCTCAATGACGCCGCGTTGGCTGGCGGATTGTTGGTGCTTGGCGCGGTCTTGATCCTGATCGCCGCGCGCGGGTTGCAGGCGCTAACGCTTGGCGAAGAGGCGGCTGCGGCGATCGGCGCCGACGTCACCCGCACGCGCACGCTGGTTGTGCTGGGCGCAGCGGCGTGTACGGGCGGGGCGACGGCTGTTGCCGGCGTGATCGGCTTTGTCGGGATCGCCGCGCCGCATCTGGTGCGTGCTGTGTCCGGGCATGATCCGGCGCGGCTGCTCATTCCCAGCGCGATCACCGGCGGTGCGTTGCTGAGTTTGGCGGACTTGGCCGTGCGCTTGCTGCCGACGGATTCAGAATTGAAGCTTGGTGTTGCAGCGGCGCTGATTGGCGGGCCGGTGTTTGCGCTGATCGCGGCGCGGCTTGCGTCGCGGAGTGTAGAGGCATGAGCGCGCTGCTTTCTTTGAGCAGCATGAGTGTGGCGTTGCGCGGCCGCGCGGTTGTTCGCGACGTTTCGCTCGACATCGCCAGCGGCGAGATCATCGCGCTGCTCGGGCCCAACGGCGCCGGCAAGACCAGTCTGTTGCGCGGTGCGCTGGGCCTCGTTGCCCTTTCGGCGGGCAGCGCTTCTTTGCAGGGCGACGCGCCGCACAGGCTTTCAGCGCGCGCGCGGGCATTGCGCGTCGCCTATCTGCCGCAACGGCCGCAATCGATCTGGCCGATCAGCGTCGAAAGCTTGGTCGCGCTCGGTCGCTTCGCTTATGGCGCGGCGCCAGATCGGCTGGAAGGCGTGGACAAGGCGGCCGTGGAGGAGGCGCTGGCGGCGTGCAATTTGACGCCGTTGCGTAGCTGCAGAATGGATGAAATTTCCGGCGGCGAGAAAGCGCGCGCACATCTCGCACGCGCGCTGGCGCAGCATGCGCCGCTGTTGGCGTTGGACGAGCCCACCGCGGGGCTTGATCCTGCGCAAGCGCTGGCGGTGTCGGAGATCATGCGCTCGCATACCGCCAAAGGTGCGGTGGTGTTCTCCACACATGACGTTGGGCTCGCGGCGCAAACGGCTTCCCGCGTGGTGTTGATGCGCGCGGGAAGCGTGATTGCTGAAGGATTGCCCCGCGAGGCCCTGACGCCGGAAAATCTGCAGGCTGCTTACGGGCGCCGAGGCAGGCTGGTGGAGATCGACGGGATGCTCGTGAGCGCGTTCGACTAGAGCTTGAAACCACCGCCTTGAATCTTGGCGTACAGCTCCGGCGTGATGCGTTCGTACCTCTGAGTTGAGGGATCTTCGAAATAGAGTTCGTGTTCTATTTTCCCTGGATCGAACCCGTCACTCACAAGGTCGACCTTTCGATATTTGAAAGTCCCCGTGGTTTCGATGGCCGGCTGGATGCGCACGAATAGCGGACGCGCGTAGCTGGGCAGCTCTTTTTCGAGAAAGCCTGGGAGCCCTTGCACATCGAAGCCTTCGCCTGGCGTGATCGCCGCCATGCCGGCGCGGCCATCGACGCCCCTTACGCTCACGCCGTACACATTCACCTCAGCCGCGCCTGGGTAGCGCGAGATGGCTTCAGCGACCTCGGTGGTGGAGACGTTTTCACCCTTCCAGCGGAAGGTGTCGCCGATGCGGTCGACGAAATAGAAATAGCCATCGGCGTCCTGGCGCATCAGATCGCCGGTGCGAAACCAAGCGTCGCCTTTGGCGAACGCGTCATGCAGGATTTTGCGTTCGGACGCGGCTTTGTCGGCGTAGCCGGTGTAGTTGTTGCGCGCGTCGGCGCCGATCAGGCCGACGGCCTCGCCGACCTCGCCGGTCGGGCATTCGATGCACAGTCCGTCAGGCCCGCGCACCGGTATTTCCTTTTCGACATCGAAGCGCACCAGCTTTACCGAGAATTGCTTACGCAAGTAGGGCGGCACGCGGCCGATGGCGCCGGGCTGGCCGTCGAAATTGAACATCGACACGTTGCCTTCGGTCGAGCCGTAGAATTCCAGGATATTCCAGACGCCGAAACGCTGTTGAAACTCGGTCCACACGTCGGGGCGCATGCCGTTGCCGAAGGCGAGGCGGAGGTTGTGCGTGCGCTCCTTCGGGTTGGGCGCCTGATTGACTAGGTAGCGGCAGAGTTCGCCGATATAGACGAAGATGGTGCAATCGTAGTTGGTGATGTCGTCCCAGAAATGCGTCGCCGAAAACTTGCGGCGCAGCACCAGAGTGCCGCCGTTGAGCAAGGCTGAGCCGACGCCGCAGAGGCCGCCAGTGGAATGGTATAAAGGCAAAGCGCAATAGACGCGATCTTGAGGGCTGGCGTTGGTCGCACCCGCAAACGCACGCATGTAAAGCTGCGCGCGCATGTGGGTGATGCGCGCGGCTTTGGGCATGCCGGTGGTGCCCGAGGTGAAAATATAGAGCGCGGTTTCCTTGGCTCTGATGCCGGCGCGTTTGGATTTGTCAGGCCGCTCGCTGGAGAAGGTTTTGAGGTTGAGCGTGGAGTCGATCGACCAATAGGTAAGCGGGCGCGGCAAGCCTGCGCGGATGGTTTCGATTGCGCTCATGCCCTCGGTGTCGGTGAGCACGTGATCGGCGTTGGAGATGGACAAGCAGTGCGCCAGCGCGCCACCGGCCAGGTTGTTGTTGATGAGCGCTGTGGCGACGCCAATTTTTGCGAGTCCAACCCACGCAGGCACGTATTCGGCGCGGTTAGGCATGAGCAAGGCGACCGTGTCGCCAGCTTTCAGATTTTGAGCAGCGCCCCAAGCGGCGAAGCGATTGGCGAGGGCGTCGAGTTGGGCGTAGGTGAAGCGCTCTTGCTCGAACACGAGGGCGGTGTGGTCTGCAAACTTGTCGACCGCGTCTTCGAAATCGTCACAGACCAGGGTGATGGAATCAGGAGCGATCTTGCGGATGCGCCAGAGCGTGCGGAAAAGACCGCTGCAAAATCGAATTTCGCGCATCAGCCGCGCCATCGGACCCATGGTTCGAGACTTATGTGGCTTCGCGGTATTCCGAAACCGGGGCGGAACGTCACAAGGCTGTTTTTTTCGCGGCCGCTTCCGCTAACGTCAGGCTGGATGACGCCATCTCTCGCGCCCGGCCGCTCCTGCGATGCTTGCACCCTATGCTGCAAGCTCGCGGCCGTGCACGAAATCTCCAAACCACGCATGCAGGACTGCCCCCATTGCGCAATGGGCGTGGGATGCAAAATATACGAAACGCGGCCCGGGGCGTGTCGGACATTCTTTTGCGAATATCGGCTCAACGCCGAACTCGGCGAGGAGTGGAAGCCGAACCTTTGCAATATTGTCGTCACCGTCGAACGCCAAGCGCGGCGCATCAATGTGTTGCTGGACGACGGCCATTTCGACGCTTGGCGGAAGGAGCCGTACTATTCGCAGATCAAGACCATGGCGCTGAATATCCTGCGCCAACGCGGACATTTGATCGTGTGGGAAGGGCTGGAGGGCATCGGAATCCTCCCGCACAAGGAGGTGCGTCTGGGACGTCCGCAGGCCAATCAGGTGATCGTCGCTGGCCGTCGCATGACCGAGCAGGGCGAAGAGTTCGATATTATGGCGCTCGACCGCAACGACCCGCGGCTCAAGCCGTCATCTTGATCGGCGTGGCTCAAAACGGCCAGCTGCGCCAGAGCATGTAGGCCGCCACGGCAAACACCACGCCGGCAAAGATGCGCTGCAAGGTGGCGCGCTGCTTGGCGAGATGCGTCGCGAAGGCTGAACCGACCAGTCCCCCAACGATGCCGCCGCCGATGAAGAGGGCGGCGATGCGCCAGTCGATCAGACCGCCGACAGCGTACGTCGCGGCGGTGGCGGCGCCGAACGCACCGACGGACAAAAGCGACGAGCCGATGGCGGAAATCATCTGCATGCCGGTGGCGCCGATAAGGCCGGGCACGATAAGGAAGCCGCCGCCGATGCCGAAAAAGCCGGACAGCGCGCCAACGCCAACGCCGGTGGCGATCAATCGGACCACCTTGTGTGGCTCGAAGCGAGCGATGTCGGCGCCGAGATCGCCGCGGCGGCGCAACATGGCCACGCCGATGACGATCATCAGCAGCGCAAATAACGGCAGCAGAACCTTGGTATCGGTGTGGCGCCCGACGCCGGAGCCGAACAGTGCGCCCACGACGCCGGCGGCGGCGAAGATCAAGGCATAGCGCCACATGACGTGGCCGCGCCGCGCATGGTGAACGAGATTGATCAAGGCGTTGACCGAGACGGCGAGCGCGCTGGTGCCGATGGCGATGTGGGCGTCGGCGACGCCGACAACGTAGAGCAGCGCCGGCGTAGCCAGAATCGAGCCGCCGCCGCCGATCAGCGCCAACACGAGGCCCACGGCGGCGCCGCTCAAAAGCGCAAGCAGATCGGGAAGTCCAAGCACGGTGCGTCCGCTTGCGCTTAAGCCGGATTCACTGCAAGCCGATTTCGATTTGCCGCGCCGCAGCATGGCGGTGAGTTTCAAATTCACCCGCATCTGTGTAAAGAGCAGTATGAACTTGCAGGTCCGCAGCTTCTTTCATGCGCCCACGTTCACCGTGAGCTACCTCGTTTGGGATGCAGCGCGGAAGCACGCCGCAATCATCGATTCCACACTCGATTTTGATCAGAAATCCGGACACACCGGCACAGCGTTCGCGCAAGGCATTGTCGATGTGATCAAGGCGGAAGGGCTGAAGGTCGATTGGATTCTTGAGACCCACGTTCATGCCGATCATTTGAGCGCTGCGCCGTTTCTGAAGAGCGCAGTCGGCGGCAAGACGGTGATCGGCGAGCATGTCCGCATCGTGCAAAAGACGTTCAAGGAAATCTTCAATGCGCGCGACTTGAAGCCGGACGGGCGCGCGTTCGACAAGCTGGTGCGCGATGGCGAAGCGCTGCCGCTTGGGGATATTCATATCAAAGTGATGCACACGCCGGGGCATACGCCGGCGTGTGTGAGCTACGTGATCGAAGACGCGGTGTTCGTGGGCGACACGCTGTTCATGCCGGACTACGGCACCGCGCGCACCGATTTTCCTGGCGGCGACGCGCGCACGCTCTATCGCTCCATCCGGAAGATTCTGGCTCTGCCGCCGGAGACGCGGCTCTTCCTATGTCACGATTATAAGGCGCCGGGGCGGGACGATTTCGTGTGGGAGACGACGGTCGAGGCGCAGCGAAAGACAAACATTCACATTCATGACGGCGTCAGCGAGGACGCGTTCGTGGCGCTGCGCGAGGCGCGCGACAAGACGCTGGAAACGCCGGTGCTGCTGTTGCCAGCCATCCAGGTGAATATGCGCGCCGGCAGTCTCCCTCCGCCCGAGGACAACGGCGTCCGCTATCTTAAAATCCCGCTGGATAGGCTCTAAGCGCTTGACGGCCGTGCAGCGCCCGGAAAAGAGTCCTGCGGCGGGTGGTTAGCTCCGGGGGGAACGGCCATGTGGAAATTTGTAACGGCGGTTGCGCTGGCGGCGTTGCTTGGCGCGTGCGTGCAGCAGACGTCATCAAGCAAACCGGGCACGGCGCAGCTGGTTGAGCGCGGGCGCTATCTGGTAACTGGCATCGGTGGCTGTAACGACTGCCACACACCGCCGACACCTCAAGGTCCTGACATGGCGCATTCGCTGCAAGGCGCGCCGCTCGCTTTTGAGCTGCTGCCTGCGTTTAAAGGGCAAGTGCCGTGGGCAGAAGTAGCGCCCCCGATCGCCGGCGGGCCTGCCGCCTACACCGACGAACAGTTCGCGCATTTCCTGCAAACGGGCGAGAAGCCTGACGGTTCGCATGCACGTCCGCCGATGCCGCAGTTCCGCATGAATGAAGAAGATGCGCGTGCAGTGGTCGCCTACATCAAGACGGTGCCGCGCGCGTCGTAGCGCACACGCAGTTCCAATTTCACATGCACGCGAATTGTGAATTGACGCACGCGCGCGATGGGTGTTGCCTTCTCATGTCGGAAGACATTGGTGTGATTAGCCGGTTCCCGCTCGCATAGTTCATGTGAAGCAAACAACACCTGGGCCACGGCGCGTGCTTGAGTGTCTTCCCCGTTCGAATGAAAACATCCGCGCAGCAATGGTGCTGCCAATGCGGAGCAAGACATTCGGTGCTGGCCGGCGTCGGGTGACGTTTCAGCGTATGGTGATGTTTGAACGAACAAATTAGCAACAACTTGTGCGGGCGATGAAATGTGGTGGTAGCATCGACCTATGGGACTTCTTCAAGCCTTGCTGCGTAGGTTTGCAAAGCGCGGGAAAAAGGAAAGCGCATCTAAAGAATCGCCCTTATCAGCGTTCGCGGTCCTGAGCGAACTTCCACAAAGCCCCGTGGAGGCGTCACAAGAAGAAGCCGATGCATTTAAGCGCGACGCACCGCTTCCTTGGACGCGCATCTAGCGATCAGCACTTGTCGTTCACCGCCCAATTCAGATGACCATCCGTCTCTTCGCCGCGCTCGCTATTCCCGACGACGTCGCCGAGCGTTTGCTGGCGCTGCAGAAGGGTGTCGGCGGCGCTAAGTGGCGGCCGCGGGAGAATTTGCATCTGACGCTGCGGTTCTTCGGCGAAATCGCCGAGCCGGTTGCAAACGATGTGGCTGAAGAACTCGCGGACCTGGCGGATCGCACGAAGCCGTTCGAGCTGCAGCTAAAGAGTGCGGGTTGGTTCGGAAAAGAAGATCCGCACGCGTTATGGATCGGCGCGGCTGAGACTCCAGCGCTCAAGAAACTTGCCGCTGATTGTGAGCGCGCGGCGCGGCGGGCGGGATTGGCGCCTGAGCCGCGCAAGTTCTCGCCACACGTGACGCTGGCGTATCTGAACAACGCGGATTTGGGCCGGGTGAAGGATTTCGGTGCGCGTTTGGGATTGTTTGAGTCGCGACCGTTCGAAGTGGAGAGCTTGGGGCTGTACTCGAGCTGGACGCGCAAAAACGCCCCGAGCCTTTACAGGCTCGAGGCGGAATACTTCTTGCGCGGCTAGTTGTTTACGAAACCGGCGGCGGCGGCGGCGTTTGCGGCGCCGGCGGGGTCGTATCGCTGACCATGGTTGCTGGCGGTGGATTTGGGCCCATCGCGCAGCAGCGCACTTGGACTTCGAGCACCCGCGCGTTGTAGCGGCATTCGCTGTCGTTGATGGTGCGCATGATGGCCATGCCGCCAGCGCGGCGGCCGTAATGCGTTTGCGTGCAGCTGGTGAGCGTGTAGCCCGGATCGCAGGTGCCGGCGTTCACGCGGCGCATGGTGCGCGTCACGCACACGACGTTGCGGGCCATGGCTTGGTCAGCAGTGTCTTGTGCATGGTGTGCGACACCGAACACGTCGGCGATGCGTGAGCTCAACGTCTCAGTGTCAGCGTGTTGTTTGCAGATGTCGGTGTTGGCGCGCGACGCGTCGGCTGCGCACCACTCGGCGATAGTCTGATCTCCGGTGCGATTTGCGCACCCGGCGGCAAGCAGCCCTAAGGCGCACACCGCGACGATAGAAAGAATGCGCATTTTGCGCCCTCCGTTGTGGACCCCCCAGTACCGCAAACCCCAACGTGGTTAACGGGTCAAGCGCGAATTGGTGCCGTCAGTATGTGGAGTTCCCCAAAACTCTCCTCACAGGAGAATTGTCGTTAGAAATTCGGGGTCTCCACGGACCGTGCGGCGGGCGTTGCTACGCTGGAACGCCGATCTCTACGGTCGCCGGTGGTGAGCGCTCAAGGACGGCGTGCGTCGCGGCCACCTTACCGAAAAACCAACGAAGGCGTGCGTACTCAAACGCGCGTTGTGGGATCGTTGCCGCACTAGGCGCGTTGCTTTTTCGGGCTAAGCTGACGCCGCAAACAAGGAGCGCAGGATGCTTGGACGCGTAGCGGCAACGATCGCGCTGGTCGCTTTGATGGGATGCGCCGGGCTGGAGCCTGCAGGACGCACCGCGCAGCGCGAAGAGGCCGGCATGGCGCGCCCCGCGCCGGTCACGCCGCCGCCCAGCACTACGTTGCCGCCGCCCACGCACACGACAACTGCGCCGGCGTACGGCCAACCCGCGCCAGCGCCGCCGCCTCCGCAATCAGCGCCGGCGCAAACGCAGGCGCAAACCGCCGAACCGCAGGTCGCTGCGCCGAACGTAGCTGTGGCGACGCCGCCACCACCGCCCCCGCCGCGTGATCCGGGCGATGTGGTCGTGCACGGCAGCGTGCCGGAACAGCAAGTGCAGCCCCCGAATGGCGATCCGCGTTCGATCGCGGAGCGGCGCGAAGACATCCGCAATTGGGATCATTGTGTGATGCAGGTGATGGCGCGGCAGGGCGATCCGAACCAAGTCGAGACGGATTCGCCGGAGGACATTTGCTCACGACAGTTGGGACAATCGAGCCGCAACGCGGTGCCGCAAAGCCGGATGCAGCGGCCGCGGCTCTAGTCCTCCGCTTCGAGGATGGCGTCCATCTGCTCGTCACTGAACCCGAAGTGATGGCCGATTTCGTGCACCAGCACGTGTGCGACGAGGTCCTCGAGCGTGACATCGCCGCGCTCGATCCACTCATCGAGGATGGCGCGGCGATACAGGAACACCATCGGCGTTGATGGCCTCGGATCGGCGATCGAACGCTGCGTGAGATCGACACCGTGATAGAGCCCAGTGAGCTCGAACGGGTCCTCGATGCCCATTTCGCCCAACAGCGCCTCGTCCGCGAAATCCTCGACCCGAAAGATGATGTCGCCCGCCAAGCGCTTGAATTCGCCGGGCATCCCGTCCCACGCGGTCCGGGCGAGGCGCTCCAGGTCGTCGAGGGAGGGGGCGAGGCTGTCGGTCACCCGCTGCATGTAGGCCTCAAATTAAGTTGACGCATGCGTCATTTTTGTTGATTGGGGCCAAAAGCTCGGGTATTTTCCGGCTCACAATGAAAATCGCCGCATCTCACGCGGCCTGACCGGGGAGTCACGCGACTATGGCCGACACCGCCACGCAGATCACGCCGCCGATCCGCCAGATCACCAAGGACGACGTCTATGACGCGGTCGCGCCGACCGATTTTGGCGCGATGCTGGAGATTGATCGGCATCTGAACCGCTCGACCGCGTTCGATAAGATCATCTCCGCAACCCACGACCATTTCTGGGATCCGTTGGATAAGAAATACATCGACTTCAACGACGGCTTCGATCCTGACACCAACGACTTTCTGCCGGACTACATGGTTCCGGCGCTGGAGACCGAGTACGTTAAGAACCACTTCGCCGATAAGCCGGCCGACCTGTTGCGCTTCAAGAGCCAGATGGCGCGCTGGCAGATGTCGGCGATCCTGCACGGCGAGCAGGGCGCGCTGAACCTCTCAGCTTCGCTGTGCCACGTGCTGCGCGATCCCGGCGCGCAGGAATACGCGGCCAATCAGACGCGCGAAGAAGGCCGTCACGTGACGGCGTTCGCCAAGTTCATCATCGCGCGTTGGGGTTCGCCGTTGCCGTGCGGCCAGGTGTTGGCGACGCTGCTGCAGGAAATCGTGCACGCGCCGGAGGTGTACAAGAAGATCGTCGGCATGCAGATGCTGGTCGAAGGCTTGGCGATGGGCGCGTTCGCCAGCATTTTCCGCGAATGGAACGATCCGCTGGCGAAGAAGCTGACCCAGCTGGTGATGACGGACGAGGCGTTCCACCACAAGTTCGGGAAGATCTGGGCCGACCGCACCATTCCCAAATTATCGCCGGAAGAACATGAGATCGTTGAAAACTGGGCGGCGCACTGCTTCCAAACGCTGCTCTTCAACCTGGTCGCGCCACATCAGATGCGGGCGATCTATGAGCAATTCGGCCTCGATCCGGATCGCGTGATGGCGGAATTCCAAGAGATCGCCACCGACGATGCGCGCCGCGAAAACATGAAAGAGGCGACCAACATCTTCCGGGTGCTGGTGAAGACGCTGTGGAACGCCGGCATCATCACCGAGCGCACGCGGCCCTTCTACGCTATGTACGTGAACTTCGACGAGTTCGCGGCGGAAGGGACCGAAATGGTCGGCGACGCGATCGCTGAAGATGGCATCAAGTATCTGCAGACCATCAATTTCGGCATCAACGGCAATGCGCTGAATGATGTGAAAGCAAGCGCGGTCGCGGCGGAATAGGCCCTTGGCCTCGATGAATGAAACGCCCCGTCGCAAGACGGGGCGTTTTGCATTTGCGAGGTCGTAGGCGTTATGCTGGCAAGGCTTCTCCTGCGAAGTGTGCCAAAGATGCGTGAACGACGTCGCGCCTTTCAAGTGCTCGCTATTGCTCTCCTTAGCCTTGCTTCGACGAGTTGCGGTAGAACTATCACTATCGCGGGCCCGATCGACGCATCCGCAACGTCGACGGTTGAAACGCAGGGGCCGAGCAACGTCGTCGTGGATAGCCTTGGGGGCGACGCGGTTGCCGCTATCACCTTGGCTGACGTCATACATCGGCGCCGCATATCCGTGACAGCGATGGGCGTGTGCGCTTCGTCATGTGCGCAATACGTCTTCGCTGCCTCACCGCATCGCCGTGTCGCGCGCGGATCGCTGTTGCTGTTTCGGGACACCGCGACCGCAATGAAAGCCATTGTCAGTGACGACAGTGACCAAACAGTACGAACACTCTTTGACGCCAGGTCGCGTCGCGAACTCTCGCTTTACGCAACTCTTGGAATCGACAGCCGACTGTTGTTGCTTCCTCTCGTTCAAGTCAGAACTGTTTGCTACGAAGTTTTGCGCACACCTGACAATCGTGTGGCGGATATTCGCTTTCGCGCTTCAAAAATGGGGTGGGCGACGTCCAAGGACGAACTTGAGCGGATGGGATTTCGCTTTGCCGGGGCGTTGCCGCGAAGGTCGGTCGATTTCTATCGCGCCGCTGCATGGAAGTTGGCGGTCGATGCGGGCCGGGTGGCCTTTAGTGAACAAGTGCCGCTGCAGTCCTTCTCGGAAATGCAACGAGCGCTGACGCAAATACCTCGCTGCGATCGTGTGGACGGGGAGTTGCTGTCGCCTAGCGGGACGGTGTCTTGGCTAGCCGGTGAATAGCCGATCGTATCGCGCCGAATGTGCGCGGCGCTAGCTGCTCCCAAGCGTGCGCAAATTCTCTTCGTGCTTCTCACGGGTGATGCGATAGCCGATCAAGCAGAGCGCGGCGATGACGTAGAGGATCAGGATCACCGGCAGGTACACGAGCGCCAGATTGCGCACGATGTCCGGCGCGATTTGGGTGGCGGGCTGACCGGCCGCGCCTTGCGGGAAATGAACGATGGCGAGAATGAGGCCCGCCATGAACACGCCGACGCCGGAAACGGCTTTCAATACGAAGCTGTTGGCGGCGAAGAAAAGCCCTTCTGAGCGCAAGCCGCTTTTGAGCTGATTATCTTCCACCACGTCGGCGATCATCGAATAGCCGAGCATGGACGCAGCGATCATCAGCGCTAGCCCGATGAAGCTGAATCCGGTCAGCAACGGGAAGAGCGAGGGCACGCCGTTTTCAGGAAATGCGTTGAAGAGGCGCAGACTCATGGGGGTGACGGAAATGGCGAGGCCGACGAGGAAGAGCAGAATAGTGGAGCGCCGCTTGTCGCTACGGGAAAAGGCGCGCGCCAGGGGCACCGCGACGAGCGCCGAGCCGAAATTGACGAAGCCGAACAGCGCAATCTGGTCCCGCGTGAGCACCCAGAAGAAATTGTAGAAATACAGGCTCATCGAGAACGCAACGCCGGTGGCGGCGGACGAGAAGAAGTTTGAGGCAAGCACCGCCAGAAACGAGCGGTGCGAGAGGGCGGCAAAAACTTCCTTGAAGGTGTTGCGCTCGCTTTTCTCGCGCTTTGGCGGAATGGTGAAGGTCTTGATGCGTCCATGTGTGCCGAGCGCGGAGATGATGATGGAGATGACCATGATTACGGCGGCGACCAGGCCGTAGCTCTGGTAGCCCGCGGCAACCCCAACCGGATGGGTCGCGTCAACGCGCAGCAACGTGGTGTAAGCCAGGACGTAGAGCGCCAAACCGCCGAACCAGGCGAAGAAGACGCGCATGCCGAGCAACAACGTGCGCTCTTGGTAATCGGTGGTGAGCTCGGGTGCGAGCGCTTGGCTCGGCGCTTCATAGAGCGCGATGCAAGCGCGAACGACGATGCACACCGCCAGCAAATAGATGAATTGGGTTTCCGGCGCGGCGTGCGGCGGATTCCACAGCAACAGGTAGGAAAGCCCGAGCGGAATCGCGGAGGCGTACATGAACGGATGGCGCCGCCCCCATGGCGTTCGCACATTGTCCGAAATCTGTCCGACGATGGGATCGATGAAGGCGTCGAGGAACAGCGCGATGAGGATTGCGAGCCCCACCCATTGCGCGGGCAGTCCGACAACCTGATTGTAGAAGAGCAGAAGGAAGGTCTGGAAACCGTTGTCTTTGATGCCGAAGGCGAGCGAGCCGATGCCAAAGAGAACGCTGGTCCCGAAGCCGGCCTTCGCAGGCGGCGTTGCGGAGGACGTCGTGGTCGCGGCTTGCTGATCGTGCAATGTTTTCCCCGCTCAAAAAAATCCGCCGCCGACGCTGCTACGTCGGCGGCTTCATCACAAGCGTTCGCGCGCGAATTTGCGTCGGTCAGCCTGGCGGCACGCCGGTGACGCTGTTGAGCTGATCGGTGGCTGCGCCGACGCGTTCCGCGACGGCGGCTGGATCGATGACTTGGTAACCTTGGGGAATGCCGAACAGGCTGGCGCTCTGTTGGCCGCGCTGAACGTTGGTGGCTTCAAACAGCGTGCGATTGTTTTCTCGCACGCGCAGCACGATGCCGTCCTGGGTAATGCATGCAGTGCGCTCCACGCCCGGCGCTGGAGCTTGAGTCGGTTGCCACTCATGACCCTGTTGGCCGGCGACTTGGCATGAGCCGACGGATTTGGCGTTGTTGGCGCCAAGCGCGGCCCATGCGGTCTCGAGCGGTTGCGGCGCGTCGGCGTCGGCGATGCGCACGGCGACGCCGATCACGCGCGGCGCTGTGGTGGTGGTTTGCATCGCGCCGTTCGGCGCAGTGGTTGCCGGAGCTGCGGTCGCGGGCGCGATCGTCGCTGTGCTCGGCGCGGCCGATTGCGGAATTGCCGCCGCGGGCGCAGCGGCAGGCGCGCTGTTGTCGGCCACGACCGGGGTGTTGGTCATCGCGCCGGGCTGAACTGTCGGGTTTAGAACGTACGCAGCGTTCGTCGCTTGATCGAACACGACAACCGCGCGGCCATACCGGGGCAAAACGGTCTCGACGCGCAGGTTCGGGCCAGCGCGATAGATCACAGTATGGATCGCCGCGCCGCCATCTGGTGCAGCTGTGTTGCCTTCCAGGCGGTACGCGGTTTTGCCGAATTGTGGGTAGGCGGGTGCGAATGCCCCGCACCCGGTCGCCATGAACAAGGTGGTAAGTGCGGCGAGCGTGGCCAAACGGCGCGCGCGGAAGGGGGAGGAGGACATGGCCAGCGAACGCACCCGCTGACGTCGCGGTTCCTGACGCTTGTTCGTGCGCGCGCGGAGTGGGACACTTGGAACATGAGCGTCGCCCCAGTTCCGCGCCCCGACGTCACCGCCGCGCTGGCGCGTGGTGTGACGCGTATGTTGGCGGATCATGGATTAGCGTCAGTGCTGGAGGTTCCTCTGGCGAACGGACGGCGCGCCGACGTGATGGCGCTGACTGCATCGGGCGAGATCTGGATCGTCGAGACCAAATCGTGTTTGGCCGATTATGCCTGCGATCAGAAGTGGCCTGACTATCTGGAATATTGCGACAGGTTTTTCTTCGGCGTCACCGAAGACTTTCCGCGGGAGCTCATTCCCGAAGATGCGGGTCTGATCGTAGCAGATGGATTCGGCGGCGCCATTTTGCGAGATTCAGCGCCGCGTCCGCTCGCTGGGGCGCGCCGCAAGGCAGTGACGCTGCTGTTCGCGCGACTGGCCGCGATGCGGCTAAATGGATTCTAGTTGGTGAGCCGTACGATCGCCGCGCAGACGTCGCCCTTTGCGACGGCCGATGCCGCGTCATAGGCGCTCTGTGTTGGCGCCAAGCGTCGGATCAGAGCGACGCCGCGCGTGCTCGGGCTTTCCACCACTTGTGAAGAATGCTCAGGCGGCGTCGCACCGCTGCGGACGAGTGTGATATCGGCGCCGCCGCGCGCTTCGCGGTCGTCGATGACAAAGTAGTTGTCGCTGTTGTCTTGATAGAGCGAGAGCGACCAGTAGTCCCGCCATGGCGCGACTTGAATGCGTATGGGCCCGTGACTGAGATCGTACGGACAGATTGAATAGGCGAGGTCGGGCGCCGGGCGAACGATGCCGCGCGAGGCTTCGGTGACGCGCGGCGCTGGCCGCCAGGCATTGAAGTGACCCTGGCCGACGCGTTGCATGGCGGTGCTCATCAGCACGCGCGGAAAGCCATAGAGCAACGCGGCGTGCGTCAGTATGGCGACGAGGAGCGCGGTCCAAACGTATTTGCCGAGACCGCTCACGCTTGGCCTCCCGCGCAGGAGATGGCGCGAAGGTGCGGCAAAGCTTCAGCGCTTGGCGCGAAATCGTCGTAGGGATTGTACACGCGCAACGTTAGCGAAAAACCGCGCCCGGCGGCGCGGGAGGAAATCCAGAAGGGCGCATCGCCTTGCACCGGCGCAACCCGCGCGCGCCAGGCGCCGGGTCCCACGCGCGAGGCGTCGATGGAATGCGCGTGATCGCTGTTGCGGGCGAGGAAATTGTCGCTTGCATAAAGCGTCACCGACCACCAGCGCGTCTCAAGCGGGGCGCCCGAAAGCTCGTAAACGCAGCCTTCGTCCAGCGGCCGACCGTGCTCGTCGCGATCGAGATTGAAATAGATGGCTTCGCGCGCGCTCAGCGCCAGCAAGCCGCTGCGAGCGATGATGGCGCGCGTGTACGGCCCCGCCGCTTGCGAGCCGGCGGCGCGGTTGAGCGACCAGGCGCCATAGTGCTCGGAAAAATTTGCGGTGCCGAATGCAAACACCGCCCAGAGCGAAATGACGCCCAGCGTCACCCCGATCAACACCGTCACAACCCACGCCACGATCTGCCGCAGCACCGGCCATCCCCCACGCCGTCACGAGGCCTTCGCCTCCTCTGGTGTTTTGAGTTCCAGAGCGAGCGCATGCAAGCCCGTGTCGAATTCTTCATGGAGCAAATCGTAAACCAGGCGTTGACGCGCCACGCGGCTCAGGCCCGCAAATTCGTCTGAGACAATGCGCAAACGGTAGTGGGTTTCGCCGCCAGGGCGTGCGCCAGCGTGGCCGGCGTGCAGGCTGGATTCATCAACGAGTGATATACTCCCTGATGTGAACCGCGCGGCAAGCGCGGTTTCTATGCGGCCAGCGCGTGAAAGGTGCGTTTTGTCGTCTGTCAATTCCTTGTCCGCTTAACCTCTGACGCCCATACTCATCGGTCCCAATGTCTGAAGCGTTTGTCTATCGCCCCAAGTTCGTCGACATCCGGGTAAAGCCGGAAGCCGTTGGCAAGCGCGCGCGCGCGGCGGATACCGAAGGCAGCCAGCGCCGCTGCGATCATGTGGGATGCGAACGCGCCGGTGTCCACCGGGCGCCAAAAAGTCGCGATCACGGCAACGAGTTTTGGCATTTCTGCCTGGAGCACGCTTCGGACTACAACAAGCGCTGGAACTACTTCTCGGGCATGAGCGACTCCGAAGTGAACGCATTCATGGCCAAGGAAGAAGTGGGGCAGCGGCCGACTTGGACTTTCCGTAGCGGACGCTTGGACCGCACTTCGGCGCAGTTCCGGGGCGATCGCGGCGGACGCGGCGGCGATCCGTTCAATCTGTTCGGCAATGGCGGGGCCGCGGAGCCTGCCGCAGCGCCGCGGCGGCGGCTCAGCCGCCTTCAAGGCAAGGCGCTTGAGGAGCTGTCGTTGCCAGAAAACGCCGACGGCGCGCAAATCCGCGCGCGCTATGCGGAATTGGTGAAGCGCTGGCACCCGGACTCTAATGGCGGTGACCGCACCGCCGAGGCGAACCTGCACAGGGTGATCGCCGCGTATCAGACCTTGAAAGCCGCCGGCTTGGTCTAAAGATCGGCAATTCGCCGCCTTTGCCTCGATGCTGCGGCGCGATAAGGTGATACTTCACCGGATATCTTTGTTCATTTCCCGATGATTGGGGCGCAATGACCACCGCCGACGATATGCTGACGATGAAGCCCGACCACCAAGTGTCCGCGCGCGATTTCGGCGTTGCCAGCGACATGAAGATTCCGGCCTTCAAGACAAGGACCGAATATGTTCCGGATGTCGATGAAGCCTATCGCTTCGATCCGCAGACGACGCTGGCGATCCTGGCGGGCTTTGCCTTCAACCGCCGCGTCATGGTGCAGGGCTATCACGGCACCGGCAAGTCGACGCACGTGGAGCAGGTGGCCGCGCGGCTGAACTGGCCGATGGTGCGGATCAATCTCGATAGTCACGTGTCGCGGATCGATCTGGTCGGCAAGGACGCGATCGTGCTGAAGGACGGCAAGCAGATCACCGAGTTTCGCGAAGGCATGCTGCCGTGGGCGCTGCAGCGGCCGGTGGCGATCTGCTTCGATGAATACGACGCCGGCCGGCCGGACGTGATGTTCGTGATCCAGCGGGTGCTGGAAGCTTCGGGCAAGCTGACGCTCTTGGATCAAAACCGAGTGATCAGCGCCAATCCCTATTTCCGACTGTTCTCGACCACCAACACGATTGGGTTGGGCGACACTACCGGGCTCTATCACGGCACGCAGCAGATCAACCAAGGGCAGATGGACCGCTGGTCGATCGTGACCACGCTAAATTATCTCGATCACGACGCGGAGACGGAAATCGTCGTGGCGAAAGCGCCGAGCTACAACACCACCGAAGGCAAGCGGACGATCATGGCGATGGTGCGCGTGGCGGATATGACCCGCAATGCGTTCATGAGCGGCGACATCTCCACGGTAATGAGCCCGCGTACGGTGATCACCTGGGCGCAGAATGCTGAGATTTTCGGCGACATCGGCTTGGCGTTCCGCATGACGTTCCTGAACAAGTGCGACGAGCTGGAGCGGCCGACGGTGGCGGAGTTCTACCAGCGCGCGTTCGGCGCGGACCTCCCGGAAGCGGCGACGCGGGTGAAGGTGGCGTGAGGGGCTCAGCGCGATCTGCGCAGTGGATTGCGGCATTGGCCCTGTTTGGAACGTGGTGGATTTCGAGCGCGGGCAATGCACGCGCATGCACACCAATAAGGCTTGAGGAGGTTGTCGCCTATCCTGCTGGCAATGACCTTTTCGATCAAATTGCAAGATCCAGTTGGTTCGCGTGCGCAGCTATCAGACGCACGCAGATCATACGCGGACATTTTACTTTGAGACGCTGCGTACGCTTAAAGCAAACCGCTCGTTGCCGTCAGCGCTCGTACCTTCTTCCCGTGCGCCCGCGGAACCGCGCCAAATCGATGATTGGTATCTTCCAGACGATGTACTCAGAACACCGCGCGACCTTATAGGATACGCGACAGAGTTTTACGCCTTGCCGTTTGTGACGCGGTGCGCGCGCCCATTCGATTTTGATCCCGGCCAGGTACGCCTCGTTTTCCGACACAACGATGGCGGTATCTATGACGCTTTTCCGCCGTTTGACGGGACAAGCGAACGCCGGTTGTTCGTGGAACTCCTCAGTGTGGACTTTAGCACCCCTTGCCACGCAGCGAACGAAACTGACTGTCCGTCTCGGTTGGTCAACCGCATCGCCCCCACGGTGATCCCGCTGCGTTCGGAGGATGATCCGCTGGTGCAGCATATGGCCGATGCGGTGGAACGTCAGCGAACGCATCGTCACTGAAATTGCCGCGAAAGAAACTCCCGCAGAACTGGCGCAGACGACGCGTGCGTTGGCGGGGCGCGAAGGATGAGCTTGGCATGTCGTTCGGCGCGCGGAGGGCCGAGGCTGACGTGCGAGCGCGCTGAGCCTTTTTTGTTATCGCTGATGATTGGAACTTCTTCGACGCGGTGAGCAGTCTCACCAGATTCGCTTCACGCCGTAGCGATCCATTTCCTTGTCCTTAGACACAAGCGCCATGCCTTCCCCAAGCGCTTGCGCAATCAGCATGCGATCCCACGGATCGCTGTGATGCCGAGGCAGAGCACCGGCAGCAAGGGCGTGTTCGAGCGTGATGTCCAGCATTGCAAAACCGGCGCGCTCCAGCGTGCTTCGAAACGCAGCCACAAGCGGCGCCGCTTCCGACAGCTTTCCGTTTTGGACCTTCACTGCGCATTCCCAGGCGCTCGCCGCGCTGACGCACACATCATTGCGAGCGTCGCTGATCGCAGCGCGCGCGCCGCTGCGCAGGCGCGGATCGTTACCAGCCCACCAAATCAGGGCATGCGTGTCGAGCAGCAGCTTCACTTGCGGTCAGTTGGAAAGACTGGCCCATCTTCCCACTCGGCGAGTTCTTCATCCGTCATCGGCGCAAACGCTGCATCTGGCGTGGGACCGATGATGCCTTGGAGCTGACCGGGTTTTCGCGGAGACTTGCCATCCCATGCCTCGGGCGAGCCCCAGGGCAGTTGCTCCTCGCGCACGCTTGGGCGCGGCGGATTCCAGCGACGATCATCATTCGCTGGAACCAGTTTCGCCACTTCCTTATCGCCACGGCAAATCGTCACCTCCTCACCCGCCTCGACTTTGGCGATGAGTTTGGAGAGATTGGTTTTGGCCACGTGGATCGTCACTTTGGTCATGTTAGCTAAGTTAGCTAACCTCCTTAGCTAAGTCAAGAATTCGAGTAATGGCCGCCAAGGAAACTCCCGCAGAACTCTTCAAGCGCTCGCTGGCGCAGACGACGCGTGCGTTGGCGGGCGCGGAGGATGAGCTCGAGGTGTCGTTCGGCGCGGAGGGGCCGAAGCTGATGCCGGGGCGCATCGTGCTGCCGCATCCGCCGCGGGTGATCAGCGATCCTGAAGCGGAGCGATTGCGCGGGCAGGCGGACGCATTGGCGTTGCGGCTCGCGTATCATGACGATGCCGCGCACAACAAATTGCGGCCATCGCACGCCGATGCGCGCGCAGCATTCGACGCGGTGGAGGAAATGCGCATTCAGGCGCTGGGCGCCAATGCGATGAAGGGCGTCGCCAGCAATTTGACGGCGTCCCTCACCGATGCGCTGGAGCGCAAGGGCGTTACTCGTATGCGCGATCCGGCGACCGCACCGCTGGCGGATGCGTTGGCGCTAATTGTGCGCGAACGACTGACGGGATTGAAGCCGCCACCGAATGCTTCGGCGCTCGTGGAGATTTGGCGCAAACGCATCGAGGACGACGCCGGCGCGACGTTGGACAAGCTAGGCGCGGTGGCCGGCGATCAGCGCGCGTTCGCCAAACTCGCGCGCGAGGTGATGACGGATCTCGGTATCGGCGACGATCTCACCGCTGAACAAGGGGATGAGGACGATCCCAACAACGCTGAAGGCGAAACGCCGCCGCAGCAAAGCAACGACAATCAAGGCGAGGACGATCAGGATCAGGAACAGACCACCGAACTGGAAATGCGCGAAAGCGACGCGGACATGGACAGTGATCGCGATGTCACCGTCGAAGCCGACGTTGATTCCGATGAGATGGACGAATCCGATCAGGAAGAGCCCGGCGAGAAGCCGCTCAGACCCAAGCCGCGCGACAATATCGAAGATCCGAACGCGCACTACAAAGTGTTCACGCGCGCGCATGACGAAGAGATCGGCGCAGAGGCGCTGTGCGACGCGGAAGAGCTGGCGCGGCTCAGGATGTATCTCGATCAGCAGCTGAAGCCGCTGCAAAGCGTCGTTGGGCGACTGGCGAACCGTCTGCAGCGCCGCTTGCTGGCAAAGCAGAACCGGTCCTGGAGCTTCGATCTCGAAGAGGGCGTTCTCGATACGGCGCGGCTGACGCGCGTGATTACCGATCCCATGTCGCCGCTGTCGTTCAAGCTCGAAGAGGACATGCCGTTCAAGGATACGGTAGTGTCGCTGCTGCTGGACAATTCCGGGTCAATGCGCGGGCGCCCGATCATGGTGGCGGCGCTGTGTGCAGATATTTTGGCGCGCACGCTGGAACGCTGCGGCGTCAAGGTGGAAATTCTGGGGTTCACGACGCGGGCGTGGAAGGGCGGCAAGGCCAAGGAAGATTGGCAGGCCGCAGGCCGGCCGCCGCAACCTGGTCGGCTCAATGATTTGCGGCACGTGATTTACAAAGCGGCGGATGCGCCGTGGCGGCGCGCGCGACGCAATCTTGGGCTGATGATGCGCGAAGGGCTGCTCAAGGAAAACATCGATGGCGAAGCCTTGATGTGGGCGCATGAGCGCTTGATCGGGCGGCCTGAACAGCGCCGCATCTTGATGGTGATTTCCGATGGCGCGCCCGTGGACGATTCAACTTTGTCGGCCAATCCTGGCAACTATTTGGAGCGGCACCTGCGCACGGTGATCCACTGGATCGAGACGCGGTCGCCGGTGGAACTGATCGCCATCGGCATCGGCCACGACGTCACGCGCTATTACAAGCGCGCCGTCACCATCACCGATGCGGAGCAGCTTGGCGGGGCAATGACTGAGAAGCTGGCCGAATTGTTCGATGAGCCGGTGTCAGAGATACAACTGCAACGGACGCCACCGTCGCGTGCTGCGCAGCAAGCAGGAGCGCCCGTTTGAGATTTTTGTTTTTCATCGCGGCGTTGGCTGCATGCGCGCCGTCGGCGGCAATTCCGCCGAGCGCGGACCAGTGGCGTGAAATTTCCGTCGAAAGCGTGCCGGTGCAATTCGGCGATCCGCACGTGGATCATTTGCTGTTCCGCGGCGGTGTTGAGCTGCGCTCGGCCGATCCGTCGTTGGGAGGCCTCTCGGGACTTGAGGTGCTTGAGGACGGCCGCTTTGTCGCCGAGGCCGATACCGGCGAATGGTTTGATGGCCAGCTCGTCCTCGACGCGCGTGGCAATCTCACCGGCGTCACCAATGTGCGCACCGCGATTATGCGCGATGATCGTGGGCAGCCGTGCGAACACAAGGACGATTGCGACGCGGAAGATTTGGCCCAGCTGCCGGACGGCCGCTTCGCCGTGAGCTTCGAGCAGACGCAGACGATCCGCATCTACGATCTCAATCGCGATGGGCCGTTTGGCGTATCGGTTCCAGGGCCACGCTTGGATGGCGTGCGTCATTTGCCGCCGAATACGGGACTTGAGGCGCTTTCAGTGACTGCGGATGGCGTGCTCGTGGTGGGCGCCGAAGGCGAAGGTCATCGCACCACGCCGATCTGGCTCGCGCCGCTCGATGCGACCGGGCAGGTACATTCTTCGGCGCGCTTTCCGCTCTCCGATGATTTTTCACTCACCAGCTTGGATCGTTTGCCGAATGGCGATTTCATTGCTTTGGAGCGGTTCTATGCGCCGGTGATTGGGCCCCGCGCGCGCATCGCGCGCTTCACAGCGGCGGCGATGCAAGCCGGCACGCATACCATTGAGGGCGTCGAACAATTGGCGGCGCTCGGCCCGCCGCATCCGGTCGACAATTTTGAAGGCATCTCCGCGGTGCGCATGCCCAACGGCGTCACGCGGCTCTACATCGTGTCGGACAACAATTTCAGCGCGCGCCAACGCACGCTGCTGTACGCGGTCGATATCGTGGAGACGCCGGCGAACTAAGCGGCGGCGGCTTCGCTGAGCTTCTTCTTCAGCTCACGGCGAATCTTCGCGGCCTTCACCGAGAGCGTGTCTTCGCTGGACTTCAGCAGAAAGGCGTCGAGGCCGCCGCGGT
>DASZWS010000108.1:0-5417 GCA_035546515.1 Vitreimonas sp. | reverse complement strand
CATGGCTTTCATCCGCCTGGCGTCAGCCGCCGGCCTTCACGAATTCGCGTACCGCGTTGGCGATCTTGGTTTGCGTCTGCCCATCCAGATAAGGATGCATCGGCAGCGCCAGCACGCGATGACAGATGGTTTCGCTGACTTCCAGGCCACCGGCGCCGACAGGGAAGGTCTCGTAGGCCGTCTGTTTATGCAACGGCTTCGGATAATATTGCGCCGTGGGGATTTCCGCGTTGCGCAAATGCACGGCGAGGCCGTCGCGATCGTCGGCTTCGATCACGTATTGCGCCCAGGTCGAGACGCCGCCGTCGATCACGCGCGGCGTTTGCACCAAACCTTCGAGCATTTGCGCGTAGCGATCCGCCACCTCATTGCGCATACGGATTTCGTCGGTGAAGATCGCCAGCTTCTCGATCAGGATCGCCGCTTGAAGGGTGTCGAGGCGCGAGTTCATGCCGATGCGGGCGCAATTGTATTTGTCGTCGCCGCTGGCGCCATGGAAGGCGATGGAGCGCATCAGCACGTTGTCGGCGTCGTCATTGGTGAGCGTTGCGCCGCCATCACCGTAGCAGCCCAGCGGTTTGGCCGGGAAGAACGACGTGGTCTGCGCATCCGCCCAAGCCATCGGATGTTTGCCGCTGAGCGTGCAACCAAAGCCTTGCGCGCTGTCGGCGACCAGTTTCAGCCCTTCGCGTTTGCAAATGGCGCTGATCGCCGGATAGTCAGCAGGTTGGCCAAACAGATCGACCGCGATCACCGCCTTCGGCTTCAGCTTGCCTTGCTGCTTGACGCCTGCGATCGCCGCTTCGAGCGATTTCGGGTCCATGTTGTAGGTATTGGGCAGCACATCGACGAACACCGGCGTCGCGTTGGTCCAAGGCACGATCTCCGCGGTCGCCGCGAACGTGAAGGACGGCGTGAACACCGCATCGCCTTCGCCCACGCCCCAGGCCCATAGCGGCAGCACCAGCGCATCGGTGCCATTGGCGTTGCCGATGCAATGCTTGGCCTGTGCGAACGTAGCCAGCTCGCCCTCCAGCTGCTTCACCTCCGGGCCAAAGATGTAAGCGCCGCTGCGGATCACTTTGGAGACAGCGGCGTCGATCTTGTCGGCAATGCGCGCGCGCTGCGCCTGCAGGTCGATGAACGGGATCATGAGATGCTCTCTTAGCTAAGCGAGGGTAGGCCCGAGGCCTTGTCGACGTCGAGCGCCAATTCCAAAACCGCAAGCGCCTCTGGGCCGTTGACGACGGGACGCGGGGCGACGCCCAGAACCGCGTCAATGAATTGCGCCACGTTGGCGCCAAGCGGGTCAGCGCCGATGCGCGTCTCGGCGAAATTGGCGTTGAGCGGGAAGCTGGTCGTGTTCTCGAAGGCGCGTGTGATGAAATCGAGCCTGACCTCGCCGGAGGGATACACGGCGCGCATAGTGCGGCGGCGCTCAGCGATGCGCGAAGCGGTGAAGCGCGCTTCGCAGCCTGCGAAACTGAGATGCGCATCAATGCGATCGGCCGTGCGGCCATGTTCGCTTTGCGCAGTGGCTTTGATCGCCTGCGGCTTGGCTTTGATGAGCTGCAAGGCGAGATCGAGGTCATGCACCATCAGATCAAGCGTGACCGAAACATCGGCGCTGCGGCCGGTCCAAGGGCCTTCGCGCACGCTTTCGATGAATGAGGGACGTTCCGGCGCGGCGAGCAGCCCCATCGCTTCGAACACCAGGCGTTCCTGATGCCCGCAGCCAAGCACGAGATTCTTTGCCGCCGCCGTCTTCACCAACTCAGCGCCAACGCCCGCGTCGGTGGCGAGTGGCTTTTCGATCAAAGTGTGTTTGCCGGCTGCCAATGTTTGCTTGGCCGCCGCACCGTGAAACGATGGCGGCGAGGCGATGGTGACAATGTCAACTTGCGCCAAAAGCGCGTCCAGCGAAGCGAACGCTTCCGCGCCGTGCGTGTTTGCCAACTCTGTCGCGCGCTCATCGTCCGGATCGTACACGCCAACGAATGTCACGCGTGCATCTTCGGCGTATTTGCGCGCGTGGATGCGCCCGAACGCGCCCGCGCCAAGTACGCCCGCCCGTAGCTTGCTCATTCCACCGTCACCGACTTGGCGAGGTTGCGCGGCTGATCGACATCGGTGCCTTTGTGCACTGCCGTCAGATAAGCCAGCAATTGGATCGGGATCGAATATACCAGCGGCGCCACGAACGTGTCGCAGGCGGGCGCGAGGATGATGTGCTTGGCCAAGTCCTTGACCGCTTCCGCCCCGGCGGCGTCGGTGATGACGATCAGCTTGCCCCCGCGCGCGTTCACCTCCTGCATGTTGGAAAGCGTTTTCTCGAACAGCGCATCATGCGGCGCGACCACCACAACCGGCGTCTCTTCGTCGATCAGCGCGATTGGACCATGCTTTAGCTCGCCCGCTGCGTAGCCTTCGGCGTGGATGTAAGAGATTTCCTTGAGTTTCAGCGCGCCTTCCAATGCGATCGGGTAGTGCACGCCGCGGCCGAGGTAGAGCACATCGCGGGCCTGCGCGAGTTCGTGGGCGATCGCTTCGATTTGCTCTTCCGATTTCAAGGCTTCGGTGATGAGGCGCGGCGTTTCCATGAGCGCATGCACCAGGCGGCCTTCCTCCTGGCTCGACAGCGCGCCGCGCGCGCGGCCCACGGCGACCGAAAGCGCGGCGAGGGCTGAAAGCTGCGCGGTGAACGCTTTCGTTGAGGCGACACCGATTTCGGGACCAGCCAAAGTCGGCAGCCTTGCATCGGCTTCGCGCCAAATCGTCGATTCCGGCACGTTGACGACGGCGAGCGTCTTCACGCCTTCCTGCTTGCAGTAGCGCAGTGCGGCCAGCGTGTCGGCGGTTTCGCCCGACTGCGAGACGAACACGGCAAAGCTCTTCTTGCCGAACGCGGGTTTGCGGTAGCGGAATTCCGAAGCGATGTCGGTCTCAACCGGAATGCCGCCAATCTGCTCCATCCAGTACTCGGCGACGCGGCCCGCATAGTGGGCGGTGCCGCAGCCGATAAGAATGGCGCTATCGGCGCCCAGGTCCACACCGTCCAGATCCGGCATTTCGACCTTTTCGTCGTAAGCATTCACGTAGCGGGTAATCGTGCGGCCGGTAGTTTCAGGCTGCTCGTAGATTTCCTTCTGCATGAAATGGCGGTGGTTGCCCTTCTCCACGGCCGCCGCGCCGCCGGCGAAAATGTGTACTTGCCGTTCGGCCACCATGCCATTGGCGTCGAGCACTTTGACTTTGCTGTGCGAGAGGACGGCGATGTCGCCTTCTTCCAGAAACATCACCCGCGTGGTGAAGGGCGAGACAGCGATGGCGTCCGAACCGAGGTACATCTCGCCATCGCCAACACCTACGGCCAAGGGCGACCCCTTGCGCGCGCCGATCAGCACATCTGGCTGCTGCGCAAACAGCACGGCAATGCCAAACGCGCCCTCCAGCCGCCGCACGGCGGCGATCGCCGCCTGCTCCGGCGACTGGCCCTTGTCGAGATATTCGGTGATCAGGTGGGCGATCACCTCGCTATCGGTTTCGGAAGCGAACTTGTGCCCGCCCTTGATCAGCTCTTCGCGCAGCGCCCGGAAATTCTCGATGATGCCATTGTGGACAATGGCGACGCGGTCGGTGGCGTGCGGGTGGGCGTTGCCGGTGGTGGGGGCGCCGTGAGTGGCCCAGCGGGTGTGGCCGATGCCAGAGACCCCAGTGAGGGGATGGCCTGCAAGTTCGGCTTCGAGGTTTGCAAGTTTGCCTGCGGCGCGGCGGCGCTCGATGGCGCCGTCTTCCAGCGTGGCGACGCCGGCGGAGTCGTAGCCGCGATATTCCAGCCGCCGCAAAGCCTCCACCAGCCGCGGCGCTGCGGGGGCGGTCGTACCCAGAATGCCAATAATTCCACACATGCGCGTGCACGCCCTCGCGGTAATCAACAGTAGCGCTTGTTGAATTGTCCCGGCGCTCTCATGCGCTGAGCGCCATTGATTTGCACCTCAATTAGTCTTTCAACATGCGACGACTTCAGGAGTAACGCATGACCAGGGCATATTTCGGGACGGACGGGATCCGCGGCACCGCAAACCGCTTCCCCATGACGCCCGAAATCGCCATGCGCGTCGGCCTGGCCGCTGGCAAACGCTTCATGTCCGCCGACGACCGCCGCCATCTGGTGGTGATTGGCAAAGACACGCGCCTCTCCGGCTACATGCTGGAGCCGGCGTTAACCGCGGGCTTTACCGCCGCCGGGATGGACGTGGTGCTGTTCGGGCCGCTGCCGACGCCGGCGGTGGCGATGCTCACCCGATCGCTGCGGGCGGACCTCGGCGTGATGCTCTCGGCCTCGCACAACAAGTTCGCCGACAACGGCATCAAGCTGTTTGGCCCCGATGGCTTCAAGATGTCGGACGAGGCCGAGAAGGAAATCGAGCGGCTGATGGACAGCAAGCTCGATGAGCACTTGGCCGAACCGTCAAAGCTGGGCCGCGCCCGCCGTATCGACGACGCTCAGGCCCGCTACGTCGAGATTGTCAAGGCGACCTTCCCGAAGCGGCTGACGTTGAAAGGCCTCCGCATCGTCATCGATGCCGCCAATGGCGCGGCGTACAAGGTGGCCCCAGTGGCGCTCTATGAACTGGGCGCCGAGGTCATCAAGCTGGGCGTCGATCCCGATGGCTTCAACATCAACGAAGAAGTCGGCTCCACCGATACGCGCGCGCTGAAGGACGCGGTGCTGAAATATCGCGCCGACATCGGCATCGCCCTCGATGGCGACGCCGACCGCGTGGCGATCGTTGATGAGAAGGGCCACGGCATCGATGGCGACCAGCTGATGGCGCTGATCGCCAAGAGCTGGAAACAAGCGGGCACGCTCACCAAGCCCGGCATCGTCGCTACGGTGATGAGCAATCTGGGGCTTGAGCGTTTCCTCGACGGCCTCAAGCTCAAGCTCGAACGCACCAATGTTGGCGACCGCTACGTGGTCGAGCGCATGCGCGCCAACGGCTACAATGTCGGTGGCGAACAGTCCGGCCATATCATTCTGAGCGACTTCTCGACCACCGGCGATGGCTTGCTCGCGGCGCTGCAGGTGCTCGCAGTGATCGTGCAAAGCGGCAAGCCCGCCAGCGAAGTCTGCCAACTTTTCGCCCCCGCGCCGCAAATCTTGGAAAACGTGCGCTATGAACGCGGCAAGCCTGACCCGATGGATGCGGCAAGCGTGAAGGAAGCCATCAAAGCTGCCGAAGCCAGCCTCAGCGGCGGCAAGGGCCGCTTGCTCGTCCGCAAAAGCGGCACCGAGCCTTTGGTGCGCATCATGGCCGAAGGCGATGACGAAGCGCTGGTGAAGGCGGCTGTGGCGGAGGTGAAAAGCGCCGTAGTGGCGGCGGCGAAGGCGGCGTGAACTAAGGCCGCATCCC
>DASZWS010000107.1:0-21713 GCA_035546515.1 Vitreimonas sp. | reverse complement strand
TCACCGCGCCGCCTATCACGCGCGCGCCGATGGCGAGGTCAGCGCCCTCACCGTTCGCGACGACTTCGCCCGCATAGTCGCCGCCGAAGATGAACGGCAGATCGGGTTTGTGCTGATAGCCGCCGCTGGTCATCAGCATTTGCGGAAAGCCGAGGGCGGCAGCACGGATGCGCACCAGCACCTCGCCTGCTTTCGGCTGCGGCACAGGCGCGGTAACGATCTCGCAGCCTTCAAACGCTTCGCTCAAGCGCGTGACTTGCAGCGCGCGCATGGTGCTTGGCGTTGTGGTTGCGTCATGCGCCAATGATTTCCCGTCCGATCAGGAAGCGCCGGACTTCGTTGGTGCCGGCGCCGATGTCGTAGAGCTTAGCGTCGCGCAGGAAGCGCTCAACCGGGAAGTCTTTGGTGTAGCCGGCGCCGCCCAAAGCTTGAATAGCTTCGATGGCGACCTTCACGGCGCTTTCCGAGGCGTAGAGGATGGCGCCGGCGGCGTCCTGGCGCGTGGTCTTGCCGGCGTCGCAGGCTTTCGCGACGGCATAGACGTAGGCGCGCGCGGAATTGAGCGCGACGATCATGTCGGCGACCTTGGCTTGGATCAGCTGGAACGAGCCGATCGGGCGGCCGAATTGTTTGCGCTCGCGCACGTAGGGCAGCACCACGTCGAGGCAGGCTTGCATGATGCCGAGCGGGCCGCCGGCGAGCACAGCGCGCTCATAGTCGAGCCCACTCATCAGCACACCAGCGCCGTGATTGACCGGGCCGATGGTATTTTCTTCCGGAACTTCGCAATCCTCGAACACCAACTCGCCAGTGTCGGAGCCGCGCATGCCCATTTTGTCGAGCTTCTGGCCGGTGGAGAAACCCTTCATGCCGCGCTCGATGATGAACGCAGTGATGCCGCCGGAGCCGGCAAGCGGTTCGGTCTTGGCATAGACCATCAGCGTATCGGCGTGCGGCGCGTTGGTGATCCAGAATTTCGTGCCGTTGAGCACATAGCGGTCGCCCATGTGTTCGGCGCGCAGTTTCATACCGATGACGTCGGAGCCGGCGCCGGCCTCGCTCATCGCCAGCGCGCCGACGTGCTCGCCGCTGATCAGCTTCGGCAGATATTTGCGCTTCTGCTCGGGCGTGGCCCAGCGGCGGATCTGATTGATGCAGAGATTGGAGTGCGCGCCGTAGCTCAGGCCAATCGAGGCGGAGGCGCGGCTGATCTCCTCCATGGCCACGACGTGTTCAAGGTAGCCGAGGCCTGTGCCGCCCCACTCTTCTTCCACGGTCATGCCGTGCAGCCCGAGTTCGCCCATGGCAGGCCACAGATCGCGCGGGAAATGGTTCTCGGCGTCGATCACCGCCGCGCGCGGGGCGATGCGGTCAGCGGCGAAGCGGGCGGTGGTTTCGCGGATGGCGTCGGCGGTTTCGCCGAGCTGGAAATCGAGCATGGGGGAATCGGACATCGCGACCCTCGGAAACGCCAAAAGCCGCCTGAACGGCGGCGGCGTGTTTGTTCTAATTGATTTGCTGTTCCAATAGAAATTGAACTTTTCGAACGAAACTGATAGATATTGTCTATGGATCGCTATCTGCTCCGGTACTTCCTGGCGGTGGCCGAGCTGGGGTCGTTCTCGCGGGCGGCGGCCAAGGTCAACGTCACCCAGCCGACGCTTTCGGTCGGGATCGCTAAATTGGAAGAACAGGTCGGCGCACGGCTGTTTGAGCGGACGACGCGGCGGGTTTCGTTAACGCCGGCCGGCAGCCGCTTCCTCACGCATGCACGGCGCATCACCCAGGAATACGAGGCGGCGCTGCGGGAGGTCGCCGAGGCGCCGCAGCTGAAGCGCGTACGCGCCGGCGTGCTCTCCACCATTCCCGCGCGCGACCTGGAGCGCGTGGTGGCGCATCACGCCAAATACGGCGGTGACGAAGCCATCGAGATCCTCGACTCCACCGAACGCGACATCGCCAACCGGCTGTCCGACGGTCGGCTGGATGTGGCGGTGACAATCCTGCGGCCAGGCCTGGAGAGTTTTGCGCAAGAGGCGCTGCGCACCGAAGCTTATGTGTTGTTCGTGGGCGCTACACACAAACTGTCGGGGGTCGCGCGCATCGACGGCGGCGAACTGGCGGGTGAGACGATGATCGTTCGGCGTCAATGCGAAGGGCTGCCGGAAATATCCCGCTACTTCACCAATCGCGATGTGCGCCCCTCCTTCAGCTTGCGCACGCTCTCCGACGACCGCGCCATGAGCATGGTGGCGGCGGGGCTTGGGGTGACGGTAGCGCCCGCGAGCTTCAAACAGCCGGGCATTGCCGCAGTGGAGCTAGAGGGCTTTGATCTCAGCCGCGATGTGGGCTTGGTGTTCTCGGATCGCGCCCGCGACCGCAGCGGCCCGTTTGTCGACGCGGTGCGTGCGACTTACGGAACGCGCGCCGCGGTCGCAAAACAAAGTAAACGCTAACCATCCGCGTTGTGACGAGTTCCTGAAAATGTTACGGTAAAGGAACGTCGGGTCTCGTCAGGGTGTTTAAGGGTTATGGCGCCTCCAGCTCGTCCAGTGTGGACAGGGCAAATCCGGCTCGCCTTGGTGGCGCTGCCGGTGAAGCTCTACTCAGCCTTGGATTCCAAGGAAAAGATTTCGTTCAACCAGATCCATGAACCGTCAAAGCAGCGGATCAGGTACGAGAAAGTCGCGCCCGGCGTTGGCGCTGTCTCGAACGATGAGATCGTCAAAGGCTACGAATATCAGAAGGGCCGCTACGTGCTCTTCAGCGACGAGGAGTTCGACGCACTGAAGGTCGACTCGAAGAAGACGCTGGACATGGTGCAGTTCGCGCCGAACGACACCATCGATCCAATCTATTTCGACAAACCCTATTACGCCCTGCCCGACGGCAAGATGGCCGACGAGCCGTACCGTGTCGTGCGCGAGGCGCTGAAGAAAACCAAGACCATCGGCCTCGGCCAGATCACTATGCGCGGGCGTTCCTACATCGCCGCGGTGAAACCCTACGAAGACGGCATCATCGTCGAGACCGTGCACTACGCCCAGGAGCTGCGCGCGGCGAAGGCGTTCTTCGACGAAATCCCGACCGGCAAACTCGACGCCGATCTCATCGACCTCGCTGAAGAGCTGATAACCCGCAAGAAGGCCAAGTTCGATCCGAACAAGTTCGAGGACGAATACGCCATCGCCATCGAGCGGCTGGTGAAGAAGAAGATCGAACGCCATGGCGAACTGGTGCTGGAAGACCAGGAAGAACCATCGCGCGATCACGGCGACAACGTCGTCAGCCTCGTCGAAGCGCTGAAAAAGTCGCTGGCGAAGAAGGCCGAGATCGTCGAGCCGAAGGCCAAAAAGGCCGCCCCCGAAAAGCAGAAAGCTGCCGCTGAAAAAGTGCGCGCCCCGCGCGCCAAAGCGCCGGCGAAACGCGCCAAGAAGTAAGTCTGCAATGTCGTTTGTTCTCAGACCGTCCTCCCCCGCTAGGGGGAGGTGGCGCGCGCTGTTGCGCGCGTCGGAGAGGCGGGCGCCGGATTCTGCAAGCGCTTGCGCCATCCCCTCAGTCACCGCTGACGCGCTGACAGCTCCCCCTAGCGGGGGAGCACGGACGCTGTCCTGATGCCCGCCAAAAAATCGTCCGGCGATCGCGCAGCTGAAGTCGGCGGTCTGGCCGACTACAATCGCAAACGCGATTTCAAGAAGACCAACGAACCGGCCGGCGGCGGGCTGAAGAGCGCAGGCGGCATGTTCGTGGTGCAGAAGCACGCGGCAACGCGCCTGCACTACGATTTCCGGCTTGAGCATGACGGCGTGCTGCTCTCATGGGCGGTGCCGCAGGGTCCCTCCTACGATCCGGGCGTGAAGCGCCTGGCGATGCGCACGGAGAACCATCCGCTAGAGTACGGCTCGTTCGAGGGCGTTATTCCCAAGGGCGAGTACGGCGCCGGCGCGGTGATCATCTGGGACACCGGCAAATTCAAATGGGTGATAGACCCGGATGAGACGCTGAAGAAAGGCGAACTCAAATTCATACTCGCCGGCGAGCGGCTGAAGGGTGAATTTCATCTCGTGAAGATCAAGCCGCGCGAAGGCGAACGCGGCGATCCGTGGCTGCTGTTCAAGTCGAAGGACGCGTTTGCGGGAACGGATGATCCTGTCGCCAACGCCGTCACCAGTGTTATTTCAGGGCGCACCATCGAAGACGTGCGCAGCGGCAAAGCGCGGGTGTGGACGCGCAAGGGCGAGCAGAAGCCTAAAGCGGCCAAGCCGCCGAAATGGGGGTTCGTGGCCCCGGCGCTGGCGACGCGCGTGGAAGACGCGCCGAAAGGCAAGGATTGGCTGCACGAGATCAAATACGACGGCTATCGCATGCTGGCGGCGGCGAGCGGCGACAGCGTGCGGCTCTACACGCGCAATGGCCTCGATTGGACGGGACGCTTTCAGCCGATCGCCGATGCGTTGGCGGCGCTCAATCTGAAAGACGTGCTGATCGATGGCGAAGCCGCGGTGGCGCAGGCCGACGGGCGCACCGACTTTTCCGCGCTGCAAAAGTCGCTGGAAAACGGCGTCGCCAAGGGCGTGTCGTATTTCGCGTTCGATCTCTTGGCCGAAGGCGCCAAGGATTTGCGCAAGCTGCCGCTCACGGAGCGCAAGGCGCGGCTGGAAAAGCTCTTGGGCAAGGCCAAGGCGCCGATCCGGGTCAGCCCCTATTTCGAAGGCGATGGCGACAAGATCGTCGCCGCGTTCAAGGATAGTGGCCTGGAAGGCGTCGTTTCCAAGAAGGCGGACTCGCCCTACCGCAGCGGGCGCTCTAATTCCTGGCTCAAGGTGAAACTTGTGAACGAGCAGGAATTCATCGTCATCGGCTATCAGCCCTCCATGAAGGGCCGGGCCTTCGCGTCGCTGATGCTGGCCGATCGGGTCGGCGGCAAGCTGAAATATCGCGGCAATGTCGGCACCGGCTTCAATGATAAGACGCTCGCCTCGCTCTCGGAGAAGATGAGCAAACTGACGCGCGCCAAGCCTGCGCTGGAAGTGCCGCGCGAGGCGGCGCGCGGGGCAAAATGGCTTGAGCCAAAATTGGTGGCGCAGGTGCGGTTCAGCGAACTCACGTCGGATGGCGCCGTACGCCACGGCGTGTATCTCGGCCTGCGCGGTGACAAATCAGCGAAGGAAGTGGAATTAGAGATCGCGCGGCCGGCGATGAAGACGCGGGTGCGGCTGACGCATCCGGAGAAAGTGCTGTTTCCCGAATCCGGCGTCACCAAGGCCGAGCTTGCAGCCTATCTCGACATGGCCGCCGAGCGCATGGGCAAGCACCTCTACAAGCGCCCCATCAGCTTGGTGCGCGCGCCCGACGGCGTGGGCAAGCAGACGTTCTTTCAAAAGCACGCTATGGCGGGCGCGCCGAAGGAAATCCTGACGGTCCCGATCGTTGAAAGCGATGGCAAGAAGGAAAACTACCTCACGCTGCCGAACGCGACGGCGCTGGTTTCGTGCGCGCAAATCTCAGCGCTGGAATTCCACCTCTGGGGCTCGCGCAATGACGACCTTGAGCACCCCGACCGCATGGTGTTCGACCTCGATCCCGACGAAGCGCTGGATTTCGCCGACGTGAAGCGCGCCGCGTTCGACATCAAGGCACTGCTGGACTCTGTTGACCTCACCTCGTTTGCGATGCTGACCGGCGGCAAAGGCATTCACCTCGTTCTCAATCTGAAGCGCAAGCACACGTGGGAGGAGGTCAAAGGTTTTTCCGGCGGCTTCGCAGAGCAAGTGGCGAAGCTCGATCCGAAGCGCTTCGTCGCCACCATGACCAAGAAGCAACGCACCGGGCGCATCTTCATCGACTATTTCCGCAACCATCGTGGCGCGACCGCGATCTGCCCCTACTCGCCGCGCGCGCGCGGTTTGGCGCCGATCGCGGTTCCAGTCAGTTGGGCGGAACTTAAGACCGCGCCGAGTGCATCGGCGTTTAAGTTGAAAGATATGGCGGCGCGCTTGGCGCAGCCCGATCCATGGTCAGCGTATTTCGATACGGCCGTGACCATCACCAAGGCCGCGTGCAAGAAACTAGGGCTCGATTAGGCCACGTTGTTCGCCCAGACTGAAGTGCTGGTTTGGCTTCGGAGATCGTGTATGCGCCGCGCCTTGATCGTATCCGCCTTCGCGCTTGCGGCCTGCGGCGCGCAACCTGCCGCGACCGTCACGAATCAGACGACGGCGGCGGCGGCGGCGCCTGCTGCCAGCGCGCCCGCGGTCGCGCCGTGGTTCATCTGCGACGGCGTCAGCACCCCGGCCTTGTTCGAGCTGGAGCGAGCCGGCTCTGTGGTGCGCGTCGCCGAATATGCCAAGCCTAGCGGCGCCATTTCCAATCGCAGCGAGTTCGACCTGGGCGAAGGCGACGGCGCTGCGGGGCACGTGTATCACCCCTTCCAGCGCGATGGGCAGGACGCCGGCTTCGCACGCGAAACCAATCCGGGCGTCCTGGAGCACCAAGGCATCGCCTACACGCCGGTGATCACCGAGCTGAAGCTCGGCGACCGCGATGTCTCCTGCCGCTGGATGCCGCGCACGCGGCTGATGGGCTTCACCGGCCGGCGCAGCTTCGTGGTCACCGAAGATGCAAGCGGCGATCTCATCTATGACGCGTACGCATTTGCCGATGCGGCCAATGCCAAGCCGGTCGAACTTTCCGACAATGCCAACACCACAACGTTCACGCTGGAAGTGCGCGATGGCCACGAGCAGATCGCGCCCGATCACACCGAGTACCGCTTTGAACATCAAGGCTACACCTACGTCATCACCGCCAACAATAATCAGACGGGCACGCTTGCGGTTCTGCATGGCGGCCAACAGGTGCAATCGGAACCGATCACGGCGTTCCAGACGGGAAATGGGCCAAGCTGACCGCGCGCATAGTTGTGGCGCTTTGGCTGATCGTCTAAGCCCAGCGGGTCATATCCGAGGCGCACAACATGGCATTCGCCACCTACGAGAAATCCGGCCGCATCGCCACCGTCACGTTGAACAAGCCCGAGGCGCGCAATGCCATTGGTACACAGCAGGACTGCGACGATCTCGCCGGCGCGCTGTTGCGGGCGCACGACGATCCCGAGATCAACGCGGTGATCCTCACCGGCGCCGGCAAGGCGTTTTGCTCGGGCGGCGATCTGAAGGCGATCCGCGAACGCACCGGCATCGGCCCGCAATCGCCGCCCGATGCGACGCGCGCCAATTATCGCCGCGCGGTGCAGAAGATCATTCGCGCGCTCGCGGATGTGGAAGTGGCGACCATCGCCGCGATCAACGGCCCGGCCATCGGGCTTGGCATGGACATCGGCATTCTCTGCGACATGCGCGTCGCGGCGCATTCGGCGAAGCTGGCGTCGAGCTTCGTGAAGGTCGGCATTATTCCTGGCGACGGCGGCGCGTGGATTCTGACGCAAGCCGTGGGCTATTCGCGCGCGGCGGAAATGATCCTGACCGGCGATCAGATCGATGCGGAGGAAGCCTATCGCATCGGGCTCGTGAACAAAGTCGTGCCGGACGATCAGCTGATGACGGAAGCGCGCAAGCTGGCCGAGCGCGTGGCTGTGAATCCGCCGCGCGCCGTGCGGCTGGCCAAGCGCCTGCTGCGTGAATCGCAGAATGGGCGTCTGCACGACGTCATGGAGCTCTCGGCGGCGTTCCAGGCGCTCGCGCACGAGACGGCGGACCACAAAGAAGCGGTTGCCGCGTTTGGCGAGAAGCGACCGCCCAAATTCACCGGGGCGTGATGGCTGACGCGTCCACTCCCGTCGCCACCTCGAAGCTCCCTCTCGCAGTCGATCTCGACGGCACGCTGATCCGCAGCGATGTGTTCAACGAGTCGATGCTGAAGCTTGCGTTCCGCAAGCCCTGGAAGCTGCCCGCGCTGGCGATGTGGCTGACGCGTGGACGCGCGTACGCGAAGCAGAAGCTGGCCGCGCTGTTTCCCCCGGATGCGGAATCCTTGCCTTACGATCCGCGCGTGCTGAGCTGGCTCCGGGCTGAACACGCACACGGGCGCACGATCGTGCTGGCGACTGCGTCGGACGTCAGCGCGGCGCGAACGGTGGCCGATCATCTCGGTTTGTTCAACGCGGTGTTCGCGTCTGACGGCAAAACCAATCTGAAATCCCGGCGCAAAGCTGAAGCGCTTGCCAAAGCATATCCGCAAGGATTTGTGTACGCAGGCAATGAGAGCGCGGACTTGAAAGTTTGGGGCGCCGCGCGCGAGGCGGTGATCGTCAACGCTGCGCCGGCGCTGGAGCGGGCTGCCTCCGGCCACTTCGCCGTCGAGAAAATCTTCCCGCAGGAAGCCAAGCCGCTACGCGGCCTCATCAAGGCGCTGCGGCCGCGGCAATGGGCGAAGAATTTTCTGGTGTTCGTGCCGATGCTCGCCGGCCAAGGCTGGGCGGCGTGGGATGCGTGGGAAAACGCGGCGCTGGCGTTCGTTGCGCTCAGCCTCAGTGCTTCTGGCATCTATCTCATCAACGATGCCTCCGACATCGAGTCCGACCGGCGCCATCCGAGCAAGCGCAATCGCCCGTTCGCGAGCGGCGCGCTTTCTCCGGTTCTGGGACTGCCGATTGCGCTGGCGATGATTGTCGCGGGGATCGCGGTCGGCGGCGCGGCGGGCGTGTTGCCGGCGTTGGCGGTCTATTTGATCGCAACCACGCTCTACACCTTCTGGCTGAAGCGCATCGTGCTGGCGGATGTATTTCTGCTCGCCGGACTCTACACGTGGCGCATTGTCATTGGCGGCGTGGCGACGAGCTTCGTCGCCAGTGATTGGCTGTTGGCGTTTTCGAGCTTCTTCTTTTTGAGCCTGGCGCTGGTGAAGCGCGCCACCGAGATCGATGCGATTCAAGGCGATCCGCATGGACGCGGCTATCGCGCCGTTGACGGGCCGCTGTTGAAGCGCGTGAGTGTGGGTGCAGGCTTGGTTGCGGCGCTCATCCTCGCGCTTTATCTGCAACAACCCGGCAATTACGATCGCTACGCGCAGCCGGCGTGGCTGTGGGCGTTGCCGGCGGCGGTGGTGTTTTTCCTCTGCCGTGTGTGGCTCAAGCTGGAGCGCGGCGAGATGCATGACGATCCGGTGCTGTTCGCGCTGAAGGATCGCGTCTCGTGGCTGGTGCTAGGCGGTGCGGGGATAGCGTTTGCGCTAGCTGCGCTCGGCTAGCGGAACGCCACAAAACGCGCGCCGAGAAAATTCCAACACAGCACGATCAGCGTGGCGCCGGCCTGGGCCGCAAAATAATACCAGCCAAACGCGATCAGCGTCTGCAGGATGAAGCCGTTGAGAACGAAGCCAACGGCGTACACCAGTGCATATTTGGCAAAGCTCGCGAGCAGCGGCGTTTGCTGGGTGAAGGTGAAGCGCCGGTTGAGGAAGAAACTGACGACGACGCCAACGATGAAGCCGATGCTGCTGCCCAGCAGCGGCGCGGCGTGCGCGCCCTCCACCAGCGCATAGAGGATGGCGTAGTGAACCAACGTCGCCACCCCGCCAGCGACGGCGAAGCGCACGGCTTGCTGCATGATGGGGCGCGCGGTCACGTCGCGAGCGGTAGGAAAAGCGCCGCGCCGAAGCAAGCGCAGATTGCGCCGGCGTGCTGGTAGCCCCATGTTTGCGCGCAAGAGGTGAGCGATGATCCGGGTTGGCATCGGCGGCTGGAGCTTCGAGCCGTGGGAAGAGACGTTCTATCCGCCGAAGCTCGCGGCGGCCAAGCAGCTCGAGTACGCCGCGAGCAAAGTGACGGCGATCGAGATCAACGCCACCTTCTATCGCACGCAAACCGCCGCCTCGTTCAAGAAGTGGGCGGCCTCGACGCCGGACGGCTTCATGTTCTCGGTGAAGGCGCCGCGCGCAGCGGTGCAGCGCAAGGATTTGCGCGAAGCCGCGCAATCAATCGAGTGGTTCTTCAACAGCGGGGTGGGTGAACTCGGCGCCAAACTCGGGCCGATCTTCTGGCAGATGGCGCCCTACAAGAAGTTCGATTTGGCTGAGATGACGGCGTATTTCGATATGCTGCCCGAGAAGCTGGGCAAGCAGAAGCTGCGACACGCGCTGGAGGTGCGGCATGCGAGCTTTACCGACGATGCGTTTCTGAAGCTGGCGAAGGCCCGCAACATCGCCGTGGTCACCGTGGAATCGGAGAAGCATCCGCTGATCGTCGAGCCCACCGCGGACTTTGCATATGCGCGCCTGGAGCTGACGCAGGCGGATGAGCCGACCGGCTATCCGAAGCCCGCATTGAAGAAATGGGCGAAGACGGCGCGCGATTGGGAAAAATCGGGCGACGTGTTTCTCTACTTCATCAGCGGCGCCAAGGAGCGCAACCCAGCCGCGGCGATGGCGATGCTGGATTTGCTGAACGCCTGACCTGGTCATTCCGGGCAATGCGAAGCATTGAACCCGGAACCCAGGGGCAAACACTCAGGTCTCTCGCCCCCTGGGTTCCGGGTTCTCGCTGTTGCGAGCCCCGGAATGACGAGGTTGTCAGTGGGCCGCCTGCGCGGCGGCGATGTAGGCGTTGATCTGACGTTCGAGCACCGGAAGCGTTACGCCACCGTTTTCGAGCACTGCGTCATCGAAGGCGCGTATATCGAAGCGATCTCCAAGCGCTTGTTGCGCGCGGGCGCGCAATTCCAGAATTTTCATCTCGCCGATTTTGTACGCCAGCGCCTGCCCGGGCCAGCCGATGTAGCGATCAACCTCGGTTTGAATCTCGTGCGCTGATAGCGCGGTGTTGGCGGCGAGATAATCAAGCGCTTGCTGGCGCGTCCAGCCCATCGAGTGCATGCCGGTGTCCACCACCAGCCGGCAGGCGCGCCACATCTCGTAGGAAAGCGCGCCGAAGCGTTCATACGGGGTGTGATAGATGCCCATCTCACCGGCGAGCTTCTCAGAGTACAGCCCCCACCCTTCGCCGAAAGCGTTGGGATAAAAGTTCAGGCGGAACGCCGGCAGCCCCGTCAGCTCGCGCGCGATGGAGCCTTGGATGTGATGGCCGGGCGCTGCTTCGTGCGCGGTGAGCGCCGGCAGCGCATAAAGCGGGCGCGTGTTGAGCGCGTAGGTGTTGACCCAGTAAGTGCCTGCGGCGCCGGTGGGGCCGGGATTGTAGCGGCCGGCTGTGTAGTTGGCGGCGAACTCATCGGGCACCGGCTTCACCGTGTAAGGCGTGCGCGGCAGGTGGCCGAAATATTGCGGCAGATGGCCATCGATCTCGCGCGTGATCAGCGCGGCGCGGCCGAGCAATTCGTCAGCGGTCTTCGGGTAGAATTGCGGATCGGTGCGCAGGAATTGAATGAACTCCGCCATCGTGCCGTTGAAGTGCGCGTCGCGCATCGTCGTTTCCATCAGCGCGTGAATACGCGCAACCTCGGCGAGGCCGATGCGATGGATGGCTTCCGGCGTCGCATCCGGCTCGGAGGTGAAGTAGCGGACAAGATCGGCGTAGTAGGCGCGCCCGTTCGGCAGCGATGATGCGGCGATGCTGCGGCGCATGTGCGGGCGGTACTCAGTGTCGAAATAGGCGCGGAATTGGTCGAAGCTGGGGATGACGTTGTTGGTAATGGCGTCGTGACCGGCTTGGGTGAGGCGCGCACGATCGGCTTGCGGCACGGTGTCCGGAAAATTCGCGAACGGACGATAGAGGCCCATGTCTTCGGCGCGCGTCCAATGCATGCCATCGATGACGCGGGCGACGCCCTCGCCGATTTCCGCCGGCAGCGTGAAGCCATCGTGCACACCCTGGCGCAGATTGGCGATTTGCTCGTGAAAATAGCGCGGAAAGTCGTTCAGACGCGCGATATACATCTCATAATCGTGCGTGGTGCGTAGCGGCTGCGAGTCCTGCAACAGCACCAGATCGGAATAGAAGCCGCTGTCGCTGTTGAACGGCAAGCGCCACTCATTGTAGCGCGAGAGCGTGATGCGCTCGCTGACCATGAAATCGAACAGATCGTAGCTCACCTGCTCTTGCGCCGTGAGCGCATCGTTGCGCGGAATTGCGTGCAGGCGGGCGAGGAACTCGCGGTCGGCGGCGAGTTGCGCCGCTTGCGCCGCGGGCGTCACGGAAGGTAGCCGGTCGTCGTAGTCATGCACGCCGGCATAGGTCGCCGAAAGCGGATCGGCGCGATACACCTCGGCGCGTTCGTCCGCGAAAAGCTGCTGGAGCTTTTCGCTATCCGTCGGATTTCGCGCGACCGCGTCGGCTGCGAACATGAGGCTAGCCGCAAGCGCCGCGGCGGTCAGTATGGTTTTCACGATGTCCCCTCACGTGGTAACGGCGGCAGGCTGTTTCGCCGACGAGAGCGCGCCGCGCAGCAGCAGCGCCGCAGCGTAGAGCACGACGACGACAACAAGCCAGCGCAGCGTGACCAAATCCATGCTCTTGACCACGAACGCCGCCAGCAACACGGCGGGTATGCCGCCAAGAGCCATGCCGATGACGATGCGCAAGTCGATGCGGTCGGTCTTGACGAAGCGCGCGCCGGAGATCGGCATGAGAAACGCGCATGAGCCCATCATGATCGGAAACGCGGCGATCGGATTGAGCCCAAGGATCGACAGCAAAATGAGTGACGGCGCGTAGAGGCCGATGCCAAACATCATCAGCACACCCATGATGAAATGGCCGACGATGGCGACGATGAACAGCGCGAGCGGCAGCGAAGTCGCCTCGCCTCCCGGCGGCAGCAAGTTGAGGTTCTTGAGCGCAAACAGCACCGCCGCAATCAGCAACGCCACGCCGACGACGCCTTGCACCATCTTGACCGGCGCCTTCTGCACGATCGGTTCGCCCACCCACGAGCCTAGCACGGAGGCGATGATGCAGCCGATCAGCAAGGCTGGCTCGACCTGTACCAAGGTGATGAACACCAGGGCTTCGGTGACGGTCGGCAGCGCGTGGCCGGCGTTGAGGATGGCGGGAAAATAGCTGTCCGGCGCCATCTTGCGCAGCTTCATCCAAGCTGTGGATGGCGCAAACGAACCGATGCCGAGCGTGTCGAAGAAATTGGCGACGGCGCCGAGGCCAATGGCTTCGACGTTCGGCGCAAGCTGATTGCGCTTGCGCGCTTCACCGAACAGGACGGCGATGAAATAGAGCGCGATGGCCGAGAGCGCCGCCAGCAAACCGCCGACAATGGTCGTGAGCCACTTAAGTGCTGCCTGAACGGCCGCCATGCATCCTCCCCCGAGGTTTTGCTAATTTGAGCACGCGCGCGCGGGAGGCGCAACGCGCTTCAGACGACCTGAAAGCCGTGGGCGAAGACGTCTTCGTCGTCGATCCAGATTTCGTTGCGCCCGGTGGCGATGGCCGAGCCTTCGATTGAGGGAATGATGGCGCGCTGGCCGCCGAGATCCGTTTCGGCTTCAACGCGGCCGACGAAGCGGCTGCCGATATAGCTCTCGTGCACGAAGCGATCGCCGATCTTGAGCCTGCCTTTGGCGCGCAGCTGCGCGAGGCGGGCCGAAGTGCCGGTGCCGCACGGGCTGCGATCGATGGCTTTGTCACCGTAGAACACCGCGTTGCGGCCATCGGCGCCGGCAGTTTTGGGCTTGTCGGTCCACATAACGTGCGAAACACCGCGAATGGTCGGGTCGTGCGGATGCACCGGCTCGATCGCGTCGCGCATCAGCTGCCGCACGATCGGCGACAGCTGCAGAATGCGCGCGGCGCCGAGGTCATCGAGGCCTTTGTAGGCGCCCTGCGGTTCGATGATGGCGTAGAAATTACCGCCGTACGCGACATCGACGCTGAGCGGGCCGAAGCCCGGTACGTCAATGTTCACGCCCTCGGCGGCCAGATAACTCGGCACGTTGCGGATGCGTACGCTCCGCACGCGCGCGCCTTCTTGTTTGTATTCGAGTTCAATCTGGCCCGCGGGCACATCGGCGACAAAGCGGCCCGGCGTGCGCGGCTTGATCAGCCCGTTCTCGATGGCGAAGGTGACGATGCCAATCGTGCCGTGGCCGCACATCGGCAGACAGCCGCTGGTTTCGATGAAGAGGATGCCGACATCAGCTTCAGGTGTGGTTGGCGGATAGAGGAAGCCGCCGCTCATCATGTCATGGCCACGCGGCTCGAAACATAGGCCGGTGCGGATCCAATCGTAGCGCGCCAGAAAATCCTGCCGGCGCTCGCTCATCGTGGCGCCGCGCAATTCGGGCCTGCCTTCGATCACCAGCCGCACCGGATTGCCGGCGGTGTGGCCATCAATGCATTTGAAAACGCTGCGGCTCACAGTTTCGGGCGCTCCGCCGCAGCCTTCTCCACCATCGCCACTACCTCTGCGCGGCGGGACCCGGTGAGTGGATAACGCGGCGGACGCACGCGTTCGCTGCCCCGGCCCATGATTTGCTCGGCCAGCTTGATCGACTGCACGAGGTCGTGCTCGGCGTCCAAATGCAGCAGCGGCATGAACCAGCGATAGATGGCGCGCGCCTTATCGAGATCGTTGCGCATGATCGCGTCATAGAGCGCAATAGATTCCTTCGGGAACGCGTTGGTGAGACCGGAGACCCAACCCTTGGCGCCGAGGACCAAGCCTTCGAGCGCAACATCGTCAAGACCCGCGAACAGCATGATCTTGTCGCCGACGGCATTGTGGAGATCGGTGAAGCGGCGCGTATCCGGCGCGCTTTCCTTGAGGCAGACAATATTGGGAATGTCCGCCAGCTGCTTGATCGCCTCGATGCCGACACTGACACGATAGGCTGGAGGGTTGTTGTAGAGCATGATCGGCAGCGCCGTTTCCTTCGCCACCGCCTTGAAGTGCGCGACGAGCTCGGCCTCGGTGGGCACATAGACCATCGCCGGCAGCAGCATCAGCCCGTCCGCGCCGATCTTCTCGGCGTCGCGCGCAAAGGCGATGGCGCGTTTGCTGTCAAACTCGGACACGCCGACAAGCACTGGCGCACGCTTGTTTACCGCCTCGACTGCGGCGCGCAGGACGTCACGCTTCTCATCGGGCTCAAGTGAGTTGTTCTCACCGACGGTGCCCATGATGATGAGCCCATGCACGCCGTCCTTCACCAAGGCGTCCTGCACGCGCTGGGTTTCGCCGATGTCGATCGACATATCCGGCTTGAACTGCGTCGTCGCGGCAGGAAATACCCCCGCCCAGGAGACTTTCGTCATCGCATCCTCACCTGCCCTTGACGGGCCGCGCTAACCTATACGATGCGAGGCGTGATGAAATCCATGATCGTCATCGGCGGCGGGCTTGTGGGCGCGGCCTCCGCGCTGCAGCTGCAGGCGAAGGGCGTTCAAGTCTCCCTGATCGATCCGGGCAACGCGCGGCGAGCAGCGTCGTTTGGCAATGCGGGGCACATCGGCACTGAGCAAGTGCTGCCATGGTCGATGTGGAGCTACGCGCGCTCGTTTCCATCCCGGCTGTTCGGCGTTGGAGGGCCGTTGGATTTCCGCTGGCGGGACATCGGACTGTGGCTGCCCTGGTCGGTGCGTTACCTGGGCGCGTGTGAGCCTGGGCAGTTCGCACGCGGCCAAGCAGCGCTGACAGACATCTTGCGCGACGCCATGGGTGCGTGGCGACGCCTGGAGGCACTGGCGGACATGCACGGCATGGTGCGTCCGCACGGGCAGTCCAATCTATACATGACAAGAGCCGCCGGCGACGCCGCGCGCGAGGCCTACGCCCGCTTGCCGATCGGCGCGACCAAAGTGCGCGACATGACCGATGCGGAATTGGCGCGCTACGCAGCCGTGCTGAAGGCGGCGCCGGCGAGCGGGCTGCATTTCGACGGCACCGGCCAAGTCAGCGATCCGCAAGGCGCCCGCGACGGCGTTTTGAAAAAGTTCAAAGCGCTTGGCGGCGAGATCGTCGCCGACAAAGTCGTCGCGATTGATCCCAGCGGCCGCGCGCAATTGCAGCGCGGCGGCACGCGGGAGGCGGAGGCGTTGCTGGTTGCGTGCGGCGCCTGGTCGGGTGCGTCGATGCGCTGTGTCGGGGCGCACGCGCCGCTGATCGGCGAACGCGGCTATTCGATGCAAAGCGTCGAGCACGATTGGCCCGCGGACTTGCCATGCGCGATCTTCGAGGAGCGTTCGCTGGTGCTGTCGCGTTTCACCAGCGGCTTGCGCGCGACGAGCTTTCTGGAATTCGGCGATCCGAGCGCCCCGCCCGATGCGCGCAAATGGGCGCGGCTGCATCAGCATTTGGATGAGCTCGGTGTGAAGTTTTCCAAGGCGCCGGACCGTTGGGTCGGACCGCGCCCGACGTTGCCGGATTATGTGCCGGCAATCGGACGGATGAAGCGTGCGCCGAAAATCTATTACGCATTCGGTCACGCACACCTTGGGCTGACGATGAGCGCCATCACCGGCGAGGTCATCGCAGCCTTGGCGACCGATCAGCCAGCGCCGTTCGATCTCACGCCGTTCAGCGTCGCCCGTTTCGGCTAATGCACCGCGCTGACCAGGGTGTTCATTTCCGCCGCCATCAGCATCAGCTTGGCGAACGTCCACTGCCCGCCGGCGCCAAGTTCGACATATGCCGCGTGCGCGCGATCGGCGGGCTGGCCAAGCGACGCAATCCAGGCCTTCACCGCGGCGGTCAGCGATTCCATGGTGGCGCCGCGGTCAGGCGCCCCGAGCGCTTTCGCGGCGGCTTCGGCGAGGCGCAGCTGCATTTCGCCGAAGTCATCCGCGGTGCGGCGCAACACTAAGCGATCCCAGTGCGCATCCAAACGCTGCGCAATAGCGGCGTCGCGCAGCGCATCGAGGCCAAACTCAGCGCCAACGACAGTGTGCAGCATGGAGGCCTGCGCGATCGGCCAATTGGTGCGGCGGGCGAGATCGGCGACATCGAGCGAGAGAGTCAGCGGCGACAACAGCGCCGCCTCCAGCGCAATATCATCAGGCGCGCCGAGATCGGTGAGCGCCTTATGGCGCACCGCGACGCGCTCGCGCTCGATCGCGCTCAGATCCTCTTGCAAGGTGGCGCGCTGCGCTTCGACCGGCGCTTTGTAAAGGGTGACCACGTCGACGATCGACGGCGGGTTTTCGCCGCCGAATCCGGCGTTGCGCGCGAGATACGTCGAGGCGCGCCGCAAGGCGCCGCCCACGCGTTGATGCAGGGCGATTTGCGCGGCGGCCGGGACCTTGTTGTCGAGCGCGTTGATACGGGCGACGAGCGACTCGAGATCGAAGATGCGGCGCGAGGCTTCGAAGGCGCAGGCGATGGTAACGGGGCCGGCGCGCGTCACGTCATTCAGGCGATCCACGAACGATGGACCGCAGCGATTGACCAGCGCGTCGGCCAATTTGGTGGCGATGATTTCGCGGTGCAGGCGATGCGTCGCCATCTGCGGCTCGTATTTCTTCAGCTCCTTTGGGAAATAGTTGCACAGCGATTGTACGAATGCCGGACCATCGGGCGCGTGCGAGGCGACCAACGCATCGAACAGATCGATCTTGGCGTAGGCTAACAGCTTCGCCAGCTCCGGCCGCGTAAGGCCGGCTTTCGCGGCGCGCAGCGTCGCGAACTCACCGGTGAGCGGCAGGCCTTCGACCCGGCGTGAGAGTTTGCCGGAGGCTTCCAGCCGCTGGATCAAGCGTTCGTGGCTATCGAGATCCTGCGGCGCGGTGGCTTGCGCGAGCGAAAGCGCGCCGGTTTGATCGTAATTGTCCTCAAGCACCAGCGCGCCGACCTCGTCGGTCATCGATTCCAACAACTTATCGCGTTTGTCCTGCTTCAGCGCGCCAACGCGGATGGCGTCCGCCAGCAGGATCTTGATGTTGACCTCGTGGTCGGAGGTATCCACCCCCGCGGAATTGTCGATGGCGTCGGTGTTGATGCGGCCGCCGCCGCGCGCAAACGCGATGCGGCCTTTCTGCGTGACACCCAGATTGGCGCCCTCGCCGATCACCTGGCAGCGCAACTCTTCAGCATCAACGCGGATGCCGTCATTGGTCTTGTCGCCGACGTCGGCATTGCTCTCGGCGCGCGCCTTGATGTAGGCGCCGATGCCACCGAACCACAGCAACTCGCACTGCGCTTTCAACAGCGCCGACATCAGCTCCGTCGGCGTCACCTCGGCCTTGTCGAGGCCAGTGAGCGCGGCGATTTCCTTGCTGACGGGAATGGCCTTGAGGCTGCGCGAGAACACGCCGCCGCCCTTCGAGATCAGCGACTTGTCGTAATCCTGCCAACTGGAGCGTGGCTTATCGAACAGGCGCTGACGTTCAATGAATGATTTCTCTTCATCTGCCGGATTGGGGTCGATGAAGATGTCGCGGTGGTCGAACGCCGCAAGCAAGCGAATCTTGCGCGACAACAACATGCCGTTGCCGAACACGTCGCCGGACATATCGCCGACGCCGATAACTGTGAACGGCGTGGTTTGGATGTCTTTGCCGATTTCACGGAAGTGGCGCTTCACCGCCTCCCATGCGCCCTTGGCGGTGATGCCCATGGCCTTGTGGTCATAGCCGGCCGAGCCGCCCGAGGCGAACGCGTCGCCCAGCCAGTGGCCGTATTCGGCGGAGATGCCGTTGGCGATGTCGGAGAAAGTAGCGGTGCCCTTGTCGGCGGCGACGACGAGATACGCGTCATCGCCATCCCAACGCACAACGTTGCGCGGCGGCGTGATCTTGTCGTCAATGATGTTGTCGGTGATGTCGAGCAAGCCGCGCAGAAACATCTTGTAGGCTTCGATGCCGACATCCTGAAAATTGGGCGCGCCGCGCGGCGGCAAGGTTTTCGGATAAAAGCCGCCCTTGGCGCCAACAGGCACAATGATGGCGTTCTTCACCTGCTGGGCTTTGACGAGATCGAGCACCTCGGTACGGAAATCGTCGCGGCGATCGGACCAGCGCAAGCCGCCGCGCGCCACCGGGCCGAAGCGCAAGTGCACGCCTTCGACCTGCGGGCTCGCCACCCAAATTTCGCGATACGGCTTCGGCGCCGGCAACTCGGTGACGGCGTGACTGTCGATCTTGAACGAGATGTAGGCTTTGGGCTGGCCGTCGGCGCCGGGCTGATAATAATTGGTGCGGCGAATAGCGGTGACGAGCTGAGCGATGCGGCGCAGCGCGCGGTCGTCATCGAGGCTTACAACCTCGGAGAGCGCGCTCTCGATCATGAATTCGAGTTTCGAGGAGCGCGATTGGCGGGTCTCGTCAGAAACCTGTAGGTTCGGATCGAAGCGCGCTTTGAACAGCGCCAGGATCAGATCGGCGATACGCGGGTTGGCGGCCAGCGCCTGCTCCTGGATCAGCTGCGAGGGATCGAGGCCGGTCTGCTGGCGATAGCGCGCCAGCGCACGGATCAACGCCGCCTCGCGCCAAGAGCACGGCAACGCCAGGATAAGGCGATTGAAGCCGTCGCTTTCAGCTTTCGCCGTCCAGATCGCGGCGAAGGCGTCCTCGAACAGCTTACCGGCGTTCTCGAGATCAATCGGCTTGCCGTCGACGGAGCGGGTTTCGATGTCATGGATGAAGATGCGCGCCGCGGGGATCAGCGCCGAGGCTTTCGCCTGCAATTCGAAGTTCACCTCGGAATCGACGAACAGCCCCATCTTTTCCAGGATCGGCACCGTGGCCGACAGCGCCAGCACGTCGCCGCGCGCATAGAACTTGCAGCGCATGACGTTGTCGGTGTCGCCCGGCAGGCGATACGCGCGCACGCGGACCACTTCGCTGTCCTGCGCCGACTGAATTTCTGATGTGTCGATGAGCGCTTCGTCGATCGAGTAGCGCTCGCGGTAGGCGGCGGTGAAGGCATCGTCGAAGCGGTTGGCGGCGTCCTCGCGGCTTGCCGCATCGAACAAGGGCGAAGCCATCAGCGCGTCGTTGAAATTGTCCTTCCAGTTGCGCGCCAGATTGGTGATGACGGCATCCAGCGTGCGCTGGTCGGGGCCCGGATTTTTGCGGTCGATTTCATTGATCACGTAAAGCACGCGCGCCAGCTGGCCTTCGCCGAGCTGCTGCATGAAGCTGTCGACTTGGCCGCCATACGCCTTGGCGATCGCTTCGCCCGCGGCGATGCGAATGGCGCTGTCGTAGCGCTCCTTGGGAATGTAGGCGAGCGCGGTGACAAAGCGGTTGAAGCGGTCACGGCGCATGAACACGCGCGCGCGGGGGCGATCCAGTAGGTGCAGAATGCCGCGCGCGGTATCCAGCAGTTCTTCGCGCGACATCTGCCAGAGTTCTTCGCGCGGATAGGATTCGATGATCTTGCGCAGCGTCTTGGCGCTGTGGCCGCCGGAGGTGAACCCCGCCTGCTGCATCACCCACTCAGACTTGCGCCGCAGCATGGGAATGTTGCGCGTCGGTTCGGTGAAGGATTCGATGGTGAAAAGGCCAACGAAGCGAGTCTCGCCGATGGCCTCGCCCTTCTCGTTGTAACGCTTGACGCTGACATAGTCGCAGACCGCGCGGCGGTGCACGCGCGAGTACAGTGTCGATTTGGCGACGATCAGCGGCGACGGCTCCGCCATCAGACGCTTCAGTTCCGGCGTCAGCGTCATCGGTTCAGCGCTGGTGCGCAGAACATAGAGATTTAGATCGCGCAGAATGCCCAGGCAGCTGTTGTCGATGATGTCCGGCTCGACCGGCGTGTAGGCGCCGCTGGCGTCGCGCGCATATTCGTAGTCGCGCGCGCCGAGGAAGGTGAACTTGTCAGCCGCCAGCCAGCGCAGCAGCGCCACCGCTTCTGCTTGCTCTTCGGACGGTGCGTTCGTGCGCGCGTGCTCAAGCTCTTGCGCACATGAGAGCATGCGCTGACGCATGTCGAGGAAATCGGCGACGGCGACGCGGACATCGGCCAACGCCGCGCGCACACCGGCTTCCAGCGCCTTGGACTTTTGCGCCGACAGGCGCGGGAGGTGGATTTGGATGAGCGAATCCCGCCCTGTGCCCCGCGGCGCCGGCGCCAGCGGGTGGAACAGCGCCAACGTGGAGATGCCGTGCGCCGCCACCTCCCCCATCACGGAGTCCACCAGGAACGGCATGTCGGGGCCGGCGACTTCTAGGATATCGCGATCGAGTTCCTTCTTGTCGGCGCCGACGCCGCGACGGATGCGCATGATCTGCTGGTCGGGCGCGCGTTCGCCCCGCCAACGCCAGAAATCGTGCGCGAGCGCCGCTAAGTCCTTGAAAGAAAGGTCGACCAGTTCGTCCGGCGAGGCGTCATCGTACATGCCGCGTAGGAAGGTTTCTGCTGCGGCCTCGGTCCGTCCGTTGCTCTGGAACGCCGGCCAAGGCCCGTTGCTTGCCGCCGCTACGAATTCATCGGCGGTCAGCTCTACGCGCGCGGCGTCCATCAGGCGTTTCCTCGTTTTGGCCGGAGGGAACTGCGAACCGCTCCGACGGCAGGCGAGATAGCAGTCTCAGTGATTAAATTGAAGGCACAAAGGCGCGTCCCGGCGACGCGTTAGCGCTGAGCTGCCTGCACATTTTGGAGATCAAATTTTGATGATCTGAACAAGGCGGCGCCGTCGGACGGGGACAAGCTGTCCGACGGCGCCTGCAGGCCTCGCAGCAGGCTGGGTGGGGGACGCACGCGGAGGCCTGGTTCGGTTCTTGACCGACGGCCGGATCACGCAAATGGCAAAGCCCCCATGGCCCCATGCTCGTGACTCGACACGTCAAAACTGACGTCGAGCGCACGCCGAAACGTTGGTTGCGTTAGTCGTAAGACGCCCCAAGCCCCGGC
>DASZWS010000106.1:0-2389 GCA_035546515.1 Vitreimonas sp. | reverse complement strand
GATGGCAACCTCGTCGCCGTGCTGCACGGCCAATCCGACGCGCACGCCATCCTGCTGCTCGCCCACATCGACGTGGTCGACGCCCACCGCGAGGATTGGCAGCGCGATCCGTTCACGCTTGTTGAAGAGAACGGCTATTTCTACGGTCGCGGCGCGTCAGACGATAAAGCCATGGCCTCGGTGTGGGCCGATCTGATGATCCGCCTCAAGCAGGAGCACTACCGCCCCAACCGCACCATCCGCATGGCGCTCACCTGCGGCGAGGAAACCTCCGACCGTGTCAATGGCGTCGAATATCTGCTCGCGCACAATCGCGATTGGCTGCAGGCCGATTTCGCGCTCAACGAAGGCGCCGGCGGCATCCTCGACGCCAACGGCCGCCGCATCGCCCTCAACATCCAGGCCGGCGAAAAAGTCCACCAAGTCTTCCAGCTTGAGGTCACCAATCCCGGCGGCCATTCCTCACGCCCAACGCCGGACAACGCCATCTATCGCCTGAGCCAGGGCCTCATGCGGCTCTCGCAATTTTCGTTTCCGCTTGAGCTCAATCCGGTGACTGAAGCCTTCTTCGCGCGCATGGCCCCGATCGTCGGCGGCCCGACGGGCGACGCCATGTCCACGCTGGCGCGCGATCCAACTAATGCCAACGCTGCGGCCACGCTCTCCGCCAATCCCTCTTACAACGCGCTGATGCGCACCACCTGCGTCGCCACCATGCTCAACGCCGGACACGCGCCCAACGCGCTGCCGCAACGCGCCGACGCCACGCTCTCGTGCCGCATCATGCAGGGCCATACGCCGGAGGAAATCCAAACCACGCTGCAGCAGGTGGTCAACGATCCGCAAATCGCCGTCAGCATCATCAAGCGCCGCGACGGTTCGCAAGCGCCGCCGCTGACGCCGGCGATCATGGGCCCGGTCGAACACGTTGCTAGCGCCATGTGGCATGGCGTGCCGATCATCCCGGTGATGACGCCCGGCGCCACCGACGGCCGCTATCTCAACACCGCCGGCATTCCCACTTACGGCCTCTCAGGCATGTTCTCCGCCGAAGGCGAAACCAACGCGCATGGTTTGAACGAAAAGATCCGCGTACGCTCACTCTACGAAGGCCGCGACTTCCTCACCGCCGTCGTCCGCGAATACGCCATGCAAAGCGTGGCCCACTAGCGCGCGAACAACGCCCCGCGATCTTTGAACGCCTTGAACTCAAGCGCATTGCCGCTCGGATCGAGAAAGAACATCGTCGCCTGTTCGCCGACTTGGCCTTCAAAGCGGATGTGCGGCTCGATCACGAACGCAACATCCGCCGCCCGCAACCGCTCAGCCAGCGCCCGCCAGCGCTCCATCGTCAGCACCACGCCAAAATGCGGCACCGGCACATCGTGACCATCCACCGGGTTCGAACTGCGCGCCGTCGCCGCATCGCTCAGATGCACCACCAGCTGATGCCCGAACAAATCAAAGTCGACCCAATGCGCAGCGCTCCGCCCTTCCGGACAGCCAAGCGTCTCTCCATAAAAGCGCCGCGCCGACGCAATGTCGTGAACCGGTATCGCCAAATGAAACGGATCGGACGCGTGGTGATCACTGGCCATGCTCTGCCTCTTCAATGCGAGCCAACTCCACCCTCTCCCCCGAGAGGGGGTGAGGGCAGGGTGAGGGGGCGGCGCCGTCGAAACCGGATAGACCTGCGCAACACCCTCACCCAACCTCTCCCGCAAATGCGGGAGAGGAGCGACGGCGCGAACAGCTACCATCCGCGCGCTGCTGGGACGCCATTCGCCCTCTATCCCACACCTTCCGCGCCGCTTTCCCGTACAAATCAAGGCGCGCGCGAAAATCTATCCGCCCCCTCTGGCGGCGCGCGTACACTCGGCGTCGCAAATGTCCGACCCGAACTTCCCACCCGATCACCGCAATGCGCCCATCGACCTGTGGCGGCGCATGCGTGAATTTCTGTGCGAGTGCTTCGGCCTCTTCGGCGAACCGCAAGAGCTGGCGGACCGTCACACGCTCCTCTTCAAAGACTACAAACTCATCCTCCCCTGGCTCCGCGCCGCCGAAGCGCTCATGCGCCGCTTCCTATTGATCGAAGCCGCGCTGCTGCCGTTTCAATCTTCCCCCGCCCGCGGAGGAAGTGGATGGCGGCGACTTGTCCGCCGAAGCTCGAAGAGCGAAGGCGGAGGCGGCGAGACGAAGGGGGAGGTTCAGGATCAAGCGCAATCTGGCGCCAACGCCCTCGACCTCACTAACCCAGACTCATGGCGCGTGAGCGTCCGCGCCATCGCATCTTCCCCCGCGAGCGGGGGAAGTGGATCGCGGCGCAGCCGCGAGACGAAGGGGGACGTGGACGCCCATGCCGCCCTCGTCCGCAAACTCTCCCCGA
>DASZWS010000105.1:0-1737 GCA_035546515.1 Vitreimonas sp. | reverse complement strand
GATGATCTGCGCCTCAAGATTGCCGGGCTCGGCGGCGAGCGCCTGGCGAGAGAGCATCTCGGCGCGATCCGGCGCGCCGGCAAGTTCACGCTTGGCTGCTTGCAGCGGCGCGGCCGCGCTCATGACGCTTCGACGAAACGCAGAACGCGATCAATCAGCGGCTGCAAACCGGGAAGCACCTCCATCACCTCGGCCTCCCGCTTGCGCCACTTGCCGGCTTGCGGTTCGGAGACCGTGAAGGCCGAACGCGGCAGGTCTTTGCCGAGCGTGCGATCCCATTGCAAATCCATGGCCGCGCAAAGCCGGCGAACTTCTGCATCCGGATCGGCGACGAGCGCGTCGTAGCGGGCGACGGTGCGGCGGTCGGCAGGGATTCTCTCCAAATCATCGAGAAGCGCACGCGTGGCCGCCGTCCATTGCGCAGCGACGATCTGATTCAGCGGCAGGCCGTTAAGCGCGCGCCAGCCGGGCGTCAGCAGCAGCGACCACGGCCGTTCGCGTTCCCAGCCGGGCAACATCGGATACGTGCGGAAGCGCCCGGATTCCCACGCCTCCATCATTGACGCCAACACCTCACGGGCGTCGCGATACAGGTAGATGAACCGCGCATCGGGAAACACGGCTTCCATGAAAGGCACGCGCAGTGAATTCTTCGGCGTCTTTTCGAGCATGCGAACCGGAAAGCGCGTCGGCGAGAGGCCGTCGCGATCGCGTAAGCCGCCAGCGAAGCGCGATCGCAGCATGTCCGCGATCGCGGGCGTGGCGTCGCGCGCTTCGAGACGATTCGATTCCCAGTTGCGGCCCGGCATTGACAGCGCCGGCACACCCTCGATCACGCCGTGGCTCTCGCCGCCAACCGTGTAGAGGTTGGGCGCCTGCTGCAGCGTTTCGAACAGGAACGTCGACCCCGAGCGCGGCGGATTGACGATGAATACGGGCCGGTCGAACAAATTGCTCTCCTTGCGGACGGACGGCGCGGCGGCGGGCGCCACTCCGCCGGGCGCATCGCGGCGTTCGCCGCCGCCATCGTCACGAACCTTGTCGGCAAGCGCCACATCGATGACCAGGCTGAACAGCGAAACGATCATCTGACCGCCAGTACGCAGAACCAGCTGCTCGGCGCGCGCGCCCTGCAACTCCTGCACAAATCTATCGAGTGCGCTGCGATAAAACGGCCAAGCCGTTTCGCCATCGCCGTACGTCGACCACAAGCCGCGCCAGGTGTGCAGGAAATGCATGCAGGCTTGGGCCGTGCCCGGATAGGCGGGATGATTCTGAACCGTTTCGCCAAGAATGAACCAAATATGATCCTTGACCTCCCACGGCGTCATCACGCGCGGCGCGTTGAAATTCTCGAATTGCAGCTTGTCGATCGATGTGCCCGTCTTGCCGACGGCCCGCGCTTCCCATGCGCCCTTGTGCTGCGGTGTACGCCCCCCGGTAATGAGCGGCCACATGCCTTCGCCGCCGACCGTGTCCGCCACCAGGTGGATGCGCTGACGCTCGGCGTCATTGATGACGCGGTGCAGGCTCCAGGTGTCGAAAATCCAGCACTCGCCGGCGGCCATGTGCACGGCGTCCGCGCCGCAATGGAACGTGACGGTCGGTTGGGTGACGACCGGCACGTGCACACGCATGCGGTCGCGCCAGTAATAGTGCGTGTCGATGTGCGGAGTTACCTCCGCGTGCCCCGAAAGCCGCATCAGCCGCGTACGGCCGAGCGATGCACCGAGGCTT
>DASZWS010000104.1:0-3415 GCA_035546515.1 Vitreimonas sp. | reverse complement strand
AACCCAAAACATTGCATGCGACGTCGCCCGGCCATAGGGGCCGGACGTTCCTCCGTATCTCGCATCCTACGCAGCCGTAGTTTCCGAACCATCCACTATGTGTGATGAATTTCGGTTGAGCCTAACGGGCGCTAACAATGTCTCAAGGGTGCACGAAGATGAGGCGGTTGGCGTCGATGGTTGAAAGCTGCTCGATGGCGCCGCGCCGCGCGGCCTCCCGCACCGCGCTTTGGTTCTGCGCCGTACACGCCGAAATCTCACCACGGTCGTTGTGCTCGGCGGTCACGCCATCGATGGGGCCTTCGCGCAGCACGGAGTCGCATTCGAGATCGATGAAGAACGCCTCTTTTGCCGGCATCTCGCCGAGCGGGGCGAGGGCCGCATAAATCCGCACGTCGGCATCGCTGTCATCGTGCGGGTCCACCTCATGGGCAGGCATTTGCGCCACGTAGAGGGGCGCATACGCGTCGGCGATAGCCGTCGGCACGGCGGGTGCGAGCAGGAAGTGCATATCCTCGTGCTGAACGACGCCGTTGACAGTTTTGGTTGACGATAAAGCCCAACCGCCGTTGCTTTCGCGATGTAGCGTAAACGGTTCGCAATCGTCGGGCATCGGCGTCGCCGCTGCCTCTTCACGTGTACACCGCGCGTTCAACGCCACCCAGACGCCCTCCGTCAGCGGCGGCGGTCCGGTTTGGTCGGCGACCGCAAACAACGGATGATTTGAGGTCAAGGGCGTGCAGGCGCCCAACGCCAACGCCGCGGCTGCGAACATGAAACTGCGCATGGGTCCACTCTCCCTCGCGCGGGATGGCGGCACTATAACACCGGTCACATCAAAGCTGGAGCAACGTCCGCACATCCGCCGCTGTTTTTCCGCTCTCCCGTAGCGCCCGCAGCGTGGCTGCGGAATCACGCTTCGCCAGCCGCTTGCCATCCTCGCCCAGCACCAAGCGATGATGCCGATACTTAGGCGTCGGCAAGCCCAGCAGCTTTTGCAACAGCACGTGCAAATGCGCGGCTTCGCGCAAATCCTCGCCGCGAATGACGTGTGTCACGCCCTGCAAAGCGTCGTCCCACACCGACGCCAAGTGATAGCTGGTCGGGAAGTCTTTGCGCGCGATCACGACGTCGCCGTGCTTGTCGGGTTCGGCGCGCGTCGGTCCGGTTTCGTCTTCGAACACCAAAGCGAAGTAAGAGGGCCCTAACGCCGCGCGCGCCTTCTTTAGCGAAAGCCGCCACGCGAACGCCTCCCCATTCGCCAACCGCGCTTTCTCCTCCTCTTCAGGCAGAGCTTCGCCGCGGGCGATATCGTCACTCATCCCGTGCGGTGCAGAAGCAATTGTGTCGGCAATTTCCTTGCGGGTTCGGAAATCGCGATAGACCAGATTGCGATCAATCAGACTTTGTAGCGCCGCCGCATAGTCGGCCATGTGCTCGGATTGGCGCCGTACCGGTTCTTCCCAGCGGATGCCAAGCCACGCCAGATCTTCGTAGATCGCCGCTTCAAACTCCGGCCGCGCACGCCCCTGATCAATATCCTCGATGCGCAGCAGAAAGCGCCCGCCCGCCGCTTGCGCCGCATCGAACGCGGTCAACGCCGAAAGCGCGTGGCCGAGATGCAGATATCCCGTAGGCGAGGGGGCGAAGCGGGTGACGAAGCTCACGGCTGCAAGGCTATCGTTCGCACGCGGGAGCCGCTAGCACTCCGCCCATGACGGTTTTCATAGATGGCCCGCGTCAGCCGCCCGCCCGCGGCGGCAAGCCAGACGCATTGGTGATCCTGCTGCACGGCTACGGCTCCAACGGAGCCGATCTCATCGGTCTCGCGCCATACTGGGCCGAAACATTGCCCGGCGCGTTGTTCGTCGCCCCCAACGCCATCGAGCCTGTCCCGCAGGCGCCCAACGGCTATCAGTGGTTTCCGATCTCAAATCTCGATCCGCATCTGATGGAGGTGGGCGTGCGCCAAGCCGCGCAGTCGGTGGACCGTTTCATCGACCGCGAATTGGAGAAAGCCGGCCTGGACGAAAGCCGCTTGGCGCTCGTCGGCTTCAGCCAGGGCACGATGATGTCGCTGCATGTGGGCTTGCGCCGCGCACGCGCGCCGGCGGCGATCCTGGGCTTCTCCGGCATGCTGGTCGCGGGCCGAAAACTCAAAGAGGAGATGCGCGTTAAGCCGCCCATTCTGCTCGTCCACGGCGACCGCGATCCGATGATCCCGATCGCCGCCATGTTCCAATCCGCGGACGATTTGTGCGCCGCCGACCATGGCGCCCAATGGCATATCAGCTACGGCGTGCCCCATTCGATCGGCCCCGATGGCCTCGACCTGGGCGCCGCCTTCCTCGCTAGGTATCTGAAAAAGCAGACTATTACCGCAGCTGTGTGAGGCTTTTCGGCCACGCCGTCGCGGTTGTCACGAAGCCGTCGCTGTGAATCAGCTATCGCTGGTCTCGCACCGCGCGGAATCGGTGTTACCTATTGGGGCAGAAGGAGACGGGTCTTCAGTCCAGATCAGATGATCCCCCAAGTCGTTCAGGCGCTGCGCCGACAGCCTCGGAGCCGCGCGCTATGAACGTTTCCAGCGTCCCGCAATCGGGCTTTCCGGCGCTGGTTCTGAACGCCGATTTCCGCCCGCTATCCTATTATCCGCTGTCGCTGTGGCCCTGGCAGGAAGTGGTCAAGGCCGTCTTCCTCGAGCGCGTCGACGTGGTGGCCCACTACGACAAGGTGATCCACTCGCCATCGTTTGAGATGAAACTGCCCTCAGTGATCTCGCTGCGGGAGTACATTCATCAGGATCGCCCGCCGGCGTTCACGCGGTTCAACGTGTTTCTGCGCGACGGCTTCCATTGCCAGTATTGCGGCACACCCGACGATCTCACCTTCGATCACTTGATCCCGCGTTCGAAGGGCGGGCGCACCACCTGGGAGAACATCGTCACAGCCTGCGCGCCGTGCAATCTGCGCAAAGGCGGCAAGTACGCGCGTCATGTCGATATGCGCCCGCGCAAGCGCCCACGCCGCCCGAGCATGCAGGAGCTGCAGCACGTCGGCCGGCGTTTCCCGCCGCACCACCTGCACGAAAGCTGGATGGATTATCTTTACTGGGACGTCGAACTGGAAGCTTAGCCAGTCACGTTGGTGACGGCCGCCGACACCTTGCCGAACATGGCGTTGGCGTTCGACGCAAACACGGTCACGGCGGAGACGATCGCCAGGAACATCAGGCCGGCGATGATCCCATACTCGATCGCGGTGACGCCGGTTTCGTCTTGAAGAAATCGCTTCAGCATCAGCCTACGCGCTCCATCAAGCGATCGACCAGCACGACGTCCGCCGGCGGCATCGCGTAGTTGCGCAAATCTTTCGGATGCACCCAGGCCAGCGCCTGCGCATCGTGCGGCATCGG
>DASZWS010000103.1:0-5521 GCA_035546515.1 Vitreimonas sp. | reverse complement strand
GGTCCTTGCTTTCAAGATTTTTCCTTGCGCTGATGAACGTATTCAAAAATCGCGAATACGAAGACCAGCACGCCGAGAATATTCAGCGGCGGCCAATGCAGCGCTGCCTCAAGAAAACTCGCAGCAAATACAAGCGCCAGCCCGACCACAGCGAAGGTCGCCAAGGCGCCCGCGCCGCTCCGCTCCGCCTTTGAGCGCCGATCAAAGAAGAACCACGCCGCGAGATAAAGTGTGAACCCCATCACAATTTCGATCAGGTCAGGCCAACCGAGCGAGCCAAAGCCAGGGACGTTGGGCGCAGGGCGCGTGTAGTTGGCGCCGCGCTCAATCAGGTTATCGAGCGCCATCGCATGCACATAGACACCCGGCACTTTGCCGACATTGGGAATGTCCTGAATGTCGCCCGCCTCGCGATAGCTCGTGCCCACCAGCACGATGCGGCCTTTGATCAAGCGCTCCAGCCCCTCCGGGTCGGCCTGCTGCAGCAATGTCGCCGCGTTGAGCGTGTCCGAATAAACGCAACTCGGCGGCATCTGACCAATGAACGCCAGCCATGTGTTGCGCGCGGCGGCGCGAAGCCGCGAGGCAAAGCGCGTGTCCCGCAGCGCGCATGCCTCCGGCGGCGGTGAAGCGTCGCGCATCGCCGCCGACGCGCCAAAGCCCCATTGCAGCGAAAGTTCCCCGTTCGCCGGCGGCCTCCACGAACACTTGGCGTCAGCGCCAAGTGTGCGCTGACGATATGCGCACCATTCCTGGTACAAACGCGGCGCCGCCATTTCCTGACGGCCGTTGTAGAACGGATACGGCAGCCAGCTTTGCGCCGTCCAGGTCACGCCGACGCTCGGAATCTCTCTGAGAGGCGCCAAATCCGGATCATCGCTCACCGCGCCAATGAAAATCGGCGGCCCGCCATTGCTGGAATTGTCCTTGATGCGCTGGGCGAGATTTTGGATCTCCAGCGCCGCATTCTCACCATGCGGCGCGCCGTAGCTGAAATCGAAGAAGATCGCCGCCGGCTGATACATGGCGATCGTGGAAATGATGTCGCCTTGGGCGCCATAGGGCGGCGGCGCCGGCCAGTGCTGCTGTTGGCGCGAATAGTCATCGATGACCACCACAGTGATCGCGTTCTGCCCCGGCCGCGCGTCAGCGCCATAGAACGGCGCTGTCATCACGTTGGTGATGCTTGCGGCCTGCACATCGGCAGCGTCGTTGAGGCCAAAGCTATTGAAAACGTCCGTCGCCAGCACGAAGACAAAGGCGATCAGCGCGGGCCATTGCCGCGTCAGCAGCACGAACCGCTTCAGCGGCGACGCCGGAATGCCCCCCATTTTTCATTCCCCCGCGCAATCTAAGCGCGGATTGCCGGCGCCATCAATACGCGCATAAGGTCTGAACCCCGTGTGTAACTTGTACTCCATGACCAAATCGCGCGAGGCCACCGTGGCCTACACGCGCGCCATGCGCGATCGCACCGCCAATGAGCCGCCTCTGCCCGCCATCTTCCCCGATCAGCTTGCGCCGGTTGTCCGCAAGGATCGCGAGGGCGTGCGCGAAATGCTCAACATGCGCTGGGGCTTTCCCCCGCCCGCCGCCGGCAAGCGCCCCGTCACCAATGTGCGCAATCTGAATTCGTCTTATTGGCGAGGTTGGCTACGTGACGGCTTTCGCTGTCTCGTTCCCGCAACCAGCTTCGTGGAATACACCGACACCTCACCCAAGGTCGCGCATTGGTACGCTCTGGCGCCGGATCGTCCGCTCTTCTGCTTCGCCGGCATCTGGCGCCCATGGGAGGGCGTGCGCGGCAAGGAAGAGGCCAAGCATCACCTCTTCGCCATTCTCACCACGGCGGCGAACGATCTCACCAAGAGCGTGCATGCTGCGGCGATGCCGGTCATGCTGGTCGGCGCTGACCTCGATGTTTGGATGGATGGCGACGACGAGGCGGCGCTCAAACTCGCGCGCCCGTTTCCGCCGGACCGCATGCAAAACATTCTCACCGGCCCGCGCGAAGATGACGGAACACAAAGCGGTATTGTCGCACCCGAGACCAAAGGCACGCTGCTTTAGGGCTCAAATTCGACGGAAATCGACAACCCACATCATCAGCCCTTGACCCCATGCGCAGCGCGCCCCACTCACCGCGCATGCGCGTCATCACTGAGACCGCCGACCTCGCCAGCCTGTGCCGCGATCTCGCCGCACAGCCATTCGTCGCGGTCGACACCGAATTCATGCGCGAGACGACCTACTGGCCGAAGCTCTGCCTGATCCAGGCGGCCGCACCGGGCGCCGAAGCCGTCATCGATCCGCTCGCCGAAGGCATCGATCTCGCGCCGTTCACCGCGCTGATGGCGAATACCCGCGTGCTCAAAGTCTTTCACGCAGCGCGGCAAGATCTGGAAATATTTCTGAAGATCGGCGGCGCGCTGCCAAAGCCAGTGTTCGATACGCAAATCGCCGCCATGGCGTGCGGCTACGGCGACTCCATCGCCTACGACGCGCTGGTGCAGCAGGTGCTGAAGCGGCGGCTCGATAAATCCTCCCGTTTCACCGACTGGAGCCGCCGGCCGCTCTCCGAAGCACAGCTCGCCTACGCGCTCGCAGATGTCACCCATCTGCGCGACGTCTATCCGCGCATGCACGACAAGCTGGAGAAAGAAGGCCGGCTCGATTGGCTGGACGAAGAACTCGCCAATCTCACCGATCCGGACATTTACGACACCACGCCGGAAAATTCCTGGAAGCGCCTGAAGCTGCGCAAGACCACCGCTGACTACGTGCTGGCGTTGCAAGTCGCCGCCGCGTGGCGCGAACGCCAAGCGCAAGCGCGCGACGTGCCGCGCGGGCGTGTCGCTAAGGACGACGCGCTCTACGAGATCGCCGAACACCGCCCTAAAACCACTGCGGATTTCGATCGCATGCGCGCCGTGCCGCGCGGCTTCGGCAACTCACGCGGTGCTCAGGAACTCGTGCAGGCGCTCGACCGCGCCTTCGCCGATCCCAATCGCCCGCAGTACAAGCACGAACGCCCGCCGCCGCTGCCGTCGAGCGTCGGCCCGACTATTGAGTTGCTCAAAGTGCTGCTGCGCTACGAAGCTGAGCGCGCCCAAGTTGCGCCCCGCCTCATCGCCTCCGCCGCCGATGTCGAAGCCATCGCCGCCAGCGACACCGCCGACGTTGATGCGCTCAGAGGCTGGCGGCGCAAAGTGTTCGGCGAACGCGCGCTGGCGCTGAAGCACGGCAAGCTGGCGCTGAAGCTGGAGAACGGCCGCGTCACCGTTCAGGACGTTTAGGCCGCGGACGTCACGGCGGCCGCGCACGCCGCCTTGAAATCGTAATCGACGTCGGAAGCGCAATCGGGCCACTTCTTCGATTCCAGCCAGTACTGCGCCAAGCCCAAGCGTGCGCACAAAGTCGGGAAGCGTCGATCCTTCCAAATGCGATTCTCGCCGGCGCCTACGAACAATTGCAGCGGCGTTTGCCCGCGCGCCATGCCGAAGGCCTCGAATGGGTCCGCGCGCAACGGCCGGCCGCGATCGAGCGCACGATTGAGAAGGTCGAACGCCTGATCCGCCAAGCCGACGCTCACTGCGGCTACGCAATTGGAAATCGAGATCGGCCCGTCTTCCACGGCGATCTGGTTCAAGCGTGCGGCGATACGCTCGCGCCGCATCTCGCGCGGCAGGCGCAGCAAGCCGACCACATCGCGCAGAACCTGAACGTCTTGCGGCGATACCGCCCGCTTCGGCGGCACTCCGGGCGCCGCCATAGCCTCAGCGTCATCCAGCCGCCGCGCCGCGCACAGCGAGGTCCACATCAGATACCAGATGAACGGCGAATCCGGCCATCGCGCCCAAGCTGCGCTCATGATGTCGACGGCCATGTCTGTTTCGCCGCGCGCGATGAGCAGACTTGCACGCAAACCTTCCACCGCCGGCCCTAACGGATCGAGCAAGCTCGCTGTTTCCAGCGCCTTGCCCGCGTCCTTCAGCCGGCCGACGCTGTAAAGCCACGCGGCCCTGGCGACATGCAGCGAGCCGTCGTTCGGCGTGTGCTTCAAGGCTTCGTTGACCAGGCGGATTTTCTCGCCGTGTTCGGCGAACGCAGGTTTGAGCAACGACAGCGCCGCCAGCGCTTGCGCACAATCCGGATCGATCTCCAGCGCGCGGTTAGCCGCCATCAGCGCCATCTCGTGCTGCGCCGAGCCGATGACATCGCGATCACGCGGCAACAGAAATGCGCGCACACTCGCCAACGCCGCCCAACCCTCGGCGAAATCCGGCGCGAGCTTGACGCAGCGCTGCAACAGCACTTCGGCGTCTTCCTCTTCGACATCACTGAGCATCAGCCATATTTGCCGCGCACGCAGGTAGAGTTCGTACGCCGCCGGATTTATCGGCGCGGCGCGCTCCACCTGCTTCAGCGAGCGGCTGAGAGAGGCGGCGACATTGGCGGCGATGTTGTCCTGAAGCGCAAACGCATCGGCGTACTCGCCATCATATTTCTCGCCCCACAGCCCGATGCCGGAGCGCGCGTCGACGAGATTGACGCCCACCCGCAGACGCGGCCCGCTCCTGTGCACAGCGCCGTCGAGAACGTGGCTCGCGCGCAGCGTGGCCGCCGCTTCAGTTTTGCGCGGACCACGAAACTGAAACGCGGACGTGCGTCCGATCACCTTGATGCTGGACTGCCGCAATAACGTGCGAATGATCTCATCTGCGACGCCGTCGGAGAAATACACCATTTCCCCGTCATCGCTTTCATTGTCGAACGGCAGCACCGCAAGGACGGGCTCGAGTTTGCGGCCACGCGAACCTTGCGCCGCGATCGGTTCAAGCGTGAAAATTTCGATGGTCTCGCTCATCTTGTCGAGATGCACCGCGCCTGCCGGGTGGAGCCGTTGCGCCAGCTTGCCGCGCACCGCGCGGCGCGCATCCATCGACACCACCACCGCACCCGGCTGCGCCAATTGCTGCAGCCGCGCCGCGACATTGACGCTATGGCCGATCAGATCGCCGTTACGCCCAGGCAGCACGTCACCGACATGTACGCCCACGCGCACGCCCTTGCGCTCGACGCTCCCCCACAATGCTTCGGCCGTCGCCAGCGCGCCGGCGGCGGAAGGAAACTCCAGCATGAATCCATCGCCGGCGGTGTTGAAAATCCGGCCCTGGTGCTTGCTGGCGGCTGTCTCGATCACAGTGCGCACGCGCGTCACCATCGACGCAGCCTCGGCCTCGTCGATTTCGGTCATCGCCGAAAAACCGGCGACGTCGATCGACATGATTGCCGCCAGTTTTGGAGGGCCTGGTTCCTCAGTCATCCCGGCGCCTTATAGCACGCCAAGCGACGATGCGAGTGACCTGCGTCTCAGTCTTTGAAATAGGGCTCGACCGGCCCGGTGTATTTGATGGTGAGCTGCTTGCCCTTGCGATCCAGGGTTTTACCCACCGCCAAACGCACCCAGCCTTCGCTCACACAATACTCTTCCACGTTGTTTTTCTCGACGCCGCGGAAC
>DASZWS010000102.1:0-4590 GCA_035546515.1 Vitreimonas sp. | reverse complement strand
TCCGGAAGACACCATCCTCGATCTGGTCATCGCCGACGATAGCCGCGTTGAGGTCGCGTATTTCGTGATGAGCGAGGACAACATCCGCCGCAACATCGCCTGGCCCTACACCATGTTCGGCTCCGACGAAGGCAGCTATGCGCCCGAAGGCGTGTTCCTGCGCTCACAGCCGCACCCGCGCGCCTACGGAAATGTCGCGCGCCTGTTCGCAAAATACGTGCGCGATGAGCATGTGATTTCAGTCGCCGAGGCTATCCATCGCCTTAGCGGTTTGCCAGCGCATCAACTGCATCTGCACGGACGCGGCGAGATCAAAGTCGGCTATGCCGCCGATGTTGTCGTGTTCGATCCGGCGACAGTGCAAGATCACGCCACATATGATCATCCGCAACAATATGCGACGGGCGTGTCCGACGTGCTCGTCAACGGCGTGCCGGTTATTCGCGGCGGTGAGCACACCGGCGCGCGTCCTGGCGAAGTCGTGCGTGGACCTGGTTGGACAGGATGGTCACACCACTAACGCTGGCCGCGCACTGCAGATATAATGAAACCAAGTCGGCTCTCGTCGCACGCGCGAAATTGCGTGTGGCGCGGAGGCAACGCGGCGCTGCACCGCACCACCAGTTCCCGGAACGGATCACGCGGGACCTCCATTGTCTCCCCGATTGCAAACGCAAGAGGAGAGAAATCATGCGTAAAGCAAAACTTCTGGCGGCGGCGCTCCTGAGTGCGGGTATGTTGCTCGCGCCATCCGCACAAGCGGCCGGCGGCGGCGTCCGTGTCGGCACGCTTTCATGCAATGTCGCGCCGGGTTGGGGCCACGTGGTGGCGTCTAGTCGGCAGATGAACTGTACGTATCGACCCTTCCGTCGCGGCGCGGAGCACTACACGGGCACGCTGTCGCGCTACGGCGTGGACTTAGGACACACCCGTGGCGGCACGTTAGTCTGGGCCGTCGTGGCCCCGACCTCAAACGTGGGACGCACGGCGCTTGAAGGAAGCTATGGCGGGTTGACCGCAGGCGCGACGGTAGGCGTCGGCGGCGATGCCAACCTGCTGATTGGCGGGTTCGATCGGTCCATCACGCTGCAACCCCTCAGCGTGCAAGGCAACAGCGGTTTGGCTCTTCAAGCCGGCGTTGGCTACATGCGCCTGCGCGCTGCGTAACCACGACAACCAAACCTGATGACGCGGCGGTTGCCCTCGCAGCCGCCGCCTCTTTGCGTTAGGCTCGCTGCGAGGGGCGTGCCTATGACCGAGATGATCTTGATCGCTGTCGGCTGCTTTGCGCTGGTGGCGGCGCTGTATGGCATCTATGGCGGCCTCACGGCCGGACGCGATTGGAAGAATTGGCTGCTCGAACAAGCGTTGCCGCTCTATGGCGTCATGGCTATCGCGCTGGTCGGCTCGATCATCATCGTCGCCAGCATTACCGGGCGCGCGGCCTGATTTTTCGCCAAGCGGCGTTCGTCGCGCAACGTAAACGTGCTGGCGCGACGATCCGTGCCGCATCCGCGATTAGTTGGGTCGCCAACGCCAAGCGCGCCGGATATGTTTTCGCCGGATGGGACGGCTTGTGGTTTTTCTGACGCTGGCGCTGCTGGCGGCGTGCGGCGACGTGCGCAGCGCTGCAGCGCCGCGTTCAGTGTCGGCATCGGCGCAGGGCGCGCTCGCGTTCAAGGCCGCGTCCGAGACCGCGCGCAATTTTACCGGTGACCTCGCGATCGAACCGGAAGCGCTTACGTTCGCGAAGGGCGCGGCGTTGGCGACGCGCACGTTGGCGCCGCGTGCGGCCGACCAGCTGGCCTCCCGCGGCGGCGACAGCTTCGCGGCCATCGCGCTCAGCAGCGGCGATCTGGACGTTGAGGTGCGGGCCATCGTCTCGCAGAGATTGCGCCAGGGCGCGCCGAGTCTTTGTCAGAATGATTGGATGCCATCATACGCAGCGTTGGTGTACGGCCGCCGCGACATGCGCGTGACGTTGATCCTGTTTTCCGGCGCCGATGAGCCTGGCCCGGACGCCCACGATAGCCGCGTATGCGCTACCTATGCGTACACCGCACCTGATGGCGCGCGCACACGTCAGGGCGTGGTGCTCTAGTCAGCTTTGCCGAGCGGCTTTGTCGGTTCGCCAAGCTCATAGAACTCAGCGCCAGATTCGGTTTGCATGATGAGGAAGCGCTTGTCGTGCTCGGGATACGAGACGACATCGATGGGCTTGTCTTCTCCGCCCATGAGATACACGCACTCCTCGTCAAAGCTGTTGCGCAGGACGTGCGGGACCGATGGCGTGGCAAAGCCCATGAAATCGCCTGGGCCCACTTCGCTCGACTTGCCGTCGATCTCGGCGATTGCGCGGCCCGAGATGATGTAGATCCATTCCTCTTCGAGCATGTGAGCGTGGTAGGCGAAGCTGTCTTTGTCGGGCGGCAGGCGCACCAAGCTCACATGCGCGCGGCTCATGCCTGCCAAGCGTGACAGCGCCGCTGCGCGGAAGAGCGAGTTTGGGTTGAGCTTTTGTGTGAACGGACGCGCCGTCGGAGCAATCTCAGCGGCGCGCCACAGCGCTTTCTTCGACTCGGGCATGGTTCATGGTACCGCCGCTTGGTATGCGGCAAAACATCAATGCCAGAGGGGATGCCGGAGGTACGGCTTAGAACTCGATCGGCTCGTAGGGGCGCCACTCGCCGCCCAACAACAACTCAAGCGGCTGGAACGAGGATTTGTAGTCCATCTTGTCGGACCCCGGGATCCAGTAGCCTAGGTAAACGTGCGCGAAGCCGGCGGCGCGGGCCTGCTGAATGTGGTCGAGGATGGTGTAAATGCCGAGCCCGCGCCGCGAGGCTTCGGGATCGAAGAACGAATAGACCAAGCTTAGTCCGTCGCCGAGCACGTCCACCAACGCCGCCGCCGCCAGTTCGCCCCGCGAGGGGCCTGCGCTGAAGCGATACTCGACGATGTGCGTGCGGACCGCCGTTTCTTCGACCATGGCGGCGTAGTCACCCATGGTCATATCGGCCATGCCGCCTTCGGCATGGCGTGAATTCAGGTAGCGGCGCAGCAGCTTGTACTGCTCGTCCGTGGCCTCGGCGGGCTGCAAGCTGCGGGTCAGATCGGCATTTTTGGCCATGATCTTGCGCCAACGGCGGGTGAAGGCGAATTTTTCAACCGGCACCCGCGCTGAGACACAGCTTTCGCAACCGTCGCATGATGGTCTGTAGGCGATGTTCTGCGAACGGCGAAAGCCGGCGTTGGTAAGCAGATCGTGGAGCTCTTCGGCGTCGAGACCGTCCAAGCCGGTAAAGACTTTGCGCTCGCGGCGGCCCGGCAAATACGGACACGGAGAAGGCGCCGTCAGAAAGAACCGCAGGTTCTTGGTTGGAAAGGGCTTCGTCACGCGGCGCCTATCGTGGCTGACACGCGGGTAAGGTCAAGCGCACGCGCCAGCTTCGCCGCGTGGATTTTGCATGGCATGGGCGCGCGCCCTCCCGAGGATAATCGTAAGCGCATCGTCGGCGTCTCTGCGAATGGACCTGAGTGAAACGCGTGCAGGCTTAACAAAGCCTTGTCCGATCGCGCGCTTGTTTCGATGCGGCGCACATGGGCGGTGTCGATGGCCGTTCCAGACCTAAAAATGTGGAGAGGGGGCTTATTTCTTCTCCGATCTGGGGAAAACTCTGTTATGGTATCCACATCTGCCGCCGCGCTGGGGGAAGCGTTCGGCCCGAAACGAGGGAGAGCGCGTGTGGCGCAACCTGTGACGGCCATTCTCTCGACGCACGCCGAGTTGGCGGCGAAAGCCCGCGCTTTCACCGGCGACGCAAACGAGGCCGGCCTGTTGGTCGGCAAAGTGGTCGGCCGGGCGCTCGATACGTTCAAGGCCGAGGCCGCCGATGACGTGATCCTTCACGCCATGCAGCGCGACCTCGACGCTATGATCGAAAAGCTCCGCCGGACGAAGCTTTAGTAGTGATCGCCGCGCTGCAGCGGGTCGGGCAGCGGCTCACCGTCCGGCACGAAGCTCAGCGACACTGAATTGATGCAGTAGCGCATGCCCGTCGGCGGCGGACCGTCTGGGAAGACATGCCCCTGATGGCTGTCGCAGCGCGCGCAGCGCGTTTCCACGCGGCGCATGCCGTAAGAATTGTCCTCGATGCCGACCACGTGCGCGGGATCGATCGGCGCCGTGAAGCTCGGCCAGCCGGTGCCGCTCTCGAACTTCTGGACGCCACGGAACAGCGGCAGACCGCATTCGCGGCAGCAGTAAACGCCCGGCTTCTTCTGGTTGAGAAGGCCGCCACAAAACGGCGCCTCGGTGCCATGGTGCAGCAGAACGCGCTTTTCCTCGTCATTGAGGTCGGCTTCCAAGCGGCGGCGTTCGTCGGCGTTAGGTGGAGTCAGGTCAAAGCCAGATTGGGAGCGGGTCATGGGTATTGTTTTCATGCCCCTTAGTTCGCTTGGCAATGCGCCTCAGTTACGGGTCACACCACCGTTTCCTGGTCGCCATAGAGCGCCTTGAGATTGCCCAAGAGCGCCTTAGCTCCAGCTTGAATCTGAGCGTCGGTGAAATGGGTGCGCAAGCGCTTAATT
>DASZWS010000101.1:0-7344 GCA_035546515.1 Vitreimonas sp. | reverse complement strand
AAAAGTTCGAGCACCGAAAGCATGGCCGGTACTTGCGCCGCGGGCGGCGGGCAATCAAGCGCAGCTGCGGTGATGAGCCACCATATTCTGCTGTGGTTCGCAGGCGCGGTTAGCGATATGGGAGCCGCTAAGAAACGAGGAGCCGCCCATGAAGGCGTTGGTGAAGGCAAAAGCGGAACGCGGCTTGTGGCTCCAGGATGTGCCCGAGCCTGAGGCCGGGCCGAACGATGTGAAGATCCGAGTGAAACGGACGGCCATCTGCGGCACTGACGTTCATATCTATAAGTGGGACGAGTGGGCGCAGAAGACCATCCCGGTGCCGATGGTGGTGGGCCACGAGTTCGTCGGCGAGATCGTCGCGGTGGGCGAGAACGTCAACGACTACAAGCCGGGGATGATCGTCTCGGGCGAGGGGCACATCGTTTGCGGGCGCTGCCGCAATTGCATGGCGGGGCGGCGGCACCTGTGCCCGCATACCAGCGGCGTCGGCGTGAACCGGCCGGGATGCTTCGCGGAATATATCGTCATCCCCAACGCCAATGTCTGGCATCACGCTGACGGCATCGATCTCGATATCGCCGCCATCTTCGATCCGTACGGCAACGCCACGCACACGGCGCTGCAGTGGGATCTGGTGGGCGAGGATGTGCTGATCACCGGCGCCGGGCCGATCGGCGCCATGGCGGCGGCGATCGCGCGCCACTGCGGCGCGCGGCACGTCGTGATCACCGACATCAATGACTACCGGCTGTCGCTCGCGAAGAAAGTTGGCGCGACGCGCACGGTGAACGTGTCGAAGGAAAATTTGACGGACGTGCAGAAAGAACTTGGCATGACCGAAGGCTTTGACGTGGGCTTGGAAATGTCCGGGGCGCCGGGGGCGCTGAAGGACATGGTCGACAACATGAGCCACGGCGGCAAGATTTCGATGCTGGGGATTCCGTCGGGCGATGTCAGCGTCGATTGGAATAAAGTCGTGTTCAACATGATCACGATGAAGGGCATCTACGGCCGCGAGATCTTCGAAACCTGGTACAAGATGACGGTGATGATCCAGTCGGGCCTGGACCTGTTGCCGATCATCACCCATCGCTTGCCGTATCAGGAATTCGAGCATGGGTTTGAAACCATGATCGCGGGCAAAAGCGGCAAGATTATTTTGAATTGGGACTGAGTTTCTCGGTCATTCCGGACGCGCGGAGCGCGATCCGGAACCCAGGGGCAAACACACAGTCCTGTCACCCCCTGGGTTCCGGGTATCGCTTCGCGATCCCGGAATGACTGAAGTTAGCTCCTGACATCAATGAGGTCACCATGTACGGCGCATTCAAAGAGCATCTTGAGCGCGAGCTGGCGGGAATTCGCGAGGCTGGGTTCTACAAAGAGGAGCGCGTGATCTCGACGCCGCAGGGCGCCGAGGTTGGTGTTGCCGGCGGCGGTTCGCTGCTGAATTTCTGCGCCAACAATTATCTCGGGTTGGCGCAAGACGCGCGCGTGAAGGCGGCGGCGCATGAGGGGCTCGACCAGTGGGGCTACGGCATGGCCTCGGTGCGATTCATTTGCGGTACGCAAACCGTGCACAAGCAGCTCGAAGCGCAACTTTCGCAATGGCTGCAGCTCGAAGATACCATCCTCTATCCATCGTGCTTTGATGCCAATGGCGGTCTGTTCGAAACGCTGCTCGGCGCTGAGGATGCGGTGATTTCGGATGAACTGAACCACGCCTCGATCATCGATGGCGTGCGGCTCTGCAAGGCGCAGCGGTATCGTTACAAGAATAACGATATGGCTGATCTGGAGACGCAGCTAAAGGCGGCAGACGCGGCTGGCGCGCGCTTCAAGCTCATTTCTACCGATGGCGTATTCTCGATGGATGGGGTGATCGCGCAGCTGGATAAAATTTGCGACTTGGCGGAGCGCTATAACGCGCTGGTGCATGTGGACGATAGCCACTCGACTGGCATCGTTGGGCCGCATGGGCGCGGCACGGCGGAGCATTGCGGCTGTATCGATCGCATCGATGTGCTGACATCAACGCTTGGCAAAGCGCTGGGCGGGGCAAGCGGCGGTTTCACCAGTGGCAAGAAGGCCATTGTTGAGCTGCTGCGGCAGCGTTCGCGGCCGTATCTGTTTTCCAACACCGTGCCGCCGAGCATTGTCGCGGCGGCGAAGAAGGCGGTCGAGATCGCCGCGGGCGGCGGTGAGTTGCGCACGCGGCTGCGCGACAACATGAAGTTCTTCCGGGACGGGCTGACGGCGGCGGGCTTCGATCTGTTGCCGGGCGCACATCCGATCATTCCGGTGATGCTGTATGATGCGAAGCCCGCGGTGAAGCTGGCGGAAGAATTGCTGAAGCGCGGCGTCTATGTGATCGCGTTTTCGTATCCGGTGGTGCCGAAGGGCAAGGCGCGCATACGCACGCAAATGTCGGCGGCGCATACGCGCGAAGAGCTGGAACGCGGTGTTGAGGCGTTCGCGGCGGCGAAGAAGGCGATTTAGCGCCGTAGGGCATGGCGCAAGCGTCGGCCTTCGACAGGCTCAGGCTGACGCCATCTCTCATTGGCGCCGATATCAAGTAGCGTCACCCTGAGCTTGTCGAAGGGTGCGCGGGCCAAAGACCCACAGCGGTCCGCTAGTGTGCGGTTAGCTGGCTCAGCGTGAGTGCGCCGTCGCCGAATTGAATGGGCGTGGCGGTGTTGGGACGGTGCGCGATGGCGGCGGCGAGCACGGGGTCGATTGCGCCGGGATAGTAGCCGACGATGTACCAGTCTCCCGCGTGCGGATCGCCATCGAGCGTGATGCCCATTTGCGCGCCGTCGCAGCTGCGGCCGTCGCAGCCGACATTGACGAAATCCGTCGGCTCCGTGCCCTCGCCGACGTCGGCAAAGCTCGTCGTAGTGCCGTTCATGGAGAGGAAGCGCGGCTTCGCGGCTTTGGGGATGCGCAAGACGAAGCGGTAGGCGCCGTTCATGCGGATGCGTGCGTGCAAGATGCGCATCTGCGCGCCGGCGCCGCCGAACGCCGCGTGGGTCTCAATCGTTGCATCGGCAAGGGACGGGCCTTCGCGTTGCTCTGCGCCGGGAGGCGCGGGTGCAGACCAATAGGGGCGCGTATCGCCGGGAAAGATGAGTTCGGGCGCAAACGGATACGCCTGCGCCAATTCGTGCGGCAGCGCACGCGCCGCAGAGCCGGCGAGCAGGCGTTGTTGTCCGGTGGAGGTGTTCGTGAAGTGAACCAGATTCACCGCATGCGGCATGGCGGTGGTGGAGGCGGGCAAGAGTGCTGCCGCGGCGATGGCGATAAGCGCGGTGACGCTCGCGCCCTGCCAGCTCAAGCGCCAGTGGCCTTCGCCGCGCAGGCGCGCGAGCGCGCCGAGCCACGGCAGCGTCGCCAGCGCAAACAAAAGCGCTGACACGAAGGGCATGTCGAAGCCGAGCGCGAGCTCGGTCAGATAGAGCATGGGCGCCCAGATGATCAGCGTGGCGAGCGCGGCAGCGATTGCGCCGATGGCGGCAGCGGGGCGCCAGACAAAGCCGAGCACCGCGCCGATCGCATACACCAGCATGGGCGCCGCAAAGAGGATGGAGATGCCTGGCGCGATGATGGTGAGACCGGCGCCGACAAGCGCGAAGATGGAGAAGGCAGCCGCCTCAAGCTGCGCCGGCGCAGCGTTGCGTGCGACGAGGGCGGCGCCGCCAACAATGCCGAGTAGCGCCAGCGCTATGCACCAGCCGCGAGTCGCGGCGCGATAGGCCCACCAGAAATCGACGCCGGGCGCCAGCATCGTGAACGCCAAGCTCGCAAGAAACGCAAAGCCCGTCGCTAAGATCAGGCCGAGAAGCGGCGTGGTGAGCGTGGCCCAACGCTGCTCCTTGCCGGCGCGCCACCACATCAACAGCGCGGAAGTGAGGCCGATGATCAGCAGGCCGATCGAGAGCCACGACGGCAGGCTTATGAAGCAGCGCGCGGCGATGTCGGTATAAACGAGCGAACCGTTGACGTTCTGATCCGGGGCGCTGGTGAGGCGGCGCATGATGGCGAGCGCTTGATCGCCCATGTGCTGAACGCTGCGAATGTCCTGGGCTGCAATGGTGTCGCGCGGCGTGTGATAGTTTTCGACGCCGTCGAGCACGGCGATGTTGATGACGTCGAGGCCGGGACGGGTGAGCGCGGTGACATCGGTGGAGTTGGGCAAAAGCCGATAAATATCGGCCATGATGGAATTGGCGAGCGGGCGTGGCGCGACGGCGTAGGCGTTGACGGCGTCCGCATTGGGTTCGTTGCTTTCGAAAAACACGGCGGGGCCACGCGTGCCGCGCGCTTCGAGGTCGACCAGGGTCGTGACCGAATGCATCAGTGGATCGAACTGGCCAAATACATCGGCGCCGAGCAGCGCCTGTTCTTCACCGTCGCTGATCAGGAAGATGACGCGGCGCTTGAGATTTTCGTGCGCCAGCAGCTTTGCCACTTGCAGCCACACCGAAAAGCCAATGCCGTCGTCACTGGCGCCGGGGCCCGCGGGGACGCTGTCATAGTGCGAGGTCGCGAGAATTGCGCCCGCGCTATTTTGTGGCCCGATGCTGAAGACGATGTTGCGGACGTGGCCGCAATCGATCAGCGGCCCGCGCGGTTGCGGGCGGCAGGCGAAAGAGTCGTGGATCTCGGGCTTGAGCCCGATAGCTTCGATCTCGCGCAGCAGGCGCGCGCGCACCTCGTCTTGCGCGGTGCTGTCGATCGGGTGGGCGATCTGCGGACCGAGAATGCGCGCCAGCCGCGCTTGTGCTGCGCGGGCGTCGAATTGCGTCGCGCCATTGCTCGCGCGCAGCGGCGGCGGTTCGATGGTGACGCCCGCGCACATGAACACGGCGAACAGCGCCGCCAGCAGAACAAGCGGGAAGTGTGCAGATTTCACCGGTCCGTCAGACATTGCCGTCCCCCGACCAAATATAGGCCGGAGCGCGCCCGCGGCGCCAGGGCGCGCGAGGCCGGTACGACTCGATTTCCCCTCGCGGCTGTGCTTACGTCGCTGCGCGAAACTGGTGGGGGCCAATATGATCGCAATTCAAGTCGACGATTTCGGCAAGTTGGCGACGACGGCGAAGCCTGAGATTCTCGCATTCTTCGCCACGGCGCCGCAGGAGCTCGCAGCCGCGGGCCTGCTCGATAATCCGCTGCGGCTGTGTCACTTCATGGCGCAGGTGATGACCGAGTCGGCGGCGCTGCGTTCGGTGTCGGAGAATTTGAACTATTCTGCGGACCGGTTGAAAGCCGTGTGGCCGAGCCGCTTTCCGAACGACGAGGTGGCCGCGGAATACGCGCACAACCCCGAAAAGCTGGCGAACTTTGTGTACGGCGGGCGCATGGGCAATGCCGATCCAGGCGACGGCTACAAGTTTCGCGGGCGCGGCCTGCTGCAGATCACAGGGCGCGAAAACTACACCAAGCTTGGGCAGCTGATTGGCGTTTCGCTTGCCGACAATCCTGATCTCGCGACCGATCCGAGCACGGCGCTCAAAGTGGCGATCGGATTTTGGAACAACGCACGCTACCAGGGGAAGACCTGCAACCAATTGGCGGATGCCGATGACGTTGTCGGTTTGACGCACGCAATTAATGGCGGCACGAACGGACTGGAGGATCGCCGCAAATGGCTGGAAAAGACGAAGGCCTTGTGGGGGGCCGCGCCGAGCGTGGCGACCCCGCCGGTGGCGCCTACTCCCGTTCCAACCTCACCCTCGCCGCCGCGCCAGCCTGAAGCGGCGCCGCAGCAGCAAACACAACAACCGCCCGCTCAACCGGCGCCGCAACAACGCGGTGGCACCACGTTCAGCGCCATCATTGCGTTCTTCACCGGCGCGATCGCGTTCATTTCCGCAATTTTCACCGAGGTGCACAACTGGCTGCACGAACAGCGCATGGCGCTGTGGCAACGCATCGGCTTCGACCCGCTCTGGATCGTCGGCGCGATTTTCGTGCTGGCGATTGTGTGGGTGATTTTTGTGCGCGTCGAGCACCGGGGCAAGGTGAAGAAGGCGGCCGCCGGAGGCTGATTATTCTGCGGGCGTTGCGTGGCCTTCGGCTTCTTCGAGCGACTTGATCTTATCGGCGGTGGCGTGCGGCGATTTGGTGAAGCGTGCGACCAGATTGTAGAGCACCGGCAACGCAAACAAGGTCAGCGTGGTTGCGAACACCGCGCCGAACACGATGACGACGCCGATGGTTTGGCGGCTGCCGGCGCCGGCGCCGGAGGCGAACACCAGCGGCAGCGATCCGCAGGCGGCGGCGATTGAGGTCATGATGATCGGCCGCAGGCGCAGCTCGGCAGCTTCCTTCACAGCATCGCTGACCGATTTGCCTTCGTCGCGCAGCTGATTGGCGAATTCGACGATGAGGATGCCGTTCTTGGCGGCGATGCCGACGAGAATGATGAGGCCGATTTCGCTGTAAGTGTTGATGCTGGAGCCGGCCATCAGCAGGCCGAACAGCCCGCCGAACACCGCGACCGGCACGGTGAGCATGATGATGGCAGGATTGATCCAGCTTTCAAATTGCGCGGCGAGCACAAGGAACACCAGCAGCAGCGAAAGCCCGAACGCGAGGCCGACACCGCCGGAGGCCTGAAGATAGTCGCGCGCTTGGCCGCCCCAATCGTAGCCGACGCCGTTGGATGGATGAGCAGCCGCCTGATCGCGATAGAATTGCACGGCTTTGGCGACGGTGTAGCCGGGCGCCAGTTCGGCGGTGAGGGTGATGGAGCGCTGGCGATCAGTGCGGTTGCGGCTGGGCGTGTCGCCGTGCAGCGAGGTGGTGGTGACGTTGGCGAGCGGGATAAGCGCGCCGGAGGAGCCGCGCACATAGAGATTGTTGAGATCATCGATGGTGCGGCGCTGATCCAGATCGGTTTGCAGGACGACGTCGTATTCCTGGCCGTTCTTCACGTAAGTGGTGTTCTGCGTCGAGCCGAACATGGTCTGCAGCGTGTCGCCGATGGCGCTGACGGAGACGCCGAGGGCCGCGGCCTTGTCGCGGTCGATATCGACGTAGAGGCGGGGCGAGGTGGGCTCGTAATCGAGGCGCGGGCGCACGAGGCCGGGATTGTTTTGCGCGGCGGTGAGGATCGGTCCGATCCAGGCGGCGATCTGCGGGTAGTCGTTGCCTTCGGCGATGAAGTCGACATTGCTGCCTGAGCCGCTGCCGCCGCGTTGGAACGGGCCGCGGACGCTGGCGAGCACGCGCGCGCTGGTGATGCCGCCGAGCTGACGGTTGAGGCCCGCGGCGATCTGTTGCGCGCTTTGGTGGCGTTGGCTCCAGTCCTTCAGGACGAGCGAGCCGAAGCCGGTGTTG
>DASZWS010000100.1:0-6134 GCA_035546515.1 Vitreimonas sp. | reverse complement strand
GACGCGGCTGGCAAATCGGTCGCCGCTTTAGGCGGCGTCGGTCGACTCGTCCTGCAGCGCCTTCGCGAGATCGAGGAGGCGGCGGCGGGGACGTTCACCGAGCTTGTAGTAAGCGCGGATCAGTTCGAGCGTTTCCTTCTGGCTGAGCACGTCAGCCGCGATCAGATCGCGGTCGTTAGCCGGTGCGCCCGGGGTCGCCGGTTGCATCGATTGCTGCAGGCCTTCGAAGAAATAGTTGACCGGCACGTTCAGTGCGACAGCGAGTTCGTAGAGACGGCTCGCGGTCACGCGGTTGGCGCCGCATTCGTACTTTTGGATCTGCTGAAAGCGGATGCCGATGGACTCAGCCAGCTGTTGCTGGGTAAGGCCCAGGAGACGGCGACGGCGGCGGAGCCGCTTGCCGACATGGAGATCGATGGCGTTAGCCATGGTTATGCGCCCTTAGTTCGCAGCCGTTCCCCCATGGGCCGGCTTGTTCTCCAAAGGCGATGTGCATGGCTCATGCCGCGCGAAATGGGCGCAAGAGCCCACCTGTAAAGCTTACTGAAAGCGGTATTCAGGCGTGCCGCGGGAAATGTGTTATGTATTTGTACAACACGTTTGGTTAAGCGCCGCGCCGCTGGTTGAAAACAGCGCAACTCACAGCCGCTCAAACGCGAGAAGCTCGCGAGTCTGGACGCTTAACCAGCTTCTTTCGCACGCGCGTGGCGTTTACGCTCGTTGGGGTCGAGGTACGCCTTGCGCAGGCGAATGGCGGCAGGCGTTACCTCCACCAGTTCATCATCTTCGATCCAGGCAATCGCCTGTTCGAGCGTGAGGCGGCGCGGCGGCGTCAGGCGAATGGATTCATCCTTGCCAGAGGCGCGCACGTTGGTGAGCTTCTTGCCCTTCAGCGGATTGACGTCGAGGTCTTCGCCGCGGCTGTTCTCGCCGATGATCATGCCTTCATAGACGTCCTCGCCATCGGCGATGAACATGGCGCCGCGCTCCTCCAGATTCCAAAGCGCGTAGGCGGTGGACTGGCCTTTGTCGTTGGAAATGAGCGCGCCGTTGCGGCGGCCGGGGATTTCGCCCTTCCACGGCGCCCAGCCATGGAAGAGGCGGTTCATCACCCCGGAGCCGCGCGTGTCGGTGAGGAATTCACCATGGTAGCCGATGAGTCCGCGCGACGGGGCGTGAAAGACGAGGCGCGTCTTGTCGCCGCCTGAGGGACGCATGTCCGCGAGTTCGGCTTTGCGCAGCGACATTTTCTCGATGACGACGCCGGAAAATTCGCTGTCGACGTCGATGACGGCTTCTTCGATGGGCTCGACGGTTTGGCCGTCTTGCTGCTGAGTCAGCACCTTGGGGCGGGAGATCGAGACCTCGAAGCCCTCACGGCGCATGGTTTCGATCAGCACGCCGAGCTGCAGTTCGCCGCGGCCGGCGACTTCGAAGGCGTCGCGGTTAGCCGTCTCGTTTATGCGGATGGCGACGTTGGACTCAGCTTCGCGCATGAGCCGGTCGCGAATGACGCGGCTTTGCACCTTGTCGCCGGCGCGGCCAGCCAGCGGAGAGTCGTTGATCGACACGGTGATGGAGAGCGTCGGCGGATCGATCGGCGGGGCGGGGATCGGCGCGGCGAGATCGATGGCGCCGATGGTGTCGGAGACACTGGTGTCGACGAGGCCGGCGATGGCGACGATGTCGCCCGCTTCCGCCGTTTCCACCGGCACGCGCTTCAAGCCGCGGTAGGCGAGCAGCTTGGTGAGACGGCCACGCTCGATTTCCTTGCCGTCGCGGGTGATGGATTTGACGTTGGCGCCGACGCTGATGCGGCCGGATTCGATGCGGCCGGTGAGCACGCGGCCGAGAAAGTTGTCGGCGTCGAGCATGGTTACCAGCATTGCGAAGGGCTCTTCGCGTTTCGCGACGGGTTTTGGCTCCGGCGTGTGTGCGACGATGAGGTCGAACAATGGCGTCAGGTCCTTGTGCTCATCGCTGAGTGCTTTGATGGCCCAGCCTTCCTTGCCGGAGGCGTACAGGATCGGGAAATCGGCTTGCTCGTCGCTGGCGCCCAGCGCGAGGAACATATCGAAGATGTCCGAAAGGGCCTGGTCGGGGTCGGCGTTAGGGCGATCGACTTTGTTCAGCACCACGATCGGCTTCAGCCCGCGGGCGAGCGCCTTCGACAGCACGAACTTGGTCTGTGGCATCGGTCCTTCTGCTGCGTCGACGAGCAGCACGCAGGAATCCACCATGCCAAGGATACGCTCGACCTCGCCGCCGAAATCAGCGTGACCCGGCGTGTCGACGACGTTGACGCGATAGTCCTGGCCGCCAGCCGCCCAATGGATCGAGGTGCACTTGGCCAGGATGGTGATGCCGCGCTCGCGCTCTTGGGGGTTTGAGTCCATGGCGCGTTCGGCATGGGTCTCGTTGGCGCGGAAGGCGCCGCCCTGGGCCAGCATCTGGTCCACAAGGGTGGTTTTGCCGTGGTCGACGTGGGCGATAATCGCCAAATTCCGTAGGCGCTCGGCCATTTTGAGCTTTCAGTTGAGCTGGACGGGCGCTTCTGCCTTGTGCACAGCCGCCCTTCAACAGGGCCGCCGATGATTTCTGCTCGCGGGTCCATGAGAGATCGGATGTGTGCATGCGCAAAAAATCATGGCGTTGCAATAAAATTGAGCAAAATCGAACGCTTGTCCTACATGAAGGCTGGGTTACGCAGGCGTGAACTTGCACTTTTGTGCGCTGCATCCTAATTTTGCTGCGTTGCAGCGTTTCGCGACGCTGCGCCGCCCTTTCGGGCGTTTCCTCCCTAATACCAAACTCAGCCCCGGCTTCACCGCCGGGGCTTTTTTCTTGGCGTTTCGCCTGGGACGCGAGGCGATGTCCGCCTTTCAAAATTGTCGGTTTGCAGAAAGCTCAGCTCCAGCAGCAAGGACGAGATTGGCGGCGGGGAGCTTTTCGCCATGCTTTGGTTGCGCGTCTTTCCTCTGCTGACGGCGCCGTTTGCGCTTTATCTGCTTATGGCGCTCGGCGGCGGCGACGCCGTTGCCTCCGGACACGCGCCACTTCTGCAAATGCACATGGCGACGGGGAGCCTGTTGATGCTCAACGGCGGCGACATTGTCAGCGTCGTTACTGTTCTCGCGCTCGCGCTGGATTTCGGCGCGACCGCCAATAGCGACGCGACCTCGATCGTACGCCTGTGCCTGGATGGCGGCTTGGCGGTGCTGTTCGTCCTGCTGTTGCTGCTGGTTTCGAAGTTCGCCACAGCGTCGTTTCTGTTGCTGACAATCGTGGCATTGCTTGAGTTCATGGTCGGCGCCGCAATCATGGCAATCTCGGCGCGGCGCGACGTGAGCTACGCTCGCTGAGCGTTCCTCGACGGCAAATTGACTCCGTGGAGCTTTTGCCCGGAGGTGATGCACCTGCCAGGAGACGCGCATGAGCGAAGCGATCTCGCCGTTCACTTTGGCGATTCCACAAGCTGATCTGGATGATCTCAAAGCGCGCTTAGGCCGTACGCGCTGGCCCGACCGCGAAACCGTGGAGGATTGGTCGCAAGGCGCGCCGCTGGCGAAGGTGCAGGCGCTTTGCGCGCACTGGCGCGAAAAATACGACTGGCGCCGCTGCGAGGGCCGGCTGAACGCGCTCGGGCAGTACAAGACGACGCTCGATGGGCTGAGCATCCACTTTTTGCATGTGCGCTCGAAGCATGAGAACGCGATGCCTTTGCTCATCACCCATGGTTGGCCGGGCTCGGTGATTGAGTTCATGAAAGTGATCGGTCCGCTGACCGATCCCACCGCACATGGCGGCAAAGCCGAGGACGCGTTTCATGTGATAGCGCCGTCGCTGCCGGGCTACGGCTTCTCCGAGAAGCCGCGCGAGACAGGCTGGGGCGTGCCGCGCATCGCCATGGCGTGGATCGGTTTGATGCAGCGGCTGGGATATGAGCGCTGGGTGGCGCAGGGCGGCGACTGGGGCGCGGCGGTAACGACGGCGATCGGCCTGATCCGTCCGCCCGGGTGCGCGGCGATTCACGTCAACATGCCGCTGGTATTTCCAACGCCGGAAGATGCCGCAGGCGCGACGCCGGCGGAGCTGAAGAGCCTCGCGTCGATGCAGTTCTATCAGGAGAAAGACTCCGGCTATTCCAAGCAGCAAGCAACGCGTCCGCAGTCCTTGGGCTACGGGCTCGTGGATTCTCCTGCCGGGCAGGCGGCGTGGATCTACGAGAAGATGTACGCGTGGACCGACAATAAGGGCGTGCCCGAGGATGCGCTTTCGATGGACGAGATGCTGGACAACATCATGCTCTATTGGCTGCCGGGCACAGGCGCCTCGTCAGCGCGGCTCTATTGGGAAAGTTTCGCCAGCTTCGCCTCGATCAAGCTGGAGGCGCCTGTCGGCGTCAGCATCTATCCGAAGGAAATCTTCCGCCCCTCGCGCCGCTGGGCCGAGCGGCAGATGTCGAACATCATTCACTGGAACGAACTCGATCGCGGCGGCCATTTCGCAGCATGGGAGCAGCCGGAGCTATATGTCGGCGAAGTCCGCGAGTGTTTCAGGAAAGTGCGTTAGGCCAAGCTTTTGTGTAGCGCCGCGGCGCCCAAGGCTTCGGCTAAACGGCTCATATCGGCGCGGACGCGGGCAAAGCCGTTGGTGCGCTCAAGCGTGCGTTCGTCCACGTAGAGCGCACGATTGATCTCGATTTGCAGCGCGTGCGTGCGCAGCGCGGGGCGTCCGTAGCTTTGGGTCGTGTGGCCGCCAGCGAACGGGGTGTTGCGGGCCACCCGGTAACCCAATTTGCGCAACGTAGCTTCCGCGAGCGCGGTGACGGATGGGTGACAAGAGACGCCGAAGCGGTCTCCAAGCACGATGTCGGGTGCGTGCGCACCGCGCGCGCTCGACGGCATCGAGTGGCAGTCGATCAGCACCGAACAGCCGAACAGCGCCTTGGTCTCATCGACCAGGTTTTGCAGCATCGCGTGATACGGGCGGTGAACGTTTGAAATGCGCCGCTGGCCATCAGACCAAGCCAGCTTGCGGCGATAGATGCTTTGCCCGTCGCCGCTGATGCGCGGAATAGCGCCGAGCCCGGCTTGCACACGCGCCGAAGGGAGCGAGGCCGGCAGGGGAGGACGCTCGTCAAACATCTCCGGATCGAGTTCGGCGGGATCGCGGTTGAGGTCAACATAGGCGCGCGCCACCGACGCGGAGAGCACACACGCGCCATGCGCGGCGGCGCTGGCAAAGAGTTCGTCAACGTACGCATCCTCGGTACGCCGCAGGCTGAGCAAGCCGATGCGCGCATTGGCGAGGAGATCGGCTGGGTAGCGCCGGCCGCTATGCGGCGAGGCAAAGATCAACGGCGTGGTGCGCCGGATCGGCTCGATCAAAACGAAGGGCAGGTCGGCCTTGGGCTCCGCCGGTGCGAACGCTTCGGCGTTCTCGCCGATCCGCACGGCGCTCAGATGATCGGACGGGTCCATCGGGGCCATTGTTCGCCGTCCGAATTAACGGCGTCAATGTTTCCACATGTTTACCACGTGCCGATGACGGTTCAGGCGGCCTTTACCCGCTCCGTGCTAGGGGCTACCGCTTGTTTTGAGGGGACAGAGGTTGGACAAGCGCATGGCGCGTATCCTCCTAGCGGAAGACGATGACTCGCTGCGGGCCTTCCTGGTCTCGAGCCTGACCCGCGCTGGGCATGATGTCTCCGGCCACGGCGACGGCGACTCCGCCTGGGAGGCGCTGGAGCACGGCTCGTATGACCTGCTGCTCACCGACATCGTCATGCCTGGGCTCGACGGGATCGAGCTGGCGCGCCGTGGCGCGGAAAACGATCCGGCGATGAAGATTGTCTTTATTACCGGCTTCGCCGCTGTGGCGCTGTCAGCCCAAAGCCAAGCCCCCAAGGACGCCAAGGTTTTGTCCAAGCCCTTTCACCTCAAAGACCTGGTGGTGGAGATCGAGCGGGTGATCGCGGCCGCTTAGGGTTCGGGATTGGGGACTGGGGATTAGGGACTAGGGATTAGGGACGAACTTGCCTGCGTCCCCGGTGAACCTAGAGGCGCCGCATCAACGTGGTGGGACTTCAGTCTTCAGACTCCAGCCCTCGTCCCCAACCTCAGTCCCTAATC
>DASZWS010000099.1:0-11935 GCA_035546515.1 Vitreimonas sp. | reverse complement strand
GTTCTCGCGACCTACCCGAATGCGCTCCCACGGATGGGCCGTACGCTTGCGCGCCTCGCATTCCTATTCGGTCTTGCTCCCGGCGGGGCTTGCCGTGCCCGCTTCCTTACGGTCGCGGCGGTGGGCTCTTACTCCACCGTTTCAGCCTTGCCTGTGCGCATTGCTGCGCCATCGGCGGTCTATTCTCTGTGGCGCTATCCCTAAGATCACTCTCGGCGGGCGTTACCCGCCGCCGTATCCGCGTGGAGCCCGGACTTTCCTCGACTGCACCCTTTCGGGTTTGCAGCCGCGGCCGTCCGGCCGACTGGCAGGCGCGCTTATAGGCGCGCGCGGCGTGCAAGGCTACACAGCGCGCGAAGGGAGCGAGCGATACATACGGGATCCTGCTTGTGCGGCGCGGTGACGTTTCGGGTCGAGGGCGAGCTGAAAGCGCCGGACGGATGCCATTGCACAATGTGCCGGAAAAGCTCGGGGCATTTCTACGCCAGCACGGATATTCCGCGCGATCGGGTGACGATCGAAGGCGGCGACAACGTCAGCTGGTACCGGTCGTCCGAGAAAGTGCGGCGCGGCTTCTGCAAGACCTGCGGCTCGCCGATGTTCTTCGATCCGATTTATCGCGATTGGATTGGCCTCTCCATGGGCGCGTTCGACAAGCCCACGGGCACACATCTGGAGATGCATATCTTCGTGGCTGACAAGGGCGACTATTATGAGATTGCGGACGGGTTGCCACAGAACCAGCAATAGTCAGAACACGAAAGCTCCGGCGCTTTCCGCTTCGAGATTGACGAGGCGCGGCACGGCTGGTGGCGTTTGCGACAGCGGTGCGGTTGGCAAATCCGCGGTCCAGCCTTCGGCGAACGAGAGGCCCTCGCTGTCTTCGGCGGCGAGATCGTCGCGATTGCGCGTGGCAAGATGATCGACGGCGAAGAATAGCGGATTGAGCAACTCGCTCTTGGCGTCGCCGTTCCAGTTCTGGAGGTCAAACCACGGTACGTCATCGATGCCGGGCGGCGGTTCGGTGAAGCACACGAACACGGCCTTGCCCTCTTCGATGGCGGCTTCGGCGGCGAGCAAAAAGCTCTTGGATTTCTGCGCCAGCTTCGACCACACGACAACCGCGGCGCCAGCCATGCACAGCGCCGCATTGTTCAACGTGCCTTCGTGCACCGAACAGCCCCCGACGGCGAACATCTCAGCGAGTGCTTCGGCGCGATCCATATCTTCGCGCACACACACAAAGACGACGTCGGCCATCGCGATACTCCCCGCCGCGGCGGAGAGCAGCGGCTGTAGCCGAGAACCGTTTTGCGCACCGATCGGTTCCGGCGGAGAGTCACTATAAGCGCGACTTAACACGCTTCAATGTCGGCAATGTTACGCGCGGGTGAGCGACGCCAAAAGTGCTGCAGTTTCAGCATCCGGCGCCCCATTGATGAGCGCTGGGCGGAAGCGGCGCTGAAACGCGCTCAGCGCATTGTGCGTAGCCGCATCCATCGCGCCAGTTTGCGAAACACCGTAGCCGAACGCTGCAAGCTGTTGCTGCACTTGAGAAATTGCTTCGCCGCTGGTGGGCTCGAAGGTTTTCGTCGGCGTGCTTGGCCAGATCGCGGCGCCGGCGTCGGCTAGGCGCTTCCAGGGAAATTTCTCACCGGGATCAAGCTTGCGATCGGGCGCGATGTCGGAATGCGCAACGACGCACGCGGCGTCGAGCTTGTTGCGGGCCAGAATGTCTTTCACCAGCGCGATCACTGAAACGATCTGTGCTTCGGGAAAGTCGGGCAAACCAAAGTCATGGCCGCCATTGACGATCTCGATGCCGATGGCGCGGGCGTTGACGTCGCCCTCGCCGCGCCAACTCGATGCGCCGGCGTGCCAGGCGCGATGATGTTCGGGAACGACGCGATAAATGGCGCCGTCCTCACCCACGACATAGTGCGATGAAACCCGCGCCAGCGGCGCATCCGGCGCAATTTTCTTGTCTTGCCAAGGGCCTGGAAATTTTCCGGCGACGGGCGCGGGATCGGTCAGCCGCGCCAAGGCAGTCTCGCCATCCTGCATGCCGGTGTAGTGAAGCACGACCAGATCGATGGCGCGCGTGCGTGTGTCGAAATTGGGCGACGGACGTTCGATGTAACTGAGCGCGCTCATGCGCTCACTCTCCGCACTCTCAGTGGGAGATCAAGACTTACGCCTGGAAAGTCCTTCGACAACCCAGCCCGTCGGGGTTTGCCGCGCTTCGAGTACGCCGCTGGCGCGCGCTTCGACGGGACGGGGCGCGAAGCGAAGCGCGATGGTCGCGCCGAGGATCATCAGGCCCACCACGACAGCCGCCGCTGCGGCGAACACGAACAGGAGCGCAATACCGACGCCGAGGGCGGCCACCGCCACCGCGCGCAGGAGCGCGGTTAACATGGAAGAGCCTGTTTCACCGACCGTCGGCATCTGTTTTGGAACTCCTCTCCGCATATTGGACGGATACGCTGGCGGATCAATGCGGCGCCCGTGCGGCGCGCATGTGGTGCTTCACTTTGCGCCCACTTTTTCCGACAGTTCCTCACGAATGCGTGCGTAGGCGGCGTTAATCGCCGCGGTTTTCTCGCGGGCGATGGCGACGAATTCGGGCGGCGCGCCGCGCTGAGTCATCCGATCGGGGTGGTTTTCGGCAGCCTGCCACCGCCACGCGTGGCGCACCTCTTCCAAGGTCGCGCCGGGCAGCAAGCCAAGCACGGCGTAAGGGTCGCCAGCATCCGGGCCGAGATTGGTGGCTTTGATGCGACGAAATTCCAGTTCGCTGAACCCGAAATGGGTGGCGACGGTTTCGAGATAGTCGAGCTCGGCGGGCGTGACCCCGTCGGCCATGGCGATGTGGAAAAGTCCGTCGAGCACGTCTTCCAGCAAGCACGGGCGCGCGCGGTATTTGCGGCCAATCTGCTTTGCGTAGGATTCAAATCCTAGAACGGTCTGTCCGGCCAACTCGAAGGCGCGCCGGAAATGCGCCTCCTCCCCAGGCGGCGGACGGAAGACCTGTGCGGCCGCTTGTAGCTCGTTTTCGCTACTGACGCCGTCGGCGCGCGCCATCTTCGCAGCCAGCCCGATCACGGCGGCGGTAAAACCGACGTCGTTGGCTTGCGGCGCGCACTCTTCGCCGAACTGCGGCGGTTCGGCCTCCGGGTCGAACGCGCGCTGCGCGAGATCAACGATGCGACTCCAAACCGACATGGGCCTATTTTCTCAATGCTGCGCTGCGGCGCCAAGCCTATTCCGACAGCCTCACGGCAGTGTGCGAGGAAACCTGCGGCAAGCTGGCGGGTTTCCAGGCCATGACCCGCTCTTCTCTCATCAGGCGAAGTTTCCTTGTCGGCGCATTGGGGCTTGTCGCCGCGCCCGCATTCGCGGCGCCGACGCCGATATTGGTCGATACACCCCAGACGCCGAACCCACGTGGCGACGTGCTCGACGTGGCTGCGGCCGAGGGCCAGTTCACGCGCTTCCTCGCGCTCGTGCACACCGCCGGGTACGAGGACACGCTGCGCGGCCAAGGGCCGTTCACGGTGTTTGCGCCAACCGACACCGCGTTTCGGCAAATGGATCAACACGAACTGGCGCGGCTGACGCAACCGCGCGCTCACGAAGAACTGCGCGCGACGCTGGGCTATCACCTGCTGCGCGGGTCAGTGACCAGCGCCAACGCGCACGGCGCACTCACGCATCCGCAAGCGCTCAATGGCTATCCAGTCACGGTCGATGGACGCGATGGGCTGCGCGTGAACGATCAGTTGGTTGCGATCCAGGATTTGCAAGCCAGCAACGGCGTGATCCAGGGCATCAACAGAGTTCTGACGCTGCCGGTGATGGTCGCTTCGCTCTAGCCGATCGGCTGATCGGTCTCGGTTGATTCAGCGGCGGCCTGCTGCGCCAACGGCACCGCAGCGTCTGCGCCCGGTTCGAGCTGATCGAGGATGAAGCCGCGCACTTTGTATTTGCGCGATCCCCATTGGCGGGCGGGTACATTCCACACCTGCACGACGCTCCAGTCACCGGCTTCCGATACGTCGCGGATCGGCACGTCGCGGGTGATCTCGCCGTGGTTCAGCCAATTGGAGTGATCGACGATAATAAGGCGCGGGGAAACGATCTGCTGCACGACGGCAACGTGGCCGCGCGTGTCATCGCGATAGCCGCGCAACACCAGCACTGCGCCTTCCACCGGCGCGCCTTCGCGCTCGTAGCGGCCTTCAGCTTGCTGCCACCAGGTGTTGGCGTTGCCGTAAATCTCGATGCCGGACTCGCGACGCGCAAACGGCACGCACTGCAAATGCGCGCGGCGATTGGTGATGCGCGCCGTCGGCTCGAACGCGTCGTCGGGCGCACGCTCGAACGCGTGCGGCGCAAGCGTCGCCATTTCCGACGGACCGTCGATCACGCTGGGATCGACAGACAGATCTGCAGACAGCGGCGTCAACGCTTCCGCGTTGCCGGCTGTAAACCCGGCCGCGGCTGCTGCCGCAAGCAAGAGTGAGCGCGTGGTCAACATGCCCTGTCGATGCCAAGCGGGGATCGCCCCAAACTGAGACACAAAAACGCCCATCCCCACTTAAAGAACACTTAATCGCGCGGATGGAACTCAAGCCTCGTATGGTAAACAAGACCCAGTAAGACTAAATCTAGTACTATTCTTTTTGTAATGAGCGTTAATGGCTCGACTGTAACGCGCGTCAATAAATCTTAACCACGAAATCAATTCAGCGCGGCCTGCAATAGAAACGGGTGGATGAACCCCTGCGAAAGGTAAACGCGCACGCCCCACTGCCCGCTGGGAATGTTCCAGACGCGCACTTCGCTCCAGTCATTGTCTTGCGAAACGTCGAGCACCGGCACGTTTATGCTGATCTCGCCGTGATTGAGCCAGTTGGCGTGATCGACGCGGATCATGCGGCTGGAAAGCACCTCGGTGACGACGGCGACGTGGCCGCGGCTATCGTCGCGATAGCCGCGCAGCACCAGGACGGAGCCGGCCGCTGGAATACTCGAACGCGGATACTTGCCGGCAGCCTGCGCCCACCAGGTATTGGCGTCGCCATAGATATCGATGTGCGATTCTTGGCGTGCGAAGGGTACGCACTGAAGCGGCGGCTGATCCGACAGGACCTGTGGCGGCGCGCTGGGATCGATCGGCGGACGCGCCCAGGATTGGCGCTGCGGCGCGCTCTGCGGGCGGTGGCCGCCATAGTTCACGGGCGCGGGCACGCTCGCGCAGGCTGTCAACGCAGCCGCAAACAGCCCAAGTCCGAAGACGCGGGCCGCGCCAAATCCAGCAAACCCCACCATTTCGACGCCGATCCTAACCGGCTGTGGTTGGGATCGGGTGAATGCGCCGCGGGGCAATGTCGTTAACGAGGTCTTGACCGGACGCCACAAACCGCGCGACCGGACGAGCCGTCATGTCGGACAAGCCGCCCCTCATTGTGCGCCCCTGCTTCCAGCAGGATCTGGAAACGGTGCAGCTCATCTATGCGCATCACGTGATGACAGGGACGGGCAGTTTCGAACTCGAGCCGCCGTCCTTGGAGATGATGACCGAGCGTTGGAGCGGCGTGGTCTCCAAGGGTTGGCCCTATCTGGTGGCTTCACCGCAAAGCGATCTGAGCCGGGTGCTGGGGTTTGCGTACGCATTTCAGTATCGCGACCGGGCCGCGTATCGGCACTGCTTTGAGGTCTCGGTGTATGCGGCGCCCACGACGATGCACCAGGGCGTCGGCACTGCGTTGATGACCGAACTGCTCACGACGTTGCGCGGCGATGGCGTGCGCGAAGCCTTGGCGTTCATCGGCGACAGCCAGAACGCGGCTTCAATCGGCCTGCACGCGAAGGCCGGATTCAAACATGCGGGCACGCTGAAGAATGCCGGCGAGAAGTTCGGACGTACGCTCGATGTCGTCGTGATGCAGCGCACGCTGATCCCGCCGCTGGTGTGAAGGCTGCGGCGTTAGCGATTCGTTAGCCATGGTTACAGCATCCTCACCTCATAACCGGGAGGATCGCCATGCTTATTCGCAAGCTTTTGGTGGTTGGCCTGGTGGGGTTCGTAAGTTTCGCGACCAGCATCGCCACTGCCGATGAAGCTGTCGCGCCAAGCGCCTCGTACGTAGGCGCAAGCGGCGTCAGCTTTAACGACGACTCTGGCGCGCTGGGCCACGGCCAACTGAATTTCACCGCCGATTCCGGCGATGGCGTGCGCTTCGCCAATCTCAGCCTGCTCACGCCTTCCACCACGGTCAGCGACGACCAATCACGTCACTACGAAGTGTCGGTGGTGGCGCGCGCCGCGGCAAACGTCGACGTGTCGTTTGCGCATCGCCGCGGCGTCGGTTTCAACAATTCCGGCGATATTTCGCGCACGTCGCAAACCTCGGAAGTACGCATCGGCCGCGGCTTGCACTTGCAGGCTTCGCGTGAAGATCGCCCCTCCTCGACACCGCGCTGGTATGCATTCGTGGCCTCCGACGAACAGGCTTTGATCTGGCGTCCGGGCACACGCAGTGATTTCGGCGGATCGGGCTCGGAGTTCGCGCTTCAGGACCGGGTTGAGATCGGCGACGTCCAAGCCGGCATTACCTATGAAGTGTACGGCATCCAGACTTCACTGGCGTACGTCGAACGCAAGATGCGCACCCGCGTCGGCGGTCACACCTACATGCAGGACGATAATTTCGCCGGAATTACGGTTACGGTCCGTCGCTAGACGGCGGCAGTAACCAGGATTTTCGCGACCGTCAGGAACCACTGGCAGAGTGTATGCATTTCTTCGCCTGAGAGCACGATTAACCGAGGGTTAGATGTCTTCGAAGGGGCTAGGAGCGGGGGCGATGATCGGCAGCATGCTCGCTGTCGCAGCCGCTTTCGCCTCGCCCGCCCTCGCCCAGGAAATCTCCGGCCCGCCGACGCCAAGCGGGGTGAACTTCAACGATCCGGGCATCAATCTTTCGGTGCACAGCAGCGACGGCAGCCGCTTTTCCTCGACAAATCCGACTGAAACCGGCGGGCCGGGGGCACACGACCAGGTCGAATTGCAACTCTCGGCGAGCGGCGCCCGCGCCGGCGTGCCGGTGGATGTGGCGTTCGCACATCGCGGCACGATTAACAGCGATGACAGCGGCCGCGACCGCCGTGGTTCAGAATTCCGGGTCGGTCACAATCTGGTACAAGAACGCGATCCGAATAAAGCGCAAGGATCGTCGGTTTACGCTTTCGTGGCGTCCGACAACGAAGCGCTCACTTGGCGGCCAGGCGCTCACGCCGACGGCGCGTCGCTGGCGATGCAGGATCAGGTGGAAGTCGGCGATCGCTCGGCCGGAATCACCTACGAAAACCACGGCGTGCAAACCTCGCTGGCCTACGTGGAGCGCGATATTCACACGCGCGTGGGCGGCCGCTCCTATTCGAGCGATGAGAATTTTGCCGGCGTGACGGTCACGCTGCGGCGCTAACACATTCACCACGTTGATGAACTGGATGTTGATGCAACCACGCGTAGCATCGACACTGTGCGTAGCAACTCGTGGGAAATTCCGGCCATAGCTGGCGCGCTCATCGGCACGCTCGGCTTTGCAGCGGCAACGTCGTTCGAGCCTGCAGCCGTCAACCTCGCGATCACGAGACCGTCGGCGTCGGTTTCGGAAATTCCCCGACCCTTTCATGACTGCGCCGAGGCCCGCGCGGCCGGCGCCGCGCCGGTCTATCGAGGCGATCCAGGTTATGCGCCCTGGCTAGATGGCGACCACGACGGGATTGGCTGCGAACCCTATTACGGGCGCGATGAAGTCCCGCGGGCGCGGACGGTCGTCGCCGGCGCGCGGCCATTCCGGAACTGCGCTGAAGCCCGCGCCGCTGGCGCCGCACCAGTCTATGAGGGCGATCCGCGCTACGCGCCGTGGCTGGACGGTGACGACGACGGCATCGGCTGCGAGCCCTACCACCGTCACTAGAACGCGGCCCTTCTCCACAACCAGCCGCCCGAACCGGCTTCCGCCGGTCATGAATCGCTGCATGGTCGCCCGGTAAGATTTCTTAAAGGGACTCGGCCTCTGATGCGCAGGATATGGTGGCCGGGTGGGTCGCCAAACCCTACATATAGGGACTGTTTCGACCTCGATTCGGGAGACGCGACGTATGGCGAGCGAAACCAACGGCAAACTGACGGGCCTTCGCACCCCCTCGGTAGGCTACAAGCCGTTCCGGTATCCCTGGGCCTACGAATTCTGGCGCCGGCAGCAGCAGGTGCACTGGGTGCCGGAAGAAGTGCCGCTCGGCGAGGATGTGAAGGACTGGGCCTCCAAGCTCAACGACGGCGAGCGCAATCTGCTGACGCAGATCTTCCGCTTCTTCACGCAGGCCGACGTCGAGGTGAACGACAACTACATGGAGCGCTACGCGCGCGTGTTTAAGCCGACCGAGATCAAAATGATGCTCTCGGCGTTTTCGAACATCGAGACCGTGCACATCGCCGCCTACGCTTTGCTGCTCGAAACCATCGGCATGCCGGAAACGGAATTCCAGGCGTTCCTCGAATACGCGGCGCTGAAGGACAAGCACGATTACATGCAGAAGTTCGGCGTCGACACCGACGCAGATATTCTACGCACGGTGGCGATGTTCGGCGGCTTCACCGAGGGGCTGCAGCTGTTTGCGTCGTTCGCGATGCTGATGAACTTCCCGCGCTTCAACAAGATGAAGGGCATGGGCCAGATCGTGACCTGGTCGGTGCGCGACGAAAGCCTGCACTGCGAAGGCATGATCAAGCTCTTCCACGCTTACGCGAAAGAGACCAACGCGCTGACGCAAAGCGTGAAGGACGACATTGTCGATTGTTGCAAGACGGTCGTCGGCATCGAAGATCGCTTCATCGATCTGGCGTTCGAGATGGGCCCGGTGCAAGGCATGACGCCCGAGGACATCAAGAAGTACATCCGCTACATCGCCGATTGGCGCCTGGGACAACTCAGCTTGCCGAAGGTGTATGGCGTCAGCGAGCACCCAATCCCGTGGTTGACGGCGATCCTGAACGGCGTTGAACACGCCAACTTCTTCGAAGCGCGCGCCACCGAATACTCTAAGGCCGCGACCAAAGGCGACTGGCACGGCGGCGAAGGCGTGTGGGCGAACTTCGACACGCTGATGGAAAAACGGAAACTGGGTGCTGGGGGCCACTGACACGCACCGTAGCGGACCGCCGGCTTCCAGCCGGCAGTGGCGCAAGCGTCGGCCTTCGACAAGCTCAGGCTGACGCCATCCTCCACTGAGGTTTCAAAGTAGCGTCATCCTGAGCTTGTCGAAGGAGACGCGGGCCAAAAGGCGCCGGCTGGAAGCCGGCGGTCCGTTATGGTGTTAGCCCAAAAGATTTCGCCGCAGCTTTTCACGCGCATTTTCGTCGACACCGAGCACATCGGTTAGATAGGCGTCGGCGCTGCCGTAACGCGCATTGATGGCATCTAGCGCGGTGTGGAGGTAGGCGGGCTCGACGCCGAGCATGGGGCGTAGTGATTCAGGATCAAGTTCGCGCGCGAGACGTTCTTCCATGCGCGCTTTAATGCCCGGCAGGCGCTTGTCGATATCCATGGCGACGTTGGTGTAGGCGTAGTCAGCGAACACGGTGTCTTCGTCGACGCCGAGTGCAAACAAAGTGAGCGCGCAACCGAGGCCGGTGCGGTCCTTGCCGGCGGCGCAGTGAATGACGCCGGCGCCGCCCTGCCCGAGTTCTTCGAACCACGAGCGATAGAGATGGACGTGACGTGGATCGGACGCGAATTCGCGATAGATGCTCAGCATGTATTCGCGCACCGAAGCTGGCGAGAGATCGCTCTGCATCAGCGCAATCAGATGCGGCGGCAACCCTTCGGCGGCGCCTTCATCGTTGACGATGGCGCGCACGCTCTCGCCGGGCCACTTGTTGGGATCAGTGGTGCGCTCCATCGGCCGGCGGAGATCGACCAGGAAACGCACGCCGAGAGCCTCGAGCTTGGCGATGTCGGCGTCGGTTGCTTCGGCAAAATTGGCGGAGCGATAGAGCTTACCGCGCGCGATTTTTCCGTGCGGGGTATCGTAGCCGCCGAAATCGCGGAAGTTCAGGACGTTGTCGAAGGCGAGCAAGCGGTCAGGTGTCATAGGGCTAGGGATTAGGGACTGGGGACTAGGGTTGCAACCAGGCGACGTGGCGACGCTCACCTAGCCCCTCATCCCCAGCCCTTAATCCCTAGTCCCTATCTAAACGGCGGTTCGTCGAAGGCGCGGAGTTTGCGCGAGTGCAGACGGTCGCGGTTCTGTTTGAGCGCGGCGATGGCCTCCAGGCCAATGCGCAGGTGTGCGCCGACGGCGCTGTCGTAGAAGCGATCGGCGACGCCCGGCAGTTTGATTTCGCCATGCACGGGCTTGTCGGAGATGCACAAGAGCACGCCATAGGGCACGCGCATGCGGAAGCCTTGGGTAGCGACGCAGGCGCTTTCCATGTCGACGGCGACGGCGCGCGATTGCGACAGCAATTGCCGTTCTTGCGTGTAGTTGAGCTCCCAGTTGCGGTCTGCGTAACTCACCACGGTGCCGGTGCGCATCCGCTTCAGCAGCTCTTCCTTGCTCTGACCGATCACTGTTTGCGCCGCCTGTTGCAGCGCCACCTGCACTTCCGCGATCGCGGGGATCGGCACTTCGAGCGGCACGCGATCGTCCAGCACTTTGTCGCGCCGCAGATACGCGTGCGCGAGCACGTAGTCGCCGATGCGCTGCGTGTGCCGAAGACCGCCGCAATGGCCGATCATCAGCCAGCAATGCGGACGCAGCACGGCGAGATGGTCGGTGATAGTTTTGGCGTTGGACGGGCCGACGCCGATATTCACGAGTGTGACACCGTCGCCGTCTGGCGTCGTTAAATGGTAGGCCGGCATTTGGTATTTGCGCCACGGCGCATCGAACGCTTTGCGCTCGCCATCCTTGTCGCCGGCGTTGATGCGCACGCCGCCGGGGCATGACAGCGACCAACCCTTCGGGCCGTTCTTCACCGCGGCCGCGCCCCAGCGGATGAATTCATCGACGTAACGCTGGTAGTTGGTGAACAGAATCCACGGCTGCACATCCTGCCACGGCGCGCCGGTATAGTGCTCGATGCGCTTCAGCGAATAATCGACGCGCGGTGCATCGAACAAGGCAAGCGGCCGCGCGCCATCGAGACGTGGCGTGCGCAAGCCGTCGACAACCTCGTCACCCACCTGCGCCAAACGCGGGCTTGGGAAATATGTCGCCAGATCTTCCGCCGGCACGTTCTCGAACGCTGCGGCGCCGGCGGCGTCGAGCACGAACGAGTAAGGGATTTCGGTGTCGCCGACGCGGACGCTCAGTTGCGCATCGTAATCCGCGACCAGCAGCGACAGCTGATCGATGAGATACTTACGGAAATAGCCGGGCTGGGTGATGGTCGCCGCATACTCGCCAGGCCACATCAGTTGCCCATAGGCGCGCGCGAGCTTCGGCACGCGGCTGCCTGCGAGATACGTGACGCGCAATTCGGGATAGCGGAAGAGCGCCCGCTGGTCGGGCGTCGGCGGCGTGCCGTTCTCGGCGTAAGTCTTCACCGCTTCGATCAGCGCGGAAACAGCTGCTGTATGATAGCGCTCCAGCAGATCGACAGCTTCGGCGGGTGTTTTGGGATACTCCATCGCTGGAGTCTCCCCGCTTGCGCGTTCCCGTCAAGACACCCGCGGGATCGGATCCACCAAGCGGGAACGGCGATAGGACGTGGAAGTCATCCGCATGGTGCCGGAGAACAAGAAGCCGAGCACGGAATTATAGCGATAGACGGTTTCGGCCATGATCAGGCTGGAGCCGTTCTGCATCATCGCCGACGGCAACGAAACCGTGGAATTCTTATTCAGAGGCGAGAGAC
>DASZWS010000098.1:0-3665 GCA_035546515.1 Vitreimonas sp. | reverse complement strand
TCAGCGCCTGCTGCGCTGGCGCAAGCGCGTCCGCGCCATGTCCAGCGCTGAGCCGCGTCGTCGCCAGATTGAGCGCCAACACCGCGGTGTGACCGCCGTCCCCGTCTTGCGCCTCCGAAAGCTGTAACGCCGCGGCGGCTTCGCGCTCTGCGGTCGCCAAGTCGCCGTTTTGAAGCGCGGCAGTGTATGCGTGGTAGTGCTGACCGATTGTCTCTTGTTGGGCGTGTGACGCTGTCGTGCTCAGAACCAGAGCCAATGCCGTCAACAGCAACGCGCGCATCCCGCCACTCCGTGCTTATCCTCAGGGCGCGTTCAGCGCCGCCTGCACCGCCGGCCAAGCAAACACATAGAGCCCGCCGCACAGCAGCCCAAGCGGCAATCCCAACAGTGCGCCCACATAGCCGTTGCCCAGCCGCTCGCCCCAATCAAGACCTCGCCCCACCGCCAGCCGCAGCACGAAGCCGAGGGCCCCGCCGATCAGGCCGCCCTCACCCCCATAATTGAAGCCGACAATGCACAGCACCAACATGCCGACGAAAACGACGGCCGCGAGTATCACCCTCAACCCGAACAAGCCGTCCTACTCCGTCCCACCCGAATACGTTGCGCCCTCATGGCAGCGGCAGGGCGCTCCCCGCAAGCGGGGGATGCATGCTTTCGGTTTACGGGCGGTTTTCAGGCCGCACGGCGCCCCCGTTGGTGAGCGGCGGGGGCGTCGGCGCGGCCTCTCCGATGGCGCGCGTGCGCGCGGCGGCCGCCTCGCGCTGGGCGCTCAGCCCCACCAGGCCAATGTCATTCGGCGTCACCACCACCAGCTGCCCGGCCGCCGCCAAGGCCTCGGCAATATTTTGGCGCGTCTGCATTTCCAGCATCGCCAGCAGCGCCGCCGTGCCGGCCGCGTCGCGGTCTTTGAACACGTCGGCGATCTGATCGAGCTGCTGCGGGCGCAACGACAGCACCCCTTGCGCGCGCGCAGACTGGCGGGCGCGATCAATCGCGGCGGCCTGTTCAGGCGTGGGCGCGACGCCCGGAGCAAGTCCGGGAATGCTCACCGCGAACTCATCCTGCTCGACGAAGCTGAAGCTCGCCGTATGGAAATTGATGCCAAGGGCCATGCCCTTTTCACCTTTTTCGTCACCCTCTTCTTCAAGCTGACGCAGGCGCGCGACCACACCGCGTTCGACCTCGGCGATCGAGGCGCGCAATTCTTCATCTTTCAACTTGCCGATCTCAGCGCGGAAGGCGCTGTGCACGCGCATGTCGAGCGCCTGGCTTAAATCCTGAACTTCATAGACGTGTTTCAACAGATCGCGATTGATGCTGAACTGCACGCGCGCATCGACCATCACCTTGTGATCATCGGCGGTAACGGTCTCAAACGGCAGCGGCGCCGCAAATTGCGGACGCAGATTGATAGAGCCGGTTTTCGCGTCCATCAGCGCCACGGTGCGCCGCCCGCCGGTCGCGGGGTCGAGCGCAACATATTCGAGACGCGGCGCCGTTGGCCCTCTGACGATCGATTCCTCGACGTCCCAAAGCACTGTCTTGCCTTTGAGACCACGGCGGAAGCCGCGCTCATCCTGGGTCATGTAGGTGCGGTCGTAGCGGCCCTCGTAGTAGCGCGTTGAAATGTAGGCCATCACGGCGATCAGCAGCACCAGCACGATCGCGCCAACGACGTAGATCATGAGCATAGCTCTTCCCCACTCAATTCCGGGGAAGCTTAGCGCACGCGTCAGGCCTTTGCAGCCAAAACTCCCGCTACGCGTGCGTGGCAGCTATTGTGGCGCGGCGTCGAGCGAGAGCACGCAACCCGCTCTATGTTGATTGCGGACGACTTGCGCGCGCGCGACAATGGACGCGGCGCGCCCGCGCACATAAGGCCCGGGGCTGGTGGCGCTCCAGCGATTGGGGCTCGGCAAGACGGCCGCAAGCCGCGCCGCCTGCAATGGCGTCAAATCCGCCGCCGAGACGCCGAAGCGCGCGCGCGCCGCCGCTTCAATGCCAAAGATGCCGTCGCCCCACTCCGCCGCATTCAGATACGCTTCCATGATGCGCCGCTTGGGCCACATGAATTCGATCAGCGCGGTGAAATAGGTTTCGAAGCCTTTGCGCACCCACGAACGCTGCGGCCACAAGAACAGGTTCTTCGCGGTTTGTTGGCTGATGGTCGAACCGCCGCGCACCTTGCCGCCGTCGGCGTTGGATTCCATCGCATCCTGAATAGCGGCGACATCGAACCCATGATGCGTACAGAAATTGGCATCCTCAGCGGCGATAACGGAGCGCACGATAAACGGCGACATGCGCGTAATCGGCACCGGCGTGTGCCGTATGCTTTGCCCTTCTGCGGCGCGCTCAAGCATCAGCACTGTCGAAGGCGGATCAAAAAACAAATAGGCCAGCGCCCACGTGACCGGTGCAACGAACAACGCAACGAAGAGCACGCCGAGCGATGTGAGAAACAGGCCGTAGCGCTTGCGCCTTTTGATGCGCGCCAGATCCAAATCGAGATTGACCTGCGCGTCGCGCGCACGGCGCGGATCGAAGCGATCCTCGCCGGGCAGCGGAATCTCCGGCTCCGGCGCTGGGGTGGAAAACAGATGCGGCGACGCCGCCTCGTCTTCATATGCGTGTGCGTCTTCGTACGACGGTTCTGGTTCAAGTTCGCCAAAGTCTGCCCCGGCCGTCGGCTGTTGATATGTGTTCTCTTCGGTCAGAGCCGGCTCGACGACAGTTTCGTCATTCGTGTCGGCTTGCTCCGACGGCGCGGCGCCCGTCTCCGGGGCTTGCTCCGAAGCCGGAGGCGCTGAAAACTCAGCGCCTTCGCGCGGCTGCTGCGGCGTCTCCTGCGGCGCTGCAGGATCTTCGTCTGGACTCATCAGCCCCACTCCTCCGCCACGCCCACGTCGCTTTCTTGCGCCGCGTATTTAAATTTGAGGCGCGCCAAGGCGCTCTCGTCAAGCAGCCGCCGCAAGGCCCACACCGCCATGCCGCGCACCAAGGGTGACGCATCCTCAAGCAACTTTTCCGCCGCTGGCGCAAGGGCGGCGTCGCCGGAATTGCCGATTGCGCACACAACATTGCGCACGAAACGGTCGCGGCCCGTGCGCTTGACAGGCGTACCCGCGAAGCGCGTGCGGAACGCGGCATCGTCGAGCGCGGCAAGTTCGCGGAGCGGCGCGTGACGCAAATCGGCGCGCGTAGCGATGCGCGTCTCACGCGCGGCTTGCGCAAACTTGTTCCACGGACACACCGCCAAACAATCGTCGCAGCCGAAGATGCGGTTGCCCACGGCCTCACGAAAGTCAGGCGGAATTTGACCCTTGTGCTCGATGGTCAGGTAAGCGAGGCAGCGGCGCGCATCGAGCTGGTACGGCGCGGGAAATGCGTTGGTGGGGCAAATGTCCAGGCACGCCTGACACGTACCGCAATGATCTGGCTCCGGCGCATCGGCTTCGAGTTCAGCCGCCGTGAGGATTGCGCCAAGAAAGAGCCATGAGCCATGCTCGCGCGATACCAAATTCGTGTGCTTGCCCTGCCAGCCGAGACCCGCACGCTGCGCCAGTGGTTTTTCCATCAGCGGCGCGGTGTCGACGAACACTTTGACCTCCGCACCGCTTGCGCGCGCGAGCCATTGGCCGAGCTGCTTCAGCTTGCCTTTG
>DASZWS010000097.1:0-10835 GCA_035546515.1 Vitreimonas sp. | reverse complement strand
AAAACCTCGATCGGCATCAGCGCCGTGGAAGCGTAGCCGTCGTCGAGAAGCACAACAGTGACGTCGAGCATTTCGGCCTCCGGCCTACGCTTCCAGGTTAAACCATCCAGCGGGGTCATTGCATCAACGTTCAGTCGCCGGATCGATCACCCCAGTGATTTCCGTGATCTTGTTCGCCGGAAAGCCAGACAGGCGAGCGTGTTCACGGATCGCGTCTTCATTCTCGGCGAAATAGATGCAGAACGTCTTGTCCTTGGTCACATAGGATTGCTGCCACTGGACCTTCGGAGCGAGCTTCGCCAAGGCAGTGTTGGACGTCTTGGCGGCGCCTGACAGGTCGCTTTGGCCCATTTGACCAACGCCGGGGATATCACGCTCGATAACGTACTTCTTCATGGGGAGGTTCTCCGTTCAACGCCCGCATCGCGTAAATGCCTATGCGCGCGGCGTTTCGGGAGCGGCCCGCCTGCCAATCAGCAGGGGCGTTTCCGCCCAACTAGATGTCTTTTCCGTGAGCGGGTGTGCCGGAGGGCTTTTCAATGAACAGCCCCTGGGCGACGAGCGCGTCCCAGGTCTCTTCTGAGGAGTTGGCGAACTTGAACAGCTCAAGATCGTCTGCCGAGATGGTGCCGTACTCGACCAGTTTTTCAAAGTTCACGATTTCGCGCCAATAGCTTTCGTCAAAAAGCACAATGGGCATTTGGCTGGCCTTGCCCGTCTGGGTGAGCGTCAGAATCTCGAACAACTCGTCGAAGGTGCCGAAGCCGCCGGGAAAGACTACGAGCGCGTTTGCACGCATCGCGAAGTGCATCTTGCGCATCGCGAAATAGTGAAATTGAAACGTGAGTTCTGGCGTAGTGTACGGGTTCGGCTCCTGCTCACGTGGCAGGCGGATGTTGTAGCCGATGGTCAACGCCCCGGCGTCGCGCGCACCGCGGTTCGCCGCGCCCATCGTGCCCGGACCTCCGCCGGTGGCGATGACGTTGCGGTGGACGCCGCCTTCATCGCGGAGCGCACCGCCGCGTTCAGACGCGATGCGCCCGAAAGTCCGCGCCTCATTGTACCAGAATGCCTCTTTGCCCGGGCCATCCTCACGCGTGCGGGCGCTGCCGAACACGACGATCGTCGACTTGATCTGCAGCTGTTTCAGAATTTGATCGGCTTTTTCGTATTCCAGCAAAAACCGTGCGCCACGCATGGATTCGCCGAGCAGGAAATCCTGGTCCAACGCCGCCAAGCGGTAGGATGGAGAGGCCATCTGCGCAGCATTTGAGGGGATATCGTCGCTCTTCATCCTGCTATGGTCGTCCTCGAAACCGCGAATCGCAATGCCAATCCGCCGCTTGCCTCCCGAAGCCATCAATCGCATCGCCGCGGGCGAGGTGATCGAGCGGCCGGCTGCCGCCGTGAAGGAACTCGTCGAAAACGCGTTGGATGCAGGCGCCAAGCGCGTCGACGTGCGTATCGAACGCGGTGGGCTAGGACTCATTTCGGTTGAGGACGACGGCGCCGGCATCCCGCGCGATGAATTGCCGCTGGCTGTGGAGCGGCATGCAACATCAAAGCTTGCCGCAAGCGATGCGGGCGATGTCGATCTCCTGAACATCCACACCATGGGCTTTCGCGGCGAAGCGCTGCCCTCGATTGGCGCCGTGGCGCGGCTCACGATCACGTCGAAAGCGCGCGGCGCCGACGACGCTTGGCGCATAGATGTGGAGGGCGGCGCGCTTTCACCGCCGGCGCCATCGCCTTGGACGGGCTTGAGCGCGAGCGGCGCGCGTGTGCAAGTGCGCGATCTTTTCTTCGCGACGCCGGCGCGGCTGAAGTTCATGAAGTCGGAGCGCGCCGAGATGATGGCGGTCTCGGACGTGATGAAGCGTCTGGCGATGGCGCGCCCGGATGTGGCGTTCACGCTTGAACACGACGGGCGCACCTCGCTGCGCTTGAGCGCCGAGCGCGATCCCGAAAATGAAGGCCGCCGCGCGCGCCTTGCGGCGATACTCGGTTCGGATTTCGCACCAAACTGCCTGGCGCTAGATCAAACGCGCGCCGATGTGCGGCTCTCTGGGTTTGCGGGCTTGCCCACCTTCAATCGCGGCACGCGCGAGCACCAGCACCTGTTCGTCAATGGCCGCCCGGTGAAGGACAAACTGATCGTCGGCGCCGTGCGCGCCGCATACCAGGACTTGCTGGCGCGCGATCGCCATCCAGTCGCGGCGCTTTTTGTGGATCTGCCGCCGGGCGACGTCGACGTGAATGTGCATCCGGCTAAGACCGAGGTGCGCTTCCGCGACGCCGCTTTGGTGCGTGGCTTGATCGTCGGCGCGCTCAGCCACGCGCTCGCTGGCGCCGGACATCGCGCCTCGACCACCACGGCGCAATCGGCGCTCTCGGGATTTCGTCCCCAAGTCACGCCGCAACCGGCGTTGCGCATGTGGGGCGCGGCCGAAAACGCGGTCGCGCAGGGCGATTTCATCATGCCGAGTGCGCGGGTGGAGACGCCGTCGTGGGCCGCCAGCGTCTCACCGGCGGATACGGGTCAGGCTGCAACGATAGCGCCTGCGGGGACGCCGGCGGTCCAAGACGAAGACGCGCAGTTCTTTCCGCTCGGCGCGGCGCGCGCGCAAATCCATGAGACCTACATCGTTGCGCAAACCGAAGATGGCATCGTCATCGTCGATCAGCACGCCGCCCACGAACGGCTGGTGTATGAGCGCATGAAGCAGATGCTCGCCGATGGCGGCGTACGTCGCCAGGCGCTGCTGATCCCAGAGGTGGTCGAGCTCGATCCGGCCGAAGCGGAGAGCTTGCTCGCCCGCGCTGAAGAGCTGGGCCAGCTCGGTCTGGTGATCGAGCCGTTTGGCGGCAGCGCTATTCTTGTGCGGGAAACGCCGTCCATGCTTGGCCACATCGACGCGCGCGGCTTGCTGCGCGATCTGGCCGATGATGTCGCCGAACTCGGCGAAGCGCACGCGCTCAAGGAGCGCCTGGAGGAGGTGTGCTCCTCGATGGCTTGCCATGGTTCGGTGCGTGCCGGCCGGCGGCTCACCGGCGAAGAGATGAATGCGCTCCTGCGGCACATGGAGGCGACGCCGTTCTCCGGCCAATGCAATCATGGCCGTCCGACGTATGTAGAGCTGAAGCTCGCCGACATTGAGAAACTGTTCGGACGCCGCTAAGCATCGCGGCACAGCAATGCCAAAGTTCAAGGTTCTTCAGCGCGGCGATCCCGCGCCCTGGTTTAAGGGCCGATCCACGGCCAATCCGAGCTTTGCGTTCGACACGGTCGCTGGGCGCAACATCGTGCTTTGCTTCGTTCAAAGCAGCGCCGATCCCGCCGCGCGCGTGATCCTGGACGAGGCCTACAAAGCGCAGGTGTTCGACGATCAGCACGCCTGTCTGTTCGTGGTGTCGTGCGATCCGCAGGATGAAGCTGAAAATCGCCTCTCCCAGTTGCTGCCGGGCAAGCGCGTGTTCTGGGATTTTGACGGCGCCATCTCACGCACTTATGGCGCGCTGTCCGAGGACGAGTCACGGGGTTGGCGGAGACTCTGGATCGTTCTCGATCCGGCGCTTCGCGTCATTGATGTTGCAGACTATGGCGCAACTGCTTCCGCGCAATTGCTGGCCGATGTCGCCGCGCTTCCCGCTGCGGGGTCGCGCAACGAGTGGCCGCCCGTTCTTTCGCTGCCGAACGTGCTCGAACCTGAGCTCTGCGCCAAGCTGATTGCGCTTTATCAGGCGCAAGGCGGCGTCGAATCCGGGTTCATGCGAGAAGAAGGCGGCAAGACGGTGCTTCAGCACGATTACGCGCATAAACGCCGCCGCGACGTTCTCGTCAAAGATGCGGAACTGACCAAGACGCTGCAAGCGCGCGTCAACCGCCGGATCGTGCCCGAGATCGCCAAAGCGTTTCAGTTCAAGGTTACGCGCATGGAGCGTTACCTGATCGGCTGTTACACTGCCGAGGATGGCGGCCATTTCCGGCCCCATCGCGACAATACGACGGCAGGCACCGCGCACCGCCGCTTCGCAGTCACCGTCAATCTTAATCAGGAATTCGAAGGTGGCGAGTTGGCGTTTCCGGAGTTTGGCACCCGCTCGTACAAGCCCACGCCTGGCGGCGCCATCGTGTTTTCCTGTTCGCTGCTGCACACCGTGCATCGCGTCACCAAGGGCGAGCGCTACGCATTCCTGCCGTTTCTCTACGACGAGGCCGCCGCCAGCATTCGTGAGCGGAATAACCCGAACTTGGGCGACGGCGTGATCGAATACAAAAAGGCCTGAGCACGGCTGCGCTGCTTCGCCCCGTGGCGGCGCGGTTCGATTCTTGGCATTGCAACAGGCAGGTGAGCAGCAGGGAGGGAGCGCGCGTGCGATTGGCGGGATTTTTGGCGGCCGCTCTCGCTTTGAGTGCGACGGCGGTATCGGCGCAGGAAATCAATCTCACCCTAGGCGGCGCGTACGGTCATGTTGCGTTGAGTTCGGGATTCGCCAGCCCGTACAAGATCACTCTGCCCGCCGGCGGGTCGGTGTCTGCGAACGGGCTCGGCGAGCATTGCACCGGAATCATTTCCGATCGCGCCGTATATTCGATCGATTTCACCGCCGGCGCCGCGCCGCTGTTTTTCGCCGCCATGGCTGGCGACGACACCATGCTGGCCATTTATAGTCCGGACGGCGCCTGGCATTGCGACGACGATAGTTATGGCAATCGCAACCCGCTGGTGCGCATCGATGCGCCGCAAAGCGGCCGCTATCAGGTGTTCATCGGTGTGTACTCGCCAGCGACTGGATCGCCGAACGCGCAATTGCTGGTGTCGGAAGGCGCGCCGCCCGCGAAGCCCGACGAAGGCACGGGCTTCGAGTTGCACTGATTACCAACTACCGGTGTTCTGCATCGACGCCCAAGGCTCTTGCGGCGCCAGCGCCGCGCCTTCCTGCAACAGCTCGATCGAGATGCCGTCCGGCGAGCGCACGAACGCCATGTGCCCGTCGCGCGGCGGACGATTGATGACGACACCCTTGTCCATCAGCTTGGCGCACAGCGCGTAAATGTCCTTCACGCGATAGGCGAGGTGGCCGAAATTACGGCCGCCGCCGTATTCGTGCTCATCCCAATTGTACGTCAGCTCCATCATCGGCGCCTTCTTGTCCTTGGCCGTCGCCACATCATCAGGCGCTGCTAGAAAGATTAGGCTGAAGCGGCCTTTCTCATTGTCGATACGGCTCATCTCGATGAGACCAAGTTTGTTGCAGAAAAAATCCAGAGCAGCGTCGAGGTCGCCGACGCGGATCATGGTGTGCAGGTAGCGCATGGACTTGCCTCTTCTCGCTCAACATAGCGCGTCGCGCCGCCTTCACCACTCTGTGCTGGGCGATGCACCCTGAAAAATTTCCGCGATCCGCCTCTTTGTGCCGGCGCGGACATCGGGCGGAAGCGCATCAATCGCGAAAAACCCGCGTTCGGCAATTTCACCATTCTCCCGCGGCGCGCAGGGCGTCCAGGCCTCGGCCTGATAAAGCGCGATGTGGTCGTTGGGAAAGTTCTGATGATTGGCGTAAAAGCCGACTAGCTTGAGCGGCGTCGTTGGCTCGACACCGCCTTCTTCCATCAACTCCCGCGCCGCGGCCTCGGCGGTGTTTTCGCCATGCTCGACCCCGCCGCCGGGAAAGTGCCAGCCAGGCGAATAGGTGTGGCGCACCAATAGAACCCGCCCGGCGTCATCCCAGGCGATGGCGCGCACCCCCAGCGTCATCGGCCGGCTGAAGCGCCACCAGGTCCGGAACACCGGCGTGAGCACGGGCGAGAAGCGGATGCGCCAGTCGGTCATGGGCTGCAGGTCATGTTTGCAAAATTGACCTGATGCCGTTGCGAAAACGTTGGCCTAAGCGCTTGATGTTGCATGTCGCGTCTTCGTGAGCGCGGCATTCGCGCGCGGTATGCTACTGCGCAGCACGCTTGCACACGGTGGCCTGCTTTGTCATCCGCGCCCGCCATGAGCCAAATTTCCTTGCCGCCGCCGAAACTGGCAGGCGGCCCTTACATCATGGGCGTGCTGAACGTCACGCCCGATTCCTTCTCAGACGGTGGCAAATGGAACGACAGCGCCGCCGCGCCGCATGCTTTGGCGATGTTGGAAGCGGGCGCAGACATTATTGATATCGGCGGCGAATCGACCAGGCCCGGCGCTGAGCCTGTAGATCAGGGCGAAGAGATCGCACGCGTCGTGCCAGTTATTGCAGCGCTGCGCGCGTCCACGAAGGCGCCGATTTCCATCGACACCATGAAGCCGGCCGTCGCCAACGCCGCCATCGCCGCGGGCGCGACGCTCTGGAATGACATCAACGCGCTACGCGCGCCCGGCGCTCTGGAGACCGCCGCGTCGCTGCATCGCCCGGTGATCCTGATGCATATGTTGGGCGAGCCGCGCACCATGCAGAATGATCCGCGTTACAATGACGTGGTCGCCGAGGTGATCGCTTTCCTGAAGGAGCGTGTCGCTGCGGCAGAGAAGCTTGGCATCGAAGACATCTGGGTCGATCCGGGCATCGGCTTTGGCAAGACGCTTGCGCACAATCTGGCGCTGTTGAACGCGACGGAGCGGATCGCCAAGGAAACTGGCCGTCCGGTCGTCGTCGGCGCGTCGCGCAAAAGTTTCATCGCCAAGATCGATCCGGGCGCCGAGGCAGGCGCGGGGCGCGTCGGCGGATCGGTCGCCGCCGCGCTGCTTGCCGCTCAGAAGGGCGCAGCAATGCTGCGTGTTCACGACGTGATGGAGACGGTGCAGGCGCTCAAGGTCTGGCGCGCGTCAGCGGCCTAGACTATCTCCGCGGCATGGCTCAGCCCAAAGGCCGCGTTCTCATCATAGCCGGATCGGATTCCGGTGGCGGCGCCGGCGTGCAGGCCGACATCAAGACGGTCACCGCGCTCGGCGGCTACGCGGCGACCGCCATCACTGCGATCACTGTGCAAAACACGCTGGGCGTCAGCGCAGTGCACGAAGTCCCGGTCGAGATCGTGCGCGCGCAGATCGAAGCGGTGATGAGCGATATCGGCGCGGACGCCTGGAAGCTGGGCATGTTGGGCGCAGCCGCGCATGTGCGCGCGGTGGCGGATGCTTATGCCGCCGTTGGCGGCGGCGCGGCGATGGTGCTCGATCCGGTGATGATCGCCAAAGGCGGCGCGGCGCTGCTGGCGGAAGACGCGATCGAGGTTATCGCCAGCGAACTCGTGCCGCGCGCGGCCATTGTCACACCAAATGCGCCGGAGGCAGAGGCGCTCACCGGCGTCGAAGTCCGCGGTCTGGATGGCCAAATCGACGCTGCCGAAGCGCTCGTGGAAACTTTCGGCGCTCACGCGGCGCTCGTTAAAGGCGGCCACATCGAGGGTGAGATCATTCGCGACGTTCTGCTCACGCGCGAAGGCTATCGTGTATTCGAGAGCGAGCGCATCGACACCAAGGCCACACATGGCACCGGCTGCACGCTCGCCTCCGCCATCGCTGCTTACCTGGCCCAAGGCGTGCCGCTCCCCGACGCGGTGGAGCAAGCGCGCGCCTATCTGCGCCAAGCCATCCTCAATGCGCCCGGCTTCGGGCAGGGGCATCAGCCCTTGGGGCACAACTGGCCGCTGAAACGCTGATCTCGCCTCAGAGGCGAGCCGCATTCACCCTTAACGGATGACAAGGCTGGCGGCGCGGCGACGCGCCCGCCATATCAGACCCATGAAAATCTGGCTCGTCCACGCGTTCACCGACCGCGTTTTCACCGGCAATCCCGCGGGCGTTGTGCCGCTCGATCGCTGGCTGCCGGACGCCACGCTGCAAGCGATCGCCACTGAAAACAATTTGAGCGAAACCGCGTTCTTCGTGCCAACCGGGCTCAAGGGAAATTATCAGCTGCGCTGGTTCACGCCGGAAACCGAAGTGCCGTTGTGCGGTCACGCGACGTTGGCCGCGGGCGCCATTCTACTTTCCGAAATCGAGCCGAAGCTCGAAGTGGCGGTGTTCGATAGCCATGCTGGTGCGCTCGTCGTGCGGGCAACGCCGGAAGGCTACACACTCGATCTGCCGCGTGTGCAGCGGCAAATGTGGACGCCGCCGCAGGAATTGCTCGCAGCCCTCGGCAATCCGGAAGTCGTCGACGCTTTCGTAGCCGGCTACGCCAACATCGTTCTGGAAAACGAAGACGCGGTGAAAAAGCTGAAGCCGGATTTTGCCGCCATCAATCGCTTGGTGCGCGGCCCGCGCCAAGGCCATCTCACCGTCACCGCGCCGGCCGATGAAGGTAAGCCGTACGATTTCGTCTCGCGCTTCTTTGCCCCGGGTGTGGGCATCAACGAAGATCCGGTGACTGGCTCGGCCTTCGCCGATCTCGCGCCGTACTGGTGCGACCGCTTCGATATGGAGAGCGTGGTTGGCTACCAAGCCTCCAAGCGTGGCGGCTACATGCGCGCCATTCAAACGCTGTCTAGCGTCCGCCTGCTGGGGCAAGTCGCGGTATATCTACGTGGCGAACTGGATAGCTCCATCGCGCGTCTGGCCAATCGTGTCGAAGAGCCTGAAGCGCCGCGCCGCAAGAAGCGCCGCACGCGCCGTACGCTGCCGGCGATCTTCGATGAACCGCAGTTGCCCGGCTTAGAAACAGCGCCGGCGCCGCAAGTTGCCCCCGCCGTCGTCCCACCGCCGGTCTCGCATCCGACGCCGCCGGCTGAAACGCCTTCGTCGCGCGCGGAGACGCATGCGCCGATCATCGTGCCCAGCGATCCGAAATAGCGCCGCCTTGTTTGGCCGCGCGGGCGCCTATATCCGAAGCAGGCATGGCGTCCGTGAAGCTCACCGCAAAAGACTGCGAACGCATCGCCCGCGTGCTGGCTGAGCCGCGGCGGGTCGACATCCTGCGCGATCTTGGCGCGTCGCCGAAAGGCGAGATGGCGTGCGCAGCGTTGCGCGCCAAGAACGAGATTACGCCGGCGACGCTCTCGCACCACCTCAAAGAACTGGAGAACGCCGGTCTGGTGGACACCGAGATGGACGGCAAATTCATGCGGGTGACGCTGAAGCGTCCGGTCCTGAAGGCTTATCTCGATCACCTCGGCAAAATCTAAAGCGACGGTTCAGCGCCGCTCCAGCTGAATCCAATAGTTCGACGCTTATCTAAACGTCGAACTTAGCGCATAGGGGCGTTACTCATGAAAAAGTTGCAAGATAAAGTCGCGATCGTTACCGGCGCGTCGAAGGGGATCGGCGCCGCCATCGCCAAGGCGTACGCCGCCGAGGGCGCGACCGTGGTGGTCAACTACGCCTCGGACAAGACCGGGGCGGAACGCGTCGTCAACGAGATCGCCGGCAAAGGCGGCAAGGCGCTCGCGCTGCAGGGCGACGTGGCCAAGGAAGGCGATGTGGTGCGGCTCGTCGAAGTGACCAAGGAAACCTACGGGAAAGTCGACGTGCTGGTGAACAACGCGGGCGTGTTCGCGTTCCAGCCGCTGGAAGGCGTCACCGCCGAAGAATTTCACCGCCAGTTCAACATCAACGTGCTCGGCACGCTGTTTGCCGCGCGCGAAGCATCCAAGGCCTTCGGCGACAAGGGCGGCAGCATCATCAATGTAAGCTCCGTGGTGAGCGAAAGCCCGCCTCCAGGATCGTCGATCTATTCCGCGACCAAGGGCGCAGTCGACACCATTACGGTCGCGCTCGCCGGCGAGCTCGCGGCGCGCAAAATCCGCGTGAACACCATCGCGCCTGGCGGCGTTGACACTGAGGGCGCGCGTACTGCCGGTGTCGTCGGCAGCGAATTCGAAACCAACATTGTTTCGCGCACGCCGCTCGGCCGCATGGGCCAGCCGAACGACATTGCCAAAGTCGCGGTGTTCCTGGCCTCCGATGATTCCGCGTGGCTGACGGGCGAACGTATCAGCGCTTCGGGCGGCTTCCGCTAAGCCGGGCGATACACTTTCGCGATTGCGCCACTCGGGAAGACAGTAGCGCTCGCAAGCGAAAGACGTGTGGGCGCGGCCAAGTCGGAAAAGATCGGCAGGCCGCGCCCAAGCACGACGGGATGAACCAGCAGCGCGAACTCGTCCACAAGGCCCGCCGTTATCAGGCTCCGCGCAAAACCCGCGCCTCCATGCGCGACGATGGGGCCGCCATCGCCCTGCTTCAATCGATTGATTTCAACGGCGAGGTCGCCGCGCAGGATGGGCGACGACGCCCATTCTTTGCGCTTTGCTTCGACGGCGGCGGAGTTGTTGTCGAGTGGTGAAGGCCGATCAGCCTTGGCGGCGTCGATGACGGCTTGTGTGCTGGCGCCCAGGTCGCCGGTGCGCGAGAACACGGCCTTCGGAATATCGTTCATGGGCGGCGCGAACACTTCCGTCGATTGCGGCCACCAGGCGATCATGTCCTGAAACGTGCGGCTGCCCATGATGTGCAGGCTGGCCCGGGAGATCACATCCACGGTCCACGTCCGCGCTTCGGCGTCGCCAGTCCTGAACAGCCAATCCAGTTCGCCGTTCGGCCCGCCCACGAAGGCGTCCGCCGACATCGCCATTTTCAAGATCAGCTTGCGCATGAGGCGTCTCCAGTCTCGTGCCTGTTTCTAAGGCAAGGACGATCGGGAGGCGCTCTTGCCGACAACGTGACTGCGACATTTGTTGCGGCGCCGTTGCCAAGTCCGCCGAACCGGCGCAGTACGGTCAGCGGGCCATCCGCTCCCAACGGCGGACGCCCATCTGTGAGGATGGGAGACAAGTTGATGACAGGTACCGCGAAGCCGGCAGTGCGTCCGGCCGATCCCCGATTTTCTTCGGGACCCACCAAAAAACGTCCAGG
>DASZWS010000096.1:0-25104 GCA_035546515.1 Vitreimonas sp. | reverse complement strand
CTGGCTGTCGCGGTTCTGCTCCACAACGAACACCTGCTCGTGGCTGCGGATGAACTCGAACACCTCGTCGCAGAACGGGAATGCGCGCACGCGCATCGCATCGAGGTGCACGCCCATGCCTTCGAGCACATGCAGCGCTTCATTCATCGCCGGATCGGTCGAGCCGAAATAAATCACGCCGTCTGGCGTGCGCCGCGTCGCATCGCGGCGGATCGGCGCCGGCACGTGGCCCTTCATCGTCTCCCACTTGCGCAGCAGCCGATTCATCCCGCCGGTGTAGTCCTCACCCTTTTCCGAATAGCGCGCATCCTGATCGTGGCTGGAGCCGCGCGTGAAGTAACTGCCCTTGGTCGGGTGCGTACCGGGGTAGGTGCGATACGGCACCGCATCGCCATCGATGTCCCGATAGCGGCCAAAGGCGACGCCCTGCTCCAGATGTTCGTAGGTCAGCACCTTGCCGCGATTCAGCTTACGCGTGGCGTCCCACTTGAATGGCTCGGTGAGCCATTCCTGCATGCCGATATCGAGCTCCAGCATCACAAACACCGTGGTCTGGAAGAAATCCGCCAGATCGAACGATTGCGCGCCGAACTCGAACGCTTCGGTTGGGTTGGCGGGAAACAGCATCGGATGCTTGGTGTCGCCGTGCGAGGCGTAGGCGGCGGAGATCAAATCCGATTGCTGCGTGCGCGTGGGCATGCCCGTCGAAGGTCCGCCGCGCTGCACATCGAAAATCACCGCGGGGATTTCCGCGTAGTACGAAAAGCCGATGAACTCGGTCATCAACGACACGCCAGGGCCCGAGGTGCAAGTGAACGCGCGCGACCCTGCCCAGCCCGCGCCCATCACCATGCCGATCGAGGCGATTTCGTCCTCGGCCTGAACGATGGCGTACTTGGCGTGACCCTCCGCGTCGGTGCGGAGTTCGCGGCAATATTTCTGGAACGCTTCCGCCAGCGAGGTCGACGGCGTGATCGGATACCAGGCGCAGAAGGTCGCGCCGCCATAGACCGCGCCAAGCGCGGCTGCGTCGTTGCCCTCAACGAAAATGCGGTCGCCGACCTTGTCGTCGCGCCGCACTTTGAGGCCAATCGGCGCCAGCCGTTCTTCGGCATATCTGCGGCCCAGTTCGAATGCGCGGAGGTTCGGTTGGATCAGCTTATCCTTGCCCTTGAACTCTTCGCTCAAGAGCTGCTTCACCACCTCGCCATCGAAGCCCAGGAGCTGCGCTAGCACGCCGACATAGCAGATGTTCTTGAACAGCTGCCGCTCACGCGGCACGGAGAATTCCGAGGCGATGAGTTCAGTCAGCGGCGCGCCGATCAGTGTGATGTCATCGCGAAACTTACTCGCCGGCAGCGGCTTGGAATTGTCGTACAGAATATAGCCGCCTGACTCGATTTCCTTGACGTCGGCGTCCCACGTCTGCGGGTTCATCGCCACCATCAGATCGACGCCGCCGCGCCGCCCGAGCCACCCCTGCCCGCTGACGCGCACCTCGTACCAAGTCGGCAGTCCCTGAATATTGGACGGGAAGATATTGCGCGCCGCCACCGGCACGCCCATGCGCAGGATGACTTTGGCAAAAAGGCCGTTGGCCGAGGCCGAACCCGAGCCGTTCACATTGGCGAATTTGACGACGAAATCGTTCGTGGCAGTCAGCGGCTTCGACATGCGTGCGCGTGGCCCTATTCTCGTTTTGCCCGGCAGCGGCGGACCGCATCGGGAGGGCCGTCATAGCGGTTTGCGGCGCCCAAATGAAGGGCCGAGTTCCGCGTTCAGCGGGAGGCGTTGGGCGTCTGCGCCGCACCCGGCGGATGTGGCCCGCTCATGACCAGCGCCGCGTCCTGGAAGCCCTCACGGTACCGTTCGAGGCGCTCTTGGGTGATGGTGCGGAAGCCCAGCACCGGCTCTACAATGGCGAACTGGTCCTGATCGTAACCAACCACCACGACATAGTGATTGACCATCGCCATGTGCGTCATCTCTGAGACGCGCGCCATTTGATTACGCAGCGCGCTAGAGACCACGCCGACCACCGGGGCATTGGCGCCTGGCACGGAACGGCGGTCCACGAAAAAGGCCGGCACGATCACCGGCACCAATACGGGCCGTCCGTGCTCCAGCTCGGCGATAATTCCAGCCTTGTCCATGCGCACCGAGCTCGCCAGCAAACCGTGACGCGACGCCAGCGCCTGTAGCTCCGCCAGCGAATAGCCGTGCGGATCGGCGGGCGGTGTCTGTGCGTAAATGGCATCCCCGCTGGTGGCGCCGGGGGTCCAATAGTTGATCACGCTCGCCAGCGCGTGCGCGCCGCAGGAGGCAGCTGAATCCTGCCGGTCTTGGACGACCGGCAGGACCAAGCCATCACTGGCGAAGGAGCGGTTCAGTATCTCGAAGCTGTTGTTGCCGCTGCGATCGGCAAATGCATCGATACTCCGCGTGGGATGCGTGACGCAGCCGCCGAGGCAGAGCGCCAACACCGCAAACGTTGAACCGCCCTTTAGTCGCATCAGTTAGAGACGGCGACCGCGATGACGATCAGCGCAACCACGCCGATCGCAATCCAGGTGCCTTGGCTCCATTGGCCGCCATACACGCGATGCGCTTCTTCAGGCGTCATCACTTGTACATGATAGCCCTTCGCTTGCATCTGAGCGACCTGGCTGGCGTCAGCGGCGCTGAGGCCATAATTCTGCAGATCCTGCTGTGAGAACGCTTGCGGCGCTGCAGAGCGGAAATGATTGGTTTGCGCAGAAGCCGTCGAGATCGTCATCTGGCTCAGCGCCATCGCCGCTGCCAGCGCGGTAACGAGTGTAAGTTTCATAGGCTTGCCCTTCCGTGGAAAGAGGGGGCGCACAGAGGTACGACCCCCGCGCCCCTGTTCTGGGGCCGGTAGTCGCACAAGTCGAGGCGCGGCAAATGGTTCCGCAGATTTTTGGGAACAAGCCTATTTCGCGCTTGCGAGAATAGGAACGCGACCCGGTGGCGTCGCATTGCAATCGCGCCCGCCGGCATGGGCGATCTTCAGATAGAATTGCTGCATGTCCCACGCGCCGGTTGGACAGCGCTCGGCGCATAATCCGCAATGAAGACAGACGTCTTCATCCTTGGCCATGATGCGCCCGGTTTTCAGACCGTCGGCTACATAAATATCTTGCGTAACGTTCATGGCTGGAGCGTTGAGACGTTCTCGCAGTTGCGTCTCTTCACCGTTCTCCGTGAACGTTATGCAATCCATCGGGCAGATATCGACGCACGCATCGCACTCGATGCAGAGGTCAGCTGTAAAGACGGTTTCAACATCGCAGTTTAAGCAGCGTTGCGCTTCTTTGAAGCCGAGCAGCGGGTCGAAGCCCTTTTCGACCTCGACCTTCACATTGCGCAGCGCGGTTTCGGTATCGACGAGCGGAACTTTGTAACGGCGATCGTTGGCGATGTCGTTGTCGTAGCTCCACTCGTGGATGCCCATTTTCGTCGACATCATCGACACGCCAGGCGGCAGCCGATCTTTTACGTCCTTGCCGTTCAAGAACAGATCGATCGACACCGCCGCGTCGTGGCCATGCGCCACGGCCCAGATGATGTTTTTCGGACCGAACGCCGCATCACCGCCGAAGAACACGTTCGGGATCGACGACTGCATTGTCACGCTGTCGACGACCGGCATGTCCCACTTGTCAAACTGCATGCCGAGATCGCGCTCGATCCACGGAAACGCATTTTCCTGGCCAACGGCCATCAGCACATCATCGCACTCATAGTGCACGTCCGGCTCGCCCGAGGTGACGAGCTTCTTTTTTCCGCCCTCTTCGGTCCATTTCATCTTGGTGAAGGTGACGCCGGTGAGTTTGCCGTCCTTGTGCGTGAATTCTTTCGGATTGAGAAAATTGAGGATTGGAATGCCTTCGTGCTGAGCGTCTTCCTTCTCCCACGGGCTCGCCTTCATCTCATCGAAGCCTGAACGCACGATGACCTTCACGTCTTCGCCGCCCAAGCGGCGCGAGGTGCGGCAGCAATCCATCGCCGTGTTACCGCCGCCGAGCACGATCACGCGCTTGCCGATCGTGTTGATGTGCTCGAACGAAACGCTCGACAGCCAGTCGATGCCAATATGCACATTGCCGCCGGCTTCTTTCTGGCCTGGCAGCTGCAAGTCGCGCCCACGCGGCGCACCGGTGCCGACGAATACGGCGTCCCACCCCTGCGCCAGGAATGTTTTTAGCGAGTCGATACGCTCGCCCAAATGCAGCACCGGCTCCAGCCGGGTGATGAAACCAACCTCTTCGTCGATCACGCTCTCCGGCAGCCGGAAGCGCGGAATTTGCGTGCGGATCATACCGCCCGCTTTTGCGTCGCTGTCGAAGATGTGGACCTCGTACCCGAGCGGCAGCAGGTCACGCGCCACCGTGAGCGATGCAGGCCCCGCGCCGATACACGCGACGCGCTTGCCGTTCTTGGTCTTCGCCGGATGCGGCAGCAGCTCGATCACCTCGCCTTTATTGTCGGCGGCGACGCGCTTGAGGCGGCAGATTGCAACCGGTTCCGGCTCGACGCGTCCGCGACGGCAGGCGGGCTCGCACGGGCGATCGCACGTGCGCCCCAGGATGCCGGGAAACACGTTCGATTCCCAATTGATCATGTACGCGTCAGCGTAGCGCTGCGCGGCAATGAGGCGGATATATTCAGGGACCGGCGTGTGCGCGGGGCACGCATATTGGCAATCGACTACCTTGTGGAAGTACTCGGGATTGCGGATGTCGGTGGGCTTCAAGCGCCGCTCCTGGATTTGGGCCGCCAAACTACTCCGCCGCGCCTGCGGTGCAAGCGCCGTTAAGCGCTTGATCGCGCAGCGTTCGGCTCACATGGTCGCGGCCACATGAGCGCGGGCTGGCACTTCTGGATTGACCGCGGCGGCACCTTCACCGATGTCGTCGCCCGCGGACCGAATGACGAAGAGGTCGTGCACAAGCTGCTTTCCCTGAATCCGGAGCGCTATGCCGATGCCGCGCTCGAAGCGATAAGAATCATTCTCAACAATCACGGCGCGACGCTCGACAACGTAGCCGAGGTGCGGCTCGGCACCACCGTGGCGACCAACGCGCTCCTCGAACGCAAAGGCGCGCGCGTGGCGCTGGTGGTGACCCAGGGATTTGCCGACGCGCTGGAGATCGGCGTGCAGGCCCGGCCGCAAATCTTCGCGCTCAACATCGTCAAACCGGACCTCTTGCACGAGCGGGTCATCGAAGTCCGCGAGCGCGTCACTGCCGAAGGCGAGGTGCTGATCCCGCTCGACGAAGCGCACGCGCGCGCGGCGTTGCAGAGCGTTTACGACGACGGCATCCGCGCTACCGCCATCGCCTGCCTGCACGGCTATGCCTACCCCGCGCACGAACAACGCCTCGCCACCATCGCCCGCGACATCGGCTTCACGCAAATCAGCGTCGGCTCCGAGATCAGCGGCCTCATCAAGTACGTGCCGCGCACAGATACGACCGTTGCGGACGCCTATCTGTCGCCGGTATTGCGCGCATACGTCGATGGATTTGCGGAAGGCTTCGCTCCCTCGCATGCGGGGGAAGAAGCACGTCTTTTCTTCATGCAATCCAATGGCGGCCTCGCGCACGCCGCCAGCTTTCGTGGGCGCGACGCCGTGCTCTCCGGACCCGCCGGCGGCGTTGTTGGCATGGCCGCCGCCGCGCGGCGCGCCGGCTTCGATCACGCGCTCGGCTTCGATATGGGCGGCACCTCCACGGACGTCTCGCACTACGCGGGCGCCTTTGAGCGCACGAACGACACCATCGTCGCTGGCGTGCGCCTCGCCGCACCGATGCTCTCGGTGCACACCGTCGCCGCGGGCGGCGGCTCCATCTGCTTCTTCGACGGCGCGCGCCTGCGCGTCGGCCCGCACAGCGCGGGCGCCGATCCCGGCCCCGCCTGCTATCGCCGCGGCGGCCCGCTCACGGTCACCGATTGCAACGTGCTGCTGGGGCGCGTTCGCCCGGAATTCTTCCCCGCTATCTTTGGCCCGAACGGCGATCAACCGCTCGACCGTGACGCCGTGTCCAAAGCCTTCGCCGCACTCTGCGCGGAAGTGAACGCCAAAACCTGCGCCGCGCTCTCGCCAGAAGAAGCCGCGGAAGGCTTCCTGCGTATCGCCAACGAACACATGGCTGACGCCATCAAGAAGATCTCGCTGCAACGCGGCTACAATCCCGCCGAATACACGCTCGTCGCCTTCGGTGGTGCGGGCGGTCAACACGCGTGCGCCGTCGCCGACGCCGTCGGTTGCGAAACTATCCTGCTGCATCCTCTCGCCGGCGTGCTCAGCGCCTGGGGCATGGGCCTCGCCGACGTCCGCGCCGTGGCGGAAGAAACGGTTGAACAAAAACTCAACGACCTCCCAGATCTGAACAAACGCGCCGCGGCGCTCGGGGAGCGCGCCGCCGCTCATCTCGAAAATCGCGGCAGCGCTCACGTCGCCATCACCGCCAACCTCAAGTATGAGGGCGCAGATTCGACACTGCCCATTGCCCTCACCGAACCCAATCTGTCGCAAGCCTTCGAAACGCTTCACCACCAACGTTTTGGCTTCACCGATCCAGATCGCGCGATTGTTGTCGCCTCGCTTTCCGCCGAAGCAGTTCTTGGACCGCCGGCGTCCTCGCCGGCGGTTTTGGCCCAACCGGTCACCAATGAGTGGGTAGTCAGCGCCGCCGGCAAGGACGCCGGCGGTCCAACAGATCCAAGAAAGGTCGCGCTGCGCACAAACGGCGCATCACACCAAGCTCCGGCTTTCCATCGCGCCGCGCTGTCTCCCGGCTTCAGCATCGACGGCCCCGCGCTCATCCTTGAGCAAGGCGCAACCACCTTTGTCGACTTCGGTTGGCGCGCGCGCATGACCGCGCGCGGCGACCTCATCCTCACGCGCACCGCAAACATCGAACGCCACGCCATCGGCACGCGCGCCGATCCCATCCTGCTCGAAGTGTTCAACAATCGATTTATGGGCGTGGCCGAAGAGATGGGACTGGCGCTGCAGACCACCGCATCATCCGTGAACATCAAAGAGCGCCTCGACTTCTCCTGCGCCGTCTTTGATTCCGCCGGCGGTCTGGTCGCCAACGCGCCGCACATCCCGGTGCACCTCGGCTCCATGAGCGACAGCGTGCGCGAAATCATCCGCCGCCGCGGCGATACGATGCGCGCTGGCGACATTTACATGCTCAACGCCCCGCACGCGGGCGGCACTCACCTGCCCGACATCACCGTCATCGCACCGGTCATGCTGGACAGTGACACCAAGCCCGCTTTCTTCACCGCCGCACGCGGCCACCACGCCGATATCGGCGGCATCACCCCGGGTTCGATGCCGCCCAATTCGCACACGATCGAAGATGAGGGCGTGCTGATCGAAAATTTCCTGCTCGTCGAAAACGGCCATCTCCGTGAAGCCGAAACGCGCGCACTCTTAGCCACTGCGCCACATCCCGCACGCGACATCGATCGCAACATCGCCGATCTCAAAGCACAAATCGCCGCCTGTGTGCGCGGCGGTAATGAGCTGAAACGCCTTGTCGCTGACTATGGCCGCGACGGCGTCACCGCATACATGGGGCACGTGCAAGACAACGCTGAAGCGCAGATCAAGCGTGTCATCGCGCGACTCAAGCCTGGTACGTTCGAGGCGCCGATGGACAACGGCGCGATCGTGCGCGTGACGATCACGCCGGATCAATCCGCTGGACGCATGCGCGTCGATTTCACCGGCACAAGCGCGCAAGACGCCGCCAACTTCAACGCTCCGCTCGCCATCACGCGCGCTGCCGTACTTTACGTGTTTCGCACCCTCGTCGACGACGTCATTCCGCTCAACGAGGGCTGCCTCAAGCCCATAGACATCGTCGTGCCGGAAGGCTGCCTCCTCAATCCGAAGCGCGGCGCCGCGGTTGTCGCCGGCAATGTCGAAACCAGCCAGATCGTTGTCGACACGCTTTATGGTGCGCTCGGCGTGCTCGCCGCCAGCCAAGGCACCATGAACAATTTCACCTTTGGCGACGATGAGCGCCAATACTATGAAACCGTCTGCGGCGGCGCGGGCGCGGGCGCGACCTTCGATGGCGCGTCCGCCGTACAAACGCACATGACCAATTCGCGCCTCACCGATCCGGAAGTTCTGGAGTCGCGCTTCCCTGTCCTGGTTGAATCGTTCTCTGTGCGGCGCAATTCGGGCGGCGACGGCGCGCATCGTGGCGGCGACGGCGTTGCGCGCCGCGTCCGCTTCCTGGCGCCGATGACGGGCGCCATCCTCTCCAATCGGCGCAAGACCGCGCCGTTCGGCGTTGCCGGCGGCGCGCCCGCGCAACCCGGAAAAACTTTCGTCGAACGCACGAATGGCGAGATCGTCACGCTCGGCGCCACTGGTGAGGCTCAACTCCAACCCGGCGACGTGTTCGTCATTGAATCGCCGGGCGGCGGCGGCTTCGGGGGCGCCACATAATGCTTGTTCTGCTCGGTATCGCCGTCGTGGTGCTCGGCTTCATCCTCCGCGCCAACCCGCTTCTGGTGGTGATGGCTGCGGCGCTTACCACCGGCCTCGCCGCGGCCTGGACGCCGCAAGCCGATCTGCAAACCATGTGGCACGCCGCGCTCGTGACGCTCGCAGCGTTCGGCAAAGCCTTCAATGACAACCGTTTCGTCAGCGTCGTCTGGCTCGTGCTCGCCGCCATCGGCTTGCTGGAGCGCGCCGGCCTGCAGGAACGGGCGCGCATCGTTGTTTCCGGAATCAAAGCGGCGACCGCGGGCCGGCTGCTTTGGGTGTATTTCATCATTCGTCAGCTCACCGCCGCACTCGGCCTCACCTCGCTCGGCGGGCATCCGCAAATGGTGCGGCCGCTGATCGCGCCGATGGCCGAGGGCGCCGTGGAAGCAAAGTTCGGCGCTCTGCCCGATCGTGAGCGCTATCTGGTGCGCTCGCATGCCGCCGCCGTCGACAACATCGCTCTGTTTTTCGGCGAAGACATATTCATCGCTATCGCCTCGATCCTGTTGATCCAAGGCTTTCTCGAGCAAAGCGGCATCAAGGTCGAACCGCTGGATCTCTCGCGTTGGGCCATCCCCACGGCGATCGCAGCGTTTGCTATTCACTCCATTCGCCTGTGGCTGCTGGATCGCCGACTGAAACGTAGCCTGAGCAAGGCCGCGCCATGATCACCCGCGACCACATCTACATTATCGGCGGTCTCTTCTTTGCCGCTGTGGCTATTCTTTCCATCTTGGATCGCCACAACGCCCGGCGCGTCATGAACTTTCTATTCTGGGGGTTGCTGGCGATCAGCTTCCTAGCCGGGTCGCTCATTGGCGATCTTGGCAACGGCGTATTGGCGCTCGGCCTCGTCGTTGTCGCAGCGATCGGTCTTGGACAAGGCAAGCCCGCAACCACAACACCCGAACAACGCCGCGAAAGCGCGATCAAGCGCGGCGATCCTCTCTTTCTGCCGGCGCTCATCATCCCCGCCGTCGCGCTCGCTGGCACGCTTGCCGTAAAATACACGAGTTGGGGACCATTGCTGATCGAACCTGACGCGTCACGCGCAACGCTCATTTCGCTCGTCCTCGGCGCGGTGATCGCGGTGGGTGTGCTGATGCTTTGGTTGCGGCCGCCGCTGCTGGCGCCGTTGCAGGAGGGCCGGCGGCTTATTGATTCCGTGGGCTGGGCAGCGATCCTCCCACAGATGCTTGCCTCGCTGGGCGCGGTGTTTCTGCTGAACGGCGTGGGCGACCAAGTCGGCCACATCGTCAGTGCTTACATTCCGCTCACCACGCCGACCCTCGCGGTCGCCGCCTACTGCATCGGCATGGCGTTGTTCACCATCATTATGGGCAACGCCTTCGCCGCGTTTCCGGTGCTGACCGCCGCCATCGGCTTACCCATCGTCGTGCACCAGTTTGGCGGACATCCAACAGCGGTATGCGCTATCGGCATGCTCGCCGGCTTCTGCGGCACGCTGATGACGCCGATGGCCGCCAACTTCAACGTGGTGCCGGCAAACCTGCTTGAACTCCCAGACCGCAACGCGGCGCTGAACGGCGTCATCCGCGCGCAAATTCCCACAGCGCTTGTCTTGCTCGTCGTCAATATCGTGCTTATGCGCGTCCTGGCCTTCCTATGACCAAACTCACAGCCGACATCGCGGAAAAATTCGCCGGCCTCGCACTCGCCCATGTGCAGCGTGAGTTTCCAAACAAGATGGACCACGTGATCAGCAGCGCCGCCGATGTTATCGGCCCACGCGCCGCGCATCCCATCTTTTACGGCAGTTTCGATTGGCACTCCTGTGTGCATGGCTACTGGCTGCTCGCGCGTGTGCTGCGGCGCTATCCGGATCTTGCGAGCGCCGGCGCAATCGCCACACTCTTCAATGGCAGCATCACCGAAACCAACGTCGCGGCCGAATGCGCTTATCTTGACCAGCCTTACTCGCGCGGCTTCGAGCGGCCATACGGCTGGGGCTGGTTGCTGGCGCTGCAAGCCGAGCTCGATCAACACGCAGGCGGCGCCGGCCAGCGGGCCGCGCGCACCCTAAAGCCGCTCGCAGAAAAGTTTGCGGCACGTTTCGCCGCGTTCCTGCCGATCTCTACCTACCCCGTACGAACTGGCATACACTCTTCGACGGCCTTCGCGCTTCGCCTCGCCGCCGACTATGCAGAGCCGCGCGACCCCGCGCTGTTTGCGCTCATGCGCGAGAAGGTATGCGTCTGGTACGGCGGCGACGCCGGCGCCCAGGCGTGGGAGCCAAGCCAAGACGATTTCCTCTCGCCCACGCTGATGGAAGCCGAGTGCATGCGCCGCTACATGGGCGCAGACGCGTTCCGCGCTTGGTTTGCGCGCTTCCTGCCGGACGCCGGCGAGGGCGCCCCGCAAAGTCTCTTCTCGCCCGCGCGTGTCAGTGATCGCAGCGACGGCAAAATCGCTCACCTCGACGGGCTTAATTTCTCTCGCGCCTGGTGCTGGCGATCAATCGCGTCAGCGCTGGACGACGAAGCTGTCGCCGAACTTGCCCGTGCTGCCGCCGCCGAACACATTGCCGCCAGCCTGCCCCACGTCGCTGGCGACTATATGGGCGAACACTGGCTGGCGACGTTCGCGCTTTTGGCGCTGGAGGCGTGATGTCGGAAGGACCGAAGCTGCAAATTCGCCTCGTGCCGGTGACGCCACTGCAGCAGAATTGCTCGCTCATCTGGCATCCGGAAACCAAACGTGCCGCCTTCGTCGATCCCGGCGGCGACATTGATCGCCTCATACAGGCGCTCGACCACTTTGGCCTTACGCTTACGCGCATCTGGCTCACACACGGCCACTTCGATCACGCGGGCGCCGCCGCGGAACTACGGGAGCGCACGGGCGTCAAAGTCGAAGGCCCGCACAAGGACGATCAGTTCTGGCTCGATCGCGCGGAGGAAGACTCAACGCGCTACCGTGTCAGCGGCATCCGCAATGTCACACCGGATCGTTATCTCGAAGACGGCGAGGCGCTCGAGTTTGAAGGCGTCACCTTCAATGTTTCGCACACGCCGGGGCACACGCCTGGTCACGTCGTCATTCACAACAAGGAAATGAAGATCGCCTTCGTCGGCGACGTGCTGTTCGCCGGCTCGATCGGCCGCACCGATTTTCCGCGCGGCAATCATCAACAGCTGATCGACTCGATCACCGGCAAACTTTGGCCGCTTGGCGAAGACATCGCTTTCGTGCCCGGTCACGGACCGGTCTCGACCTTCGGCCGCGAACGCGCCAGCAATCCCTTCGTCGCCGACAGCATCACTGGCTACAACGGCGCAGACCAGCGCGCGCCAAACGTCGCCGATCAGCGCACCTCGAAGCGCTACACTTAAACTCTAGCGCGCGGTAATGCTGAAGCGCAGTTCGCTCAGCCCATCAATGCCGCCGGCCACCTGGTCGCCAGGCTTCAGGGGTCCGACGCCCGACGGTGTGCCGGTAAAAATCAGATCGCCCGGCGCCAGCCTCCAAGATGAGGACAGCACGGCGATGATTTCCGGCACGCTCCAGATCATCTCACTCAAATTGGCGTTCTGTTTCATTTCGCCGTTTACACTGAGCCAGATGCGACCCTTGCTCACGTCGCCTGCTTGCACGCGTGGCGTCAGCGCGCTGATCGGCGCCGACTGGTCAAACGCCTTCGCCACATCCCACGGCTGCCCCGCCTTCTTCGCTTCATTCTGCCGATCGCGGCGCGTGAGATCGACGCCGACGCCATAACCCCAGATGTGCTCAGGTGCGTTGCGCGCTTCGATCTCTACGCCGCCTTTGCCAATAGCGACCACCAGTTCGATTTCGTGATGCAAATTGGCGGTGTTCAGCGGGTACGCGATCGTCGCGCCACTCTCCACTACCGCATCGGCGGGCTTGGTGAAAAAGATCGGCCGCTCGCTCTTGGGATCATTTCCCATTTCGCGCACATGGTCCGCGTAATTTCGCCCGACGCAGAAAATCCGCCGTACTGGAAAGCGTCGGCCGTCAACGATGGCGACGCTGATTTGCTCTGGCGGTTCAATCACGAAGGTCATTACCGCTTTGAACACACGCCCATGGCGGGTGTAAACTCTCCCTCGCGGGGAAAGCGACGGCTTGTGCGGCGCAAGAGCTTGCGTGGCCGCACACGAGACCGGACCGTGCCCTGTTGAACCGCGAGGGGGCGGGTTGCAATGGACTGGCTTTGGCTGATCGTCATCGGCCTCGGCGCCTGGGTGTGGCGCCAATCGCGCCGCATCAGCGCACTATTGGAGCGCGTGAACGCGCTCGAGCTGCGCGTCGAAGCAGCGCGGGTGGCGGCCTCTGCCGTCTCGGCGTCCACTGGCGCTTCCGAAACTGCTCCCGTTTCAGCGACCTACGTGCCCGAGGCGACCGCGTTCGACGAACCATTGCTGCTCGACACGCCCATTCCAGACGTATCGAACGACCAAGTTGCGGCGTCGGCGTCGCCGGCGTCGGAGAGCGAGCCGCTGCTGCTGACCGAGATTGTCACCTCGCCTGCGCCGGCCGCTGCTGACGCGTCCTTGCTGTTGACCGAAACCGCGCCGCCACAAGTCACACCGAAGAAACGCGACCGCAAATTCGAACAATGGCTTGCTGAAAACGGCTTCGCCTGGGCAGGCGCCGGGGCCTTCGCGCTCGCTGGCATCTATCTCGTCTCCTACGCGACACAGCAAAACTGGTTCACGCCCGGCATACGGCTGATTTGCGCCGTGGTGCTGGGGCTCGCGCTGCTGGCCGCCAGCGAGTGGGCGCGGCGCCAAGCGCGCAACAAATTGGTGGCTGCTCTGCTCGCTGGTGCGGGTGCTGCGACCTTCTACGCGACAGCCTGGGCGACGCACGGCCTCTATCATTATGTCGACGCGCCCGCCGCAGCTGCCTTGCTCACCCTATGCGCGGCGATCCTGCTCGGCCTCTCACTCGTGCATGGTGAGGCGCTCGGCATCCTCGCGATCGTCGCCGCGTTCTTTGCGCCACCGCTAACCAGCATGAACATGTGGCCGCCGCTCGCCATCACGCTCTACGTGCTTGCTGTCGGCATCGCCGGCTACGCGCTTAGTTACTTGCGCCGCTGGTCCTGGGCGGGCGTCGCCACATTGGCGGGCTTGTATTTCTGGTTCGCCGCTGCGATCAGCTTCAACGAACTGGGCCGCGCACTCGCGCTGATCAGCCTCGCCAGCCTGGGCGGCGTCGCACTGTCGCTACGCCCTGCGCTACCTGAAGAACCGACCTCCTCGTTGCGCTGGTCGCAGGCGCGCCAATTCGCGCCGAGTGTTGCAATCTGCATCAGCAGCGTGCTGATGCTTTGGGCCTGGATCGCGGTTACCGCGGCCGATGCGACACCCATTGCTGGACCCGCGCTGATCGCTGTCTTCCATGTCGCGTTAGCGGCGTATGCGGTGCGCACGCGCGTCGCTGCGTCAGCGACGATTGCCGTCGCCATCGGCGCTTTGGTTGTTGGCTTTGCGATTTATCTTTCGACAAGCGCGCACCTCCTGGTCGCCAGCATCGACGCCTATCCCACGTTGCTGTTCGCCGCCTTCACCGTGACCGCCTCCGCGCTTGGCGCGCGCGCCCATCGCACCACCCGCGCGCTGGTTGCCGGCGCAGGCAGCGTCGGCGCAGGGCTGCTCACGCTCCTGGCCGCGACGACCCGCGCGGACTGGCATTCAGTACAAGCGTGGGCGCCGCTGTTCGCCGGCAGCGCACTGCTGTTCGCAGCTGCATGGCGCGCGTCACGCGACATCGCCGAGCCCAGCAAGGACAACGCCGTCGATTTTTGGGCCGGCGGCGCCGCAGTGTTGGCTTTGATCGGCGCCGAGTCGGGCTTCCCCGCGGTTGCGCGCGTTGTCGACGACGCCGTTCTGAGCCTGGGCTTCGCCGCTGCGTTTGCGCGCTTCAACTGGCGCGCGTTGCGGCTCGCGGCGTTGGCGGCGGCCGCCATCTCCATCGCACACGCACTCTCGTCAGAATTCGTCGACGCCACTCTGCAGGGGGCGCTGCCCTTGTGGCGCGCGCTGCTCTATCTGGCCGCCGCTGCGGCCGCTCTGTTCGCCGGCAGCGGCGCCATCGCCCGCCGGACGCCGAACGGACCGACCGAAGAGACACTCTCCTCTGCCTCGCTGATCACCTTGCTCATCGGCGTATTCTTGCTGCTGCGCTGGGTCGCCGTCGGGGGCGCGGGCGCACATCTTGACGATTTTTCCGAAACCGCACTGCGGGTGTTCGCGCTGGTCACCGCCGGCCACATCGCTTTGCCGCGTCCGGGCCAAACCACCGGCGCGATTGTGCGCTGGCGCGGGCACGCGCTGATGTCGCTCGGACTTCTTTATGGATTTCTTGCGCTTGGGCTCACGGAAAATCCATGGTGGGGCGGTGCGCCCGCGCATATTGAAGGCCCGCCACTGTTCAACGGCTTGCTACTCGGTTTCGCCGCGCCAGCCACACTCGCCCTCGCGGCCGCCAATCGGCTGTATGGATCGGACAAGATCTTGGCGCGCGTTTACGCCGCCACCGGCGGGGTATTCATGGTGCTATGGGCGGCGCTTGAGTTGCGCCGCGCGTTTCATCCAAGCGCAATGGCGAGCGCCTCTGTCGGCGTGTTTGAAGCCGCCTGCTACGGCGTTTTGGCGCTGGCGTTTGCGCTGCTCGTGGCCGCCATCCCGCGCGTACGCGCACTCACCGAAGCGCGCCCCTTCACGCGCGATCTGCAACGGAGCGCCAGCGCGATCGCCTGGGCGGCCATGATCTTCGCAGTGCTGATGTTGCTCGTGAGCCGCCATCCTTGGTGGGGCGCACAGGAGGCGTACGCCTCCGACTCTCTGTCCACCGGCCTTGGCGTCGTGGCGCAAGCGTGGGCCGCTACGCTATCCCTTGGCTTGGGGCGCGCCCTCTCGCGCGGCCGCGGCGTCGACGCGACGCGCTTCGCCGCTGCCGCCTGCGCGGCGATGTTTGCCCTGAGCTTCGGTCACAGCGCCATCCGCTGGATCTATCATGGCGGCGGCATGGATGAGCACGCGCCATTCGTGCAGCTTGAGGGCTTTGCACACAGCCTGTGGCCGCTCGTCTTCATTCTCGCCGCATCAGCCATAACCACGCGCGCGCCGGGCCGCGAAAGCGTGCGCCCCTACCTGTTCGATCTTGAAGCAATCTGGTCGGTCGCAATCTGGCCGGCGATGCTATTTGCCGCGCTCGGACTCTGGTCCTTCTTCAATCCGTGGTGGGGCGGCGCGACCGTGCTGACCTCAACGACGCTGCCGCTTGCGCTTGCCGCCTATCCAATCGCAGCGGTGCTAACGTTCTACGCGCGCCATGTCCCGCATCCGTTTTTCGACCGGTTGCTGAAGCCCGCCGTCACCGTGCTGGTGCTCGGACACCTAATGGTGGGGCTCACGCTCTTAGTGCGCAGCACGTTCCATGGCGCAAATCTGGCGCTCGCGCCCACGTCGGACCTCGAGATGTGGAGCTATTCTGCTGCATGGGCCTTGTTCGGAGGCTGCGCGTTCGCCATTGGCACCTGGCGCAACGACCACGTGCTCTGGTGGGCCGGCGTCGCAATCCTCGCCATCACGGGGCTGAAAGTGTTCTTCTTCGACACCGCCCGGCTGTCGGGGATCATTCGCGCTCTTTCGCTGTTTGGCTTCGGCGTCGTCGCCACCTTGGTGGCGGTCGGCTCCAACTATTTCCGCCGTCAGCTTCACGGGCCTGATCCGATGAGCTTCGGCACGGGACCTCGACGCGACCGCCGCCTCATCCGCCGTCAGCGCAGCTAGGACGGTCGGGCGCCGTCGCGCGCAAACGCTTCGATGAGCTTTGGATAATCTTCCGGCGGCGGAAATTGTGGGTACGCATGCTTGGCGCCGCTGACGACGCCCGGCAGCTTCTCGCCCACGTACGACTCGATGAACGGCACGACCCAGCTTGCATGTTCAAGCATGGTCGGACGGAAGTTCACGAACTGGCCGCTGGCGAAGCCATCGGTGTAGAGCCAGTTTTTGCAATACGTGCAGAAGTGATGGCGGCTTTGCTCGCGGTGCAGTCCACCGAGCTCGGTCTCGCCTTCCACCTCGAGGCCCGCGACCGGCAACATCAGCGTCAGTGAATACGGCCCACTCGTCAGCCGCTGACAGCCGCGACAGTGACACGCCATCGCCACCAGCGGCGCCTGCGTGATGCGCATCTGCACGCGGCCGCACATGCAAGCAGCGGCCCAAGGGAGTTTCCAGTCAGTCATTCTTCTTGGTCCTCCGGCTCGCCCCCATCGTCCGGGGCCGGAAAGAAAAGCCGATTGCCGTCAGGATCGCTGACGATCAAGCAGCGGTAGCCCCACCACCCCTTCTGCAGATCGATACCGTTTCGTTCACAATCCCCCGGCAATGCAGCGAACCCTGCTTGGGTCAACGAGATGAACAACATGCCTTTGCCAACTTTCTCCCGCCATTGCTGGGAGAGGATGAGTTCGCAGCCATCGCGCTCGACCTGCACCACCAAGGTTGTCCCACCCTGCGTGTGATGCCACGCTTCCGTGAAGCCGAGCTTGTCGCGATAGAACGCGGCGGCTCGCGCGGTGTCCGCGACGTGCAAGACTGGCCGCGCGTACCACATCAATACACCACCACACTACGAATACTCTCGCCCGCGTGCATCAGGTCGAACGCTTCGTTGATGCGCTCGAGCGGCAGCTTATGAGTGATCATCGGGTCGATCTGGATTTTTTTGTCCATGTACCAATCGACGATGGTCGGCACGTCGGTGCGGCCGCGCGCGCCACCGAATGCGGTGCCTTTCCAGACCCGGCCCGTCACCAGTTGGAACGGCCGCGTGGCGATTTCCTTTCCGGCCTCGGCCACGCCGATGATGATGCTCTCACCCCAACCACGATGGCAGGCTTCCAAAGCCTGCCGCATCACCGTGGTGTTGCCGGTGGCGTCGAACGTGTAGTCAGCCCCACCGCCGGTGAGCTCGACCAGATGCGGGACCAGGTCGCCGCTTACAAACTTCGGATTGACGAAGTGCGTCATGCCGAACTTGCGTCCCCACTCCTCGCGCGCGTGATTGATGTCGACGCCGACGATCATGTTGGCGCCGACCAGCTTCAAACCTTGAATGACATTCAGGCCGATGCCGCCCAGGCCGAACACGATGCAATTGGCGCCTGGCTCAACCTTCGCGGTGTTCACCACCGCACCCACGCCAGTCGTCACACCGCAGCCGATGTAACAAGAGGTCTCGAACGGCGCGTCCTTGCGAATCTTCGCCACGGCGATTTCCGGCAGCACGGTGAAGTTCGAAAACGTCGAGCAGCCCATGTAGTGGGCGACCGCCTTACCTTTGTAGGAAAAGCGCGAGGTGCCGTCCGGCATCAGGCCTTTGCCTTGGGTAGCGCGGACGGCGGTGCAGAGGTTGGTTTTGCGCGAAAGGCAGCTTTTGCATTGGCGGCATTCCGGCGTGTAGAGCGGAATGACGTGATCGCCCGCCGCTACGCTCGTCACGCCGGCGCCGACCTCACGCACGATGCCTGCGCCTTCGTGGCCGAGAATGCTTGGAAAGATGCCTTCACTATCGAGCCCGTCGAGCGTGTAGGCGTCGGTGTGGCAGATGCCGGTCGCCTTGATCTCAACCAGCACCTCGCCTGCCTTTGGCCCTTCAAGGTCCAGCTCGACGATTTCCAGCGGCTTTTTGGCTTCGAATGCGACGGCGGCACGGGTCTTCATTGCTGCTCCTGTTCAGGATCGGAACCAAAGCGAAGCACATTGCCGTCGGGGTCGGCGACATGCATTTCGCGCGCATGCGGATAGGTGGTTGGGGCCATGCGTATCGCTACGCCTTTGGCGACCAGCTCCGCGTGCAGCGCATCGACGTCGGCTACGCCGATCCAGACCCAGGCCTCGCCCTTGCCCTGACTTTGGCGTGAGAGATAGAGGCCGGCCTCGTCACGAGTGACGCTGGTGAACGCGCCGTCGCCCCAGGGCGCGTTGGAAAATCCCAGCACGCCGACATAAAAGCCGAGCGCGCGGTCCATGTCCTCCACCCGCAGGATCGGCTGGATCGCGTGGAAATTGTGGGCTGACGACGCGGCCATGCGCGCCATCACCTACTGCAACCTCAACCACTCGCCAAGCGCGCCTTAGGCGGGTGGCGACGTGATGCAGGCCTTGAAGGAATTTACTTGCGCGTTCCGCGCGCCGGCGCTTTCTTGCGCGCGGTGGTCGCGGGCATGTCCTGATCCCTGGTCGCACTGACCAGCGCCTTCGACATGCGCTCGATCTTGTCGCGGATCGCCGGCGGCACCTCCGCTCCCTTACCCGCGAGCATCAGCACCGCGTTCATGGATACGAGCGCCGCGACGCGGCGCCCATACCTGTCGAAAGCCACCACCGTGTTTTCACGGTGAGCCATGCCCAGAGCGCGCGCGAAATTGGCGCGCGCTGTAGATGTCGAAAACATCGGCGCTTTGGCCGCGCGCGGCTCAGTCTTCTTCTTTTTCTTTTGCGCTTTCACGGCCTTCATAAGCACTCGCTTTCTAGCAACCTGACGCCGAACAAGGAGATGTCCCAAATCTGATCGAAACCAGGATCGATCGGCGCCCAGGTGTTCAGTGGAATTTCCAATCGTCCTATTTTGAATAGACGACGTTCCAAACGCATGCCCGAGCTTAGATCAAGAGTCGTGTCGATTCTCCCCTCACGCTCACAGTTTTCGGCGTAACGCAGAGTACGTCGCAGAGCCGAGAAGAGGTTATCTTGTACCGAACATAAACCCGCGTTCACCTGAGACATCACGTTGCGACAAAAGAGGTTCATCGCCGCGAGTACCGCAACCACCGCTGGTGCGAGTTTGCGCAGGTTGTGTCCAACTTCCGAACGCAACGTGCGTTTGTACGAGACAACGAGCAGCCGCTCGAGCCTCGTCCGCCGTGGACGCCGCGCACGCTGCGGCCGCGCTGCTATCGCCTTTTCTCTCTGTTCCCTCCGTTCCCGCCGTTCGCGCTCGCGGCGCGCAGCGGGTACACGCATGCCCTTGGCGGCATGGGGCGGGAGCTGCCCAACCTCTAGGCTCCAGAGGCTGGTAGCCACACGCTCCAAAATGAACGCGTAGCCATCTTCGTTATCGAATGGGATCGCGCCGGCTCGATACTCGGCGCTTTCCAACAGCCGCGCCGACGCGATTAAATTTCTGCAATCCTTCCTCAGCTCCCTGATTTGCTTCGTCGTGAATTCGGCCATGATCGCCTGAAAGCTGGCGCCGCAGCGGATATGGTCTCTCATGTTCGCGCTTTTCCTGTGCTTCTTGGATTGCGCAGTCGAGGCGCGCGCACGAGATACAGAAACTTCTGCACAGTCAATCACGCCTAAGTAGAGATCATCCGGCTGTGGCGAAAAGCGTGGCTTTGCTGCAAGCAAGAGCAAAATTTATTTTGTACAACATCACGCTTTAACTTGACCGTCACGCGCGCGGTTCCGCATCCTCGCGCGCGTCAGTGGGGCGGTGTGCTGGTACTATGCTGACAGTGGCGCCGGGTGTGCGGTCGAGGCGACTTCGCTCCGGCGCCACAACCCCCTCGGTACCGGCAGGCGCGCTCCATTGACGACGGAACTTTCTTCGCCTGGACCGCCAAAATATTTTCGCTTCCATCGGAACCAGGTGCGGACCCGCTCGTTTCATCTGCGGCGCCGATCCACTCCCCCCGCCCACGGCGCCACCGCAGCAAACGGGCCGGATCCGCAGATCCGGCCCAATTTGCCGTCTAGAATTCGAACAAGTTCAAAGTTCCATGAAGTGACTGGCGAAGCCGTCGCGCGGGGTCCACGCGTGCAGCATCCAGCCGGGCCGCTCGGCCGTGCGTGGGGCAATCGGCTGGCCATCGCGTACAGCCAGCCCATAAACCCAGGACGTCGAGGGCGCGACAACCGTGGTGGCGTGCGCTACCTGGCCGACGGCGACGCGGTGGTGATGTCCGCAAATGATGCGTGACACCTGTTTGTGCCCGGAGATCACGCGCGCGAACAAGTCCGCGTTACGCAGCCCAATGTGATCGAACAGGCGGTCGTGTGTCAGAAACGGCGGGTGATGCAGCGACACGATGGTCGGCTGCTTGCGTCGCTTCGCCAAGGTCTTGTGCAGCCAGCGCGCCTGATCCTTGGTGAAGTCTGCGTGCGTTTCACCGGGAACAGTGGGGTCAACGGCCACGATCCGAACCGGAAAATCCTCGACCGCGAAGGAAAGCGCGCCCTTGCTCGGCAAATATTTGTGCGACGCCCCGAACGCGGCGCGCAGATGGCCACGATCGTCGTGATTGCCGGGCATGAGGAAAAGCGGCGCCGGCGGCTGGTCGATAGCTTCCGCAAGCACCGCGTATTCTTCCGGCTTCTCATCGTTGACGAGGTCGCCGGTGAGTAGAATGGCCTGCGCACCGTATTCCTGGGCCTGCGCCAGCGCGCGCTTGAGCTGGTTCGCGGCAGCGCCGCCATCGTCGGCGCGGACATGCGTGTCCGAGATCTGAGCCAGAATGAAAGTACCGCTCATGCGACGCGCCCCGTAGCCGCTGAACGGCTTTCAAGTGCGGAGTGTGTGACCACGGGCATGTCTTGGCTGTGCCCGAGGTCACACCTCATTGGTCGCAAACCCAGCGCGGACGCTTGACAGGGTCTCAGTTCAGATCGCGTACGACGCGAAAACCCAGCGTCGGCAGGCGCAGCGTCGGTGGAGCCGATTTGCGCACCGCACTGCGCAGCGCCGCGGACTGATCGCTGTATGCGCCCCCGCGATAGACACGCCGTGTGCAGCGCTCTGGCGACACGGCGCTGCCGTCGATCGGGGCGCCGGTGTAGTTCGCCACGTAGCAATCCTGCACCCACTCAGCGACGTTGCCGTAAGCGTCGTACAAGCCGAAAGCGTTGGCGTCGTGCGAACCCACCGCGGTCGTCGCCGCGACGCGATATGTCGCCTTCGCCGTCGTCAAATACGGATGAAAGGCAAACGCCCCGGTTTCGCCCGCGCGCGCGGCGTACTCCCACTCTGCTTCACTCGCGAGCCGGTAGTGATGCCCGTCGGTCTGCTTGTTGAGCCACTCGAGATAGGCCTGCACATCATTCCACGACACGCCGACGACGGGATGATTGCCCCGTCCCCAGCCATGGTCGGGCGGCGAAAAGCCGTTGCAGCCGCCCCCGGCTAGACACGCATCCCACTGCTGGAACGTGACTTCATATTTGCCGATAGCGAACGGCGTGATCGAGACTTCGTGCTGCGGGCCCTCATCGCGACCGCGGCCGGCCTCGGTTGTCGCTGAACCCATCTGGAAAAGCCCGCCCGGCGCCACCACCACTTCGGGGCAACTGGTGCAGTCTTGGATGACCTGGCCGGGCGTGAACACCGGCGCAGCGGTCGCAACTACGGTTGCGGGCGCAACACTCGTTCCGGCGCTCGTGGGGTCGCCCGCCGCTCTGACGCTCGGACCGTTCATGTTCACCGCGGCCTGGTGCGGCGCCGCCGGCGAGAGAACACTCGAAATGTTTCCCCCGCTTGCCTGGTAACGCTGATAGGCGCTGATCACCATCGGGCTGGCCCATACAGCCAGCGCGCCAACTACTACGGCTGCGGCGCCATAACCGACGCGACGCGACATGCGCGTGAATTTCTGACGCCTCGAAAGAATTTCGAAGGTCTGCACCTTCTGCTCGATGTTTTCCAAGGGCTGCCGGCCTTTGGCCTGAAACGCTGCGGATGGACTTGATCGCGCCATCGATCGAAATTCAGACGAGACCAGCGCCGTGCCAGGCGCCGCCAACGCCTGCAACCGCGCGGCGATGTTCACGCCGTGACCCAACAAATCGTTGGTGGCGGTGACGACGACATCGCCAACGTGGGCGCCGACGCGGATTTTCGGCTCGCCCTTCGCGCGCTTGTCGAGAACGTCCTGTATGGCGCTGAGTGCGGAGCCGGCCGAGCCGAACTCAAGCATGAAGCCGTCGCCCGCGGTGTTGAACAGACGCCCGCCATTTGATGACGCGACGCCTTCAATACGCGTGCGCAGGGCCTCGATCTTGCGCGCTGTATTGCGCTGATCGCGCTCCGACATTGTCGAGAATCCGACAACGTCGATCGCCACGATCGACACGAGTTTAATTGTTCTTTCTTCGCCCAGCTCAGCCAAGGCTCAATCCCCACATACGCCCACGGCAAGGATAGGCCTCGGACTGGGAGTTTTCCAACTGACTTGTTGAGCGTCGACCTCGCAGCAGCAGTAATGAAATCCTGGTTGGTGCGCGCGTCACCAAAACTCGCCCGCCCATCCTGGCGGGTAGCGGTACAACCTCAGCTTCACCGCAGCGGCAGGTATCCAGGCGCGCGAAACGCGCGCCCAGCAGCCCACGCCATCGGGCCGCGCTGCGCGGCCGGGGCGGGTCGTCCCGTTCAGCTCTTCGCATCGCGACTAAAATACCGCTTGAATATAACTGTCTGGTCAGTTATATTCTCACAATGCCCTCAAAGGCTTCAATTTCCACGCAAAAAGCCCGCTGGCAGCGGCGGGCCGAGGCTCGGCCGGAGGAAATCCTTGAGGCCGCCTTGGACGAGTTCACGGAAAATGGCTTCGACGCCGCGCGTATGGAGGACATCGCCAAGCGCGCCGGACTCTCCAAGGCTGGAGTCTATCTCTATTTTCCGAGCAAGATTGCTCTGCTCGAAGCCCTGATCGACGCCAAGGTCGCGCCGCTGGCGCGACTGGTGCGGACCATTGCCGAGCACAGCGCCGACAACCCGATGATGGCGCTGCGGATGATGGCGGGCGCCGCGGCCATGAAGCTGCAGGACGCACGCACGTTCGCCGTGCCGCGCCTGGTGGTTTCGATCTCCGGGCGGTTTCCCGAGATCGCAGATTTCTATCGCACTCATGTCGTGGAGCCCGCGCGCGGCGCGCTTGAAGCGTTGCTTACGTCGGCGATGAAGCAAGGCGCCATCCGTGAAGTCGACCCCGGCGCCGCTTCGCGCGCTTTTATCGGGCCGATCTTCTTTGAAGCGATGTTTCATCACGTGCTGAGAGGCGAAAGCGCTCTCAGCGATCCGCAGAAGCTGATCGAACAGCATTTCGACGTCTTGCTGAACGGGCTGGAGAAGCGCCCATGAAGCGTGTTCATGTCCTGATTTTCGCGTGCATGCTCGCGGCGTGCGGCCAACACCGCAGCGACGTCCTGCAAGGTTATGGCGAAGCCGACTACGTCTATCTCGCCAGCCAGGACGCAGGGGTGGTCGGCGAACTCTTCGTGAAGGAAGGGGACACGGTTGCGCAAGGCACGCCGGTTTTCCGCATCGATCCGGACCGACTAGGCTATGAGGCGCAAAGTGCGCGCGCCACGCAAGCAGCTGCAGCGAACGCTGTGCAGCAGGCCGAAGCCAACGCCACTCTCGCTGAACGCAACTATCAGCGTGGCGCGGCGCTGGAAGCCCAGGGCTTCTATCCCCGTGCGCGCTTGGATGCCGATCGCGCCGCCCGCGACGCCGCCAACGCCGCGCTTGCTGAAGCCCGCCGCCAGACCGGCGCCGCCGCGGCGCAGACCGGCCTCGCGCAAACCCGCGTCAACGACACCAGCAACACGGCCCCCGCGGCGGGGACCGTTGAGCAAATCTTTCATCGTCCTGGAGAGGTTGTCGCCGCGGGGGCGCCGATCATCGCGCTGTTGCCGCCTGCCAATATGAAAGTGCGCTTCTTCGTTCCTGAAAGCCTGCTGTCGCAATATCCGGTTGGGACTCGCGTGATCATCCGTTGCGACGGCTGCCGCGACACGCAAGCGCAAGTGAGCTTCGTCGCCATCCAACCGCAATTCACGCCGCCGGTGATCTACTCACTCGATCAGCGCGAGAAACTTGTCTTCCTGGTCGAAGCACGCATTGGCGCCGCGAGCGATGTGCGCCCGGGTGCGCCGGTGGACGTGCGGCGCGCATCATGAGCGACGACATCGTCATCAATGTGCACGGCCTCACCAAAAGCTACGGCGGCCGCAAAGTTGTCGACAATTTCGACCTGCAGGTGCCGCGCGGCGTCATCTACGGTTTCCTCGGCCCCAATGGCTCCGGCAAAACCACAACCATCCGCATGGTCTGCGGTCTGCTCAAACCGGAAAGCGGTGAAGGCAAGGTGCTAGGCTTCGACGTCCTGAACGAAAGCCTCAAGATCAAAGAGCGCGTCGGCTACATGACGCAGAAATTCTCGCTCTATGAGGATTTATCGATCCGCGAAAACCTCGATTTCATCGCCCGCCTCTACGCGCTCGACCGACGGAAAGAACGCGTCGACAAAGCGCTGGAGGATCTGGGCCTCGCCGAGCGTCAAAACCAAGTCGCTGGGAAACTTTCCGGCGGCTGGAAGCAACGCCTCGCGCTGGCCGCGTGCATGATCCACGAGCCGCAGCTCTTGTTGCTTGATGAACCCACCGCCGGGGTCGATCCCAAAGCACGGCGCGATTTCTGGGATCAGATCCGCAAATACGCGAGCCAGGGCGTGACAACGCTGGTTTCAACGCACTACATGGACGAAGCGGTGCAATGCGATT
>DASZWS010000095.1:0-15477 GCA_035546515.1 Vitreimonas sp. | reverse complement strand
CGAGAAGAAGCGCTTCGAAGCGCTGCAAATGGCGGTGCTGCAACCACGCTTCGCCATTCTTGACGAAACTGACTCAGGCCTAGACATCGATGCACTCCGCATCGTCGCTGACAACGTCAACGCCTTGCGCGGCCCTGATCGCGCGATGCTGGTGATCACGCACTACCAGCGGCTGCTCGACTACATCAAACCTGATCGCGTGCACGTGCTTGCGCGCGGCCGCATCGTCGCTAGCGGTGGCCCTCAACTCGCACTCGAATTGGAGCGCGAGGGTTACGACAAATATCTGAGGGCGGCGTGATCGCGGCCGAACTCCCCAATCGCCGTGTCGAGGCGTGGAAGTATTCCGATCTGCGCCAAGCTATCGGCGCTGAGCCGCACGTGTTGCGCGAGGGGCGCGACATCATTGAGCGCCTTGCGCCGGGCACCCAGCGCATGAGCATTCCGGCAGGCGAAAGTCGCGTGTTCGTCGAACGCATGGACGACGATCGCTACCTTGATGCGCGGTCCTTCGATTTCACGCTCGGCGAGGGCGCCTCGTTAACGCGGATCGTTATCCAGTCCGGTGGAGCAACGCCGCTCGCCATGGCGCGTGTGCGCCTCAGCGCCCGCGCAAAGCTCAAGCAATTCGTACTCGCCGAAGGCGCCAAGCTCTCTCGCATCGAGACGCACGTCTCGATTGAGGGGGAGGCGGCGGACGTCGAACTCAACGGCGTGTACCTGTGCGGCGCCGGCCGTCATGCCGATCTGACATCGGTCATCGAACATAAGGTTGGCGGCGGCCAAACGCGCCAACTCATCAAAGGCGTCGCCAAGAAGGGAGGACGCGGCGTGTTTCAGGGCAAGATCGTCGTCGCCCATGGCGCGCAGAAGACTGACGCGCGCCAATATCATCACGGTATGCTGCTGGAAGACGGCGCCGAGATCTTCGCCAAGCCCGAATTGCTGATCCACGCCGACGACGTCCAATGCGCGCACGGCAACACCGCGGGCGGCCTTGACGAAAGTGCGCTGTTCTACCTCCGATCGCGTGGCGTGTCGGAGATGCAAGCGCGTGGCCTGCTGATCGAAGCATTCCTCGCCGAAGCCATCCCGCATGACCTGTCACAAGAGATCAACGATGAACTCCTGGCGCGGATCCGCGCCTGGCTACGGGTTGCGGCATGAACGCGCCCATCATCAAGCGGCCGTTCGACGTCGATGGGCTGCGTGCGCAATTTCCGATTCTGTCGCGGCAGGTGAACGATAAGCCGCTTGTCTATCTCGACAACGCCGCCAGCGCGCAGAAACCCGAAGCCGTCATCGACGCGGTGGCGGCGGTTATGCGTGGCTCTTACGCAAACGTGCACCGTGGCTTGCATGCCCTTGCCAACGAGACCACGGCGGCGTTTGAAGGCGCGCGGGATAAAGTGGCGCGTTTCATCAACGCCCCCACGCCACAAAGCGTCGTGTTCACCAAGGGCGGCACCGAAGCCATCAACACTGTCGCCGCCGGCATAGACGTCAAGCCGGGCGATGAGATCGTGCTCTCAGTAATGGAGCATCACTCCAACATCGTGCCATGGCACTTCCTACGCGAGCGCAAAGGCGCGGTGCTGAAGTGGCTCGACATCAACGACGACGGCGAAATCGATGTGGCTGCGGTCGATGCGCTGATAGGGCCGCGTACCAAGATTGTCGCCATCAGCCATATGTCCAACGTGCTCGGCGCCCGCACGCCGGCGGCCGAAATCGTCAAGGTGGCGCATGCCAAAGGCGTGCCGGTGCTGATGGACGGTTGCCAAGCTGTCGTGCACGGTGGCGTTGACGTGCAGGCGATCGATGTCGATTTCTATGCCTTCACCGGCCACAAGCTTTACGGCCCCACCGGCATCGGCGTGCTGTACGGGAAGGCGGAGCGATTGGCGGCGTTGCCGCCGTTCGAAGGCGGCGGCGAGATGATCGACCTCGTGGAGCAGGGGCGGGTCACCTATAACGAACCACCGCATCGCTTCGAAGCCGGCACGCCGCCCATCATCGAAGCCATTGGCCTCGGCGCCGCAATCGATTGGGTGACGTCGCAAGATCGCGCCGCGCTGGAGGCACACGAGGCTACGCTGCGTGATGCGACGCTCGACGCGCTCGGCCAGCTGAATTGGATCACGGTCCACGGACGCGCGAAGGACAAAGCAGCGATCATTGCCTTTTCGATGGCGGGCGCGCATCCCCACGACGTCGCCCAGATCCTGGATCGTCAGGGCGTAGCCATCCGCGCCGGCCATCATTGCGCGCAGCCACTGATGCAGCGCCTCGGCGTCACTGCCACCGCGCGCGCGAGTTTTGCCTGTTACAATCGTCTCGACGAAGTCGAGACCTTGGTTGAAGCGCTGCACAAAGCGCACAAACTATTGAGCTGAACGACCATGGATGGCGCCACACCTCCTTCGAAGCTGCCGCAGGCCGAGCTGGACCGCATCACCGACGATCTGGTGGCGCAGTTTAAAACCGTGTTCGATCCGGAAATTCCGGTCGACATCTACGAGCTCGGCCTCATCTACAAGGTCGACATCGATGACGACGGCAACGTCGATATCGAAATGACTCTGACCGCGCCGGGCTGCCCGGTTGCGGGCGAGATGCCGCAATGGGTCGAAGTCGCCGCCCGCAAGGTGCCAGGCGTGAAATCCGCCCGTGTGAACCTGGTGTTCGACCCGCCGTGGACACCGGCGCGTATGAGCGACGAGGCCAAACTCGAACTCAACATGCTGTGAGCCTATATTAGCGCCATGACCCGCCGCCCGCGCCCCAAGATCGTGACCCTGACCGACGCCGCCGCGGCGCGCGTGAAGGAGATCATGGCCGCGTCCTCGAAGCCATATTTGCGGGTTGGCGTGGTGAACGGCGGCTGCGCCGGCATGGAATACATGCTCGACTATGCCGACGCGCCCGAGCCGTTCGATGAACTGGTCGAGGATCACGACGTGCGCATCCTGGTGAAGGCGGACGCAGTGATGTTTCTGCTCGGCTCGGTGATCGATCACGAGACGACGCGGCTGGCGTCCAAGTTTGTCTTCCGCAATCCCAACCAGACCGACGCCTGCGGGTGCGGCGAGAGCGTCACCATCGTGCCTGCGAATCTCGAAGCATAACGCCATGGCGACCGACGACAGCTTCCACGACTTCGTGAAGGAGCTGTTCGCCGGCATGGGGCCGGTACAGATCCGCCGCATGTTCGGCGGCGCGGGCGTATTTCGCGATGGCTTGATGTTCGGGTTATTGGCGGAGGACACCATCCACATCCGCGCCAAAGGCGACGAGGCGATGCAAACCGAGCTACGCGCCGAAGGCTCTGGGCCGTTTATCTGGGTTCCGCAAAGCGGCCCTCACAAGGGCGAGAACATCGATCTCGGTTACTGGCGCTTGCCTGACGCCGCGCTGGATGATCCGGATGAGGCGGCGCGTTGGGGCCGCAAAGCATTTGCGCTGGCGAGGGCTAAGGCCGCGGCGAAACCCAAGAAGACCAAGAAGACGGCGCCGAAGAAAAAAGCAAAGCGCTAGTCCTTATGGGCCGCCGGCGCCCTCGCCGGCATTCGCGCAAGCGTCGGCCTTCGACAGGCTCAGGCTGACGCCATCTCTCACTGGTGCAATTTTCAAAGTAGCGTCACCCTGAGCCTGTCGAAGGTTGCGCGGGCCGAAGATGCCGACGAGGGCGGTTCATATCAGGCGCCGGTAAACTTCGCCGGGCGTTTCTGCAGAAACGCCGTCACGCCTTCGGTGAAATCGGCCGAGCCGCCGCGTTCCTTTTGCGCGTTGCGTTCGTTGGTGAGCTGCTCATCCCACGACGAGTCGATCGACGCCCACGCCAGCTTGCGGATCGCGCCGAGCGCCTTGGTGGGACCATTGGCCAAGTCCTGCCCAAGCGCACGCGCCGTCGTCATCAGGTCGCCGTCCGGGACGACGCGATTGATCAGGCCCCATTCCAACGCCTTCACGGCGGAGATTTTCTCGCCCAGCAGCATCATTTCCATCGCTTGCGCGCGCGTCAGCATGCGCGGTAGCAGGTAGGTCGAGCCGCCATCAGGCACGAGGCCGATGCGGCGGAAGGCTTGCAGGAAATAGGCGCTCTCGGCGGCGACGATGATGTCGCCCATCAGGGCGTAGGAGCAGCCCACGCCCGCAGCCGCGCCGTTCACCGCTGTGATCAGCGGGATCGGCAAGTTGCGGAGCTGCGTCACAAACGGGTTGTGCCGCTTTTCCAGCACGAGCCCGAGGTCCGGCTTGCCGGTGCCGGCATCAACCGGTGGCGGCGAGCCGCCTGCCAGATTGGCGCCGGAGCAAAACCCGCGGCCTTCACCGGTGAACACGACCGCGCGCGCCTCCTGCGAGGCCCGCGCGAACGCCTCACTCAAGTCCCGCACCATTTGTTCGTCGACGGCGTTCAGTGTCCCGGGATCATTCATGCTGATGATCGCCAGCGCGCCGTCTTGCTCGTATTTTGCTTTGGCCATGTGCCTCGCTCCGCGCGTTCTTAAGCGCAAAGCCTAGCAGAGCGATTTTCGGCGTGAAGCGTGTCTTAGCGGCGCCGCAGCGCTACGCGACGTAAAGCACGGGCGTGGCGTCGGTGGTGATCTGATTGCGGCCGTTGCGCTTGGAGGCGTAGAGGCACGCGTCGGCGCGTTCCACCAGCCCTTGCGGCGTGTCGCCGGGCTGCAGACGGGCGATGCCCATCGACACCGTCACTTGGCCCAGGTCTTCGTTGGTGGAGCGGCGGCGCAAGCGCTTGGCCTGGATCGCGGCGCGCACGGTCTCGGCCAGTTGTGCCGCGACGCGCGCGGGCACGCGCGGCAAGATCATCGCGAATTCTTCACCGCCGTAGCGCGCGACCAGGTAATCCGGGCGCGAATGCGCCTGCATGGCGCTGGCTAGAAAACGAAGGATCTGATCGCCTGTATGGTGGCCCCAGGTGTCATTGAAGCGCTTGAAGTGGTCGATGTCGCAGAGAACGAGGCAGAGCTCGGAGCGTTGCGCCCGCGCTTCGTCGATGCGCATGCGCAGCGTCTCGTCGAACATCCGCCGGTTCGAGAGGCCGGTGAGGCTGTCGGTCAGCGATTCCATGCGCACCGATTCAAGGCTGGTGCGCAGCGTGTCGATCTCGCCTGTCGAGCGCTGTAACTCGCTGGTGAGGCGCTGATTGTGATTGGCCATATCGAGCGTGGCTGCTGCGAGACTTGAAACGATTTGCCGGATTTGCTCCGGCGCGAGGCCGCGGTTCAGGTCCGTGGCGGCGCTTTCCAGCGTCTTGCCGTAATTGCCGCTCTTCTCTTCAGTCTGTTTCAAAAGAGAAACGACCTCATTGAGATCGCGGGCAATCTTTTCGCCGGCGAGCAGGATTTGCGCCGATGCGCCAAGCCCGGTGAAGAATCGCTCGTAGATTTCCTTGTTGAACTCCGGCGAGAACGCCTCACCGCCGCCAATGCGCGCGTCGATGGCCTCCCGAAGCTCAGCGTGACGGCCGAGGCGATAAGCCAGCCAGACTTCATAGTTCTGGCTCGTGGGCGCCACGCCGTGCAGGCGCATGAGGTCGAGCGTCTCTTGGCCGACCGCCGAACCGCCCGCACCTTGCAAGAGAAAATCTTGTTCGTTCACGCGCCAACCGCCGAGTCTGTTCCCTCGTCGGACGCTACGGGGCAGGATATGGACGAGTGGTAAATGGCGGCGTCTAATTCGTTAGAATTGCACCTACAAAATTCGTTGCGCTGACGGAGCGGTAGGTTCGTAAGATGTCGCGTACTGGAGTTCGGAGAGCGTCCCATGAATAAGCCGGTCGATCCCGCCATCGAGGAAACGCGCGCGCACATGCAGACGATCCTGGAGCTGCAGAAGCGCGCCAACATCCGGCTTGGTCCGCCGGACGCGCGCACGCGCAAAGACCGCCTGAACCGCGCGATCGACATGCTGGTCACGCACGAGAAGGACATCATCGCCGCTCTCAACGCCGATTTCGGCAATCGCTCGCCGGACATGAGCCGCTTCACCGACGTGGCCGCCGCCATCGCACCGCTGAAGCAGGCGCGCGATAATCTCGAAAAGTGGATGAAGCCGCAGAAGCGCAAGGTGACGCCGGCGGCGCTGGCGCTGTTCGGCGCCAAAGCCGAGGTGCGGTACCAGCCGAAGGGCGTCGTGGGCGTGATCTCGCCGTGGAATTTCCCGGTGCAGCTGGCGCTCGACGCCATCGCCGGCGCGCTCGGCGCGGGCAACCGCGTCATGTTGAAGCCGTCCGAATTCACGCCGACCGTCTCCGCGCTGTTGGCGCGGATGTTCGATCTCTATTTCGATGACGACGAAATCGCCGTGATCCAGGGCGGCCCGGACGTCGGCGCCGCGTTCGCGAGCCTGCCGTTCGATCACATCATCTTTACGGGCGCGACCTCCGTCGGCCGCCATGTCATGCGCGCGGCGGCGGACAATCTCGTGCCCGTCACGCTTGAACTCGGCGGCAAAAGCCCGGTGGTCGTCAGCCGTGGTGCAGACCTTACCAAGACCGCAGCGCGCGTGATGTTCGGCAAGACCATGAACGCTGGGCAGATCTGTCTGGCGCCGGACTATGTCCTGGCGCCGAAGGAAAATCTGAAGTCGTTCGTGGACGCCGCGACCGCCGCCACCAAGACCATGTACCCGACCATCAAGGACAATCCGGACTACACCGCGATGATCAACCAGCGTCACTTTGATCGGGTGAAGAACCTGATTAGCGACGCGCGTGCGAAAGGTGCGGAAGTGGTTGAGATCAATCCGGGCAACGAGGATTTTTCGCAGCAGGAGCACCGCAAAATCCCGCCGACGCTCATCCTCAACGCCACAGACGATATGCAGGTGATGCAGGAAGAGATTTTTGGCCCCGTGCTGCCGGTGCGCACTTATGACTCGTTTGAGCAGACCGTGGCGGAAGTGAACGCCCGGCCGCGTCCGCTGGCGCTTTATTATTTCGGCGAGGACGAGAAGGAGAGCGAAACGCTGCTCTCGAACACGCATTCGGGCGGCGTCACCATCAACGATGTCATCTTCCATATCTCCATGGATGATCTGCCGTTCGGCGGCGTAGGTCCGTCAGGCATGGGCGCCTATCATGGTCACCGCGGCTTCCTCGAATTCAGCCACGAGAAGGCGATCTATCGCCAAACCGGCAACGACATCCTGGCCATGTTCCGCCCGCCGTACGGGCCGGCGTTCCGCAAGCAGGTGGACGCGCGCATTAAGCGCTAAGCGTCGTTCGACCGCACCTTGACGTACGTGCCCGGCGCGTCCGCCAACGCCGGGAGGGGCCCTTCGCCCGGCGTCCGCGCGGGTACGTCTGGGCCAGAGAGTTTCGACAGCCATTCATCCCAATGCGGCCACCAGGAGCCTGGGCGCTCGACCGCGAACGCCTGCCAATTCTCCAGCGTGTCGGCGAAGTTGGTGTTGATCCAGTGCTGGTACTTCTTCGCATCAGGGTGATTGATCACTCCGGCGATGTGACCTGATCCCGCGAGCATATATTCGACGGGACCGCCAAACGCCTGCGCGCTGCGATAGACGCTCTGCGCGGGTGCGATGTGATCTTCCTTCGAGGATTGCATGAAGATCGGGATCTTCACGTCCTTCAGTGAAAGATGCTCGCCCAGCGCGGTGAGCTTGCCTTCGCTCAGGGCGTTGTCACGGTAGAAGTTGCGCAAATAGTAGAGGTGCAGCGCCTTCGGCATGCGCGTCTGATCGGCGTTCCAATAGAGCAGATCGAACGGCGGCGGGTGCTTACCCATGTAGTAATTGTCGACGACGTAGTTCCAAATCAGGTCGTTGGAGCGCAATGAGTTGAAGGTGTCGGCCATGGTCTGTGCGTCCAAGACACCGCCATGTTCGTCCATCTTCTCCTCGAGATAGCAGAGCGCGTCCTTGTCGGTGAAAATCAGCAGGTCGCCGGCACATTTGAAATCGGCTTGCGCGGCGAAGAAGGTGGCGCTGGAAATGCTGTCGTCGTGCTTCTTGGCCATGTGCGCTAGCGACGCCGCCAAGAGTGTGCCGCCGATGCAGTAGCCCACCGTGTTGACATGATCGACGCCGGCCGCTTCCTTGGCCGCCGCTACGGCGGCGTACACGCCCTCGCGCATGTAGTCCTCGAACGTCGCCGCCGCCAAGCTCTCATCAGGATTGACCCATGACACCAGGAACACCGTGTAGCCCTTGCTGACGAGCCAGCGGATCATCGAGTTTTTCGGCTGCAGATCGAGAATGTAGAATTTGTTGATCCATGGCGGAAAAATCAGCAGCGGCGTTTCATGCACGGTCTCGGTCGCCGGTGCGTATTGGATCAATTCCAAGAGCCGGTTTCGGAAAACCACCTTGCCGGGACTGGTGGCGATGTTCTCGCCGACTTTGAAAGCGTCGATGTCGGTTTGCGAAATCGACAGCATCGCGCCGCCGCCACGCTGCATGTCCTGCGCGAGATTGTTGATGCCCTTCAGCAGGCTCTCGCCCTTCGTCTCCAGCATCGCGCGCAAGGCGGCCGGGTTCGTCATCAGGAAGTTCGAGGGCGAAGCCGCGTCCACCGCCTGCTTGATGAAAAACGCGGCTTTGCGCTTGGCAGCATCGTCGACGCCTTCGGCGCGCTCGACCAGATCGGTGATGAACGCCGCCGTCGCGAGATAGGATTCGCGCAGCATCGAGAACGCCGGATTGGAGCGCCACTCAGGATCCTTGAAGCGCTTGTCGCGCGATGAGCCGTCGTCCGGCAGCTGACCCGTGAGCATATAGGTGGTGTGGCGCTGCCAAATATCGGCGTACCGCTCCCACAATCGCGCATGAGCCTCGCGCAGCGTTTCCGGCTGCTGCGCCAGATGCGACCACAACTCATTCAGCGCCACCTGCACGCCGAGCGGATCGGGCTTCCAGTTCGCGCCTTCCTTGGCCTGCTCCATGAAGGCGGTTGAGAACACCTGGTTGGCGCGTGTCATCGCCTGGGTGAGATTGGCGGAGAGCGCCGCCAGGCTCTCCGACGTCTGCTCAACGATCAGCTGGTTCAGCGGCTCGGGTGTGTGCGGCGTCGCCGCCCTCGTGTCGGCCGGTTTCGGCTCCGGTTTAGCCTCGCTCTGCGCAGGGCTCGCCGCTTTGGCGCGGCGCTTCCGCGGCCCCTTCGCAGGCGCCGCATTCGCCGGTGAGGCGTCGCCGCTATCGGCTTCCGTCATCGGATTCTCCTGACTGGCATTGTAAGGCGGCTCTGCGTGGTGGCGCAAAGGTAGGCTCTGGTATAGCTAGGCCAATAGGCCCTGAATCGGAGGGGCTCACAGGATCATTTCGGCATGCGCATCGCCGCTATCGGCCTCGTCCTCGTCGTGCTCGCCGCCGCCGGCTGCTCCAGCACGCCCAAGAACCAGCCGGCCTGGGTGGCCCAACGCCTGAGCGGGATTGAGGACACGTATCCGAACCTGCACGACGTACCGCGTGGCAACAATGCAGAAACCGATCCGACCCATTGGGCGGCCGTGCAGGCTGACGTTGAGGCCGCCGGCCAAGCCCTGCGGGCCGACCCGCGCAGCCAACCAGGCCCGCCGGATGATCCGAATGCCTTTATCAACGATGCGCACAACGCCATCGATCAAACGCGCGATTCGCACGGCCCGAACTAAGCCGCACGCGCACACAGCTTTCCGCATCAGGGGGATGACGGTCGTATGAGCCTCACCGACGATTTTGCTTTTTCCGCCGCGCGTGTCGCCATCGCCGCTGCACAAGCCTCTACCAAGCTCGTTGGCCGTGGCGACGAGAAAGCCGCTGATCAAGCCGCGGTGGACGCGATGCGCACCGCGCTCAACGCCATGCCGATGAAGGGCCGTATCGTCATCGGTGAAGGCGAGCGCGATGAGGCGCCGATGCTCTATATCGGCGAGGAGGTCGGCACAGGTCAGGGTGCGGAGATCGATATCGCGCTCGATCCGCTTGAAGGCACGACGCTGACGGCGAAAGCCATGGCCAACGCGCTGGCGGTAATTGCGTTCGCGCCGCGCGGCGGATTGTTGCATGCGCCGGATACCTACATGGATAAGCTCGCCGTTGGTCCAGGCTACGACGAAGGCGTTGTCGATCTCGACGCGCCGGCCGATGAAAACGTCAAGCGGCTGGCGAAAGCCAAAGGCGTCGATCCAACTCATATTGGCGTCTGCGTACTTGATCGGCCGCGTCACGAATCCATCATCGCCTTGCTGCGCAAGGTCGGCGCGCGCGTTCACCTCATCACCGACGGCGACGTGGCGGGTGTGATCAACACGACCAAGGCTGAAACCGGCATCGATATGTATGTCGGCTCGGGCGGTGCGCCGGAGGGCGTGCTGGCGGCGGCAGCGCTTAAATGCGTCGGTGGCCAGTTCCAAGGCCGTCTCGTGTTCCGCAACGACGACGAACGCGCCCGCGCCGACCGCGCCGGCGTCACTGATTTGAAGCGCCGCTACACGCTGAACGAGCTTGTTTCCAAGGACGCGGTGTTTGTCGCCGCCGGCGTCACCAATGGCGCGCTGTTGGAAGGCGTGCACATCCACAAGGGCTTTGCCCACACTCATACGCTGGTGATGAATTCCGCGACGCGGACGGTGGCCGAATTGAAGGTCAAGCGGCCCGTCTGATGCCGCCGGTGCTGCACGTCACGCAGGCAAACGCGCAAGTGGCGCATGACGAGCTGTTTGCACCTTGGGTGAAGCAGCTGGGCCTATGCGATTTCGAGGTGCGCGACGGCTTCGTCGCGGCGACGCTTCCGGCCGAGCCGGAACTGCAATTCGCCGGCGCTATCGTTTGCGGCCAAGCAATCATGTCGGCCATCGACACGGTCGTCTCGATGGCGATGATGACCACGGAGCGCCCGACCAAAGGCACCGTCTATCAGCACACGCATTTCCTGCGGCCCGCGGCGGCGGAGAGTTTTCGCGTCGAGGTGAGGGTGCTGCGCTTTGGCAAGGCCACCGCATTTGCGGAAGCCCGTGTCACCAATCCAGCCGGCGATCTCGTCGCCCATGCCTCTGCGGAATTTGCATTCTAGCCGCTGATGGCTGCAAGCTGCGGCGACCTTATCGGGAGCCCTTCATGTTCAAGCCCTTCGATCTCACCGGCAAAGTCGCGGTCGTTACCGGCGGCAATGGCGGCATCGGCCTCGGCATGGCGGAGGGGCTCGCGCAAGCCGGCGCCGGCGTCGAAATCTGGGGCACCAACGCCGAGAAGAACGCGCGCGCCAAGGAACGGCTCTCCAAGTACGGCGTGAAGATCAACACGCGCATCGTCGACGTCGGCAGCGAGCAAGCAGTGATCGACGGCATGAAGGCCGCCGTTGCCGAAATGGGCCGCGTTGATTGCTGCATCGCCAATGCCGGCATGGCCAATCGCTGGCGATCTTTCCTCGATGTCGGCGGCGAGGCGTATCGCAAGCTGATGTCCGTCAATGTCGACGGTGTACTCTACACCGCCCGCGAAGCCTGTCGGCACATGCAGGCGCGCGCCGAAGCCGGCGACCCAGGCGGCTCCATCGTCATCATCTCCAGCATGGTTTCGCGTTTTGGCGGCCCGCGCAACGAGGACTATGCGCTCTCCAAGAATGCCGTCCTTGGCATCACCAACGGCATCGCCGTCGAGTTCGCGCGTTACGGCATCCGCGCCAACGCCATTCTCCCCGGCTGGGTCGAAAGCGACATGACAGCGACAGCCCAAGGCAGCGAAAAGTTCACGCAGAGCGTCATCAGCCGGGTGCCAATGCGGCGCTGGGGCAAGCCGGAGGAGTTCGCCGGCATCGCCGTTTATCTCGCCAGCGACGCCAGCACCTTCCACAACGGCGACCACATCGTGCTCGACGGCGGCTACAGCATGTTCTGAGCGCCCACGATCGGCCCAGAATCACCTTACGCAGGTCAGATGGCCGCTCCAGCCGCAAAACTATCCCCAGACGCCGCATTCCTGGGCGTAACGCGCTCGCTCACAGGCCGCCGCTGGCGCGCGCGCAGTGGCGACGATGGACTCACCGAAGCCTTCCGCCGGCGCTTTGGTTTGCCGGAAATCGCTGCGCGCTTGCTGGCGTCCCGCGGGGTTTCTCTGGACGACGCGCAAACTTTTCTTGAGCCGACACTAAAGGCGCTGTTTCCGAACCCCTCCGACTTTCAGGACATGGACAAGGCCGCGTCGCTGATCGAGGACGCCATCGTCAGCGGCAAACCCACAGCGGTGCTCGCCGACTACGACGTCGACGGCGGATCATCAGCCGCGCAGCTGGTGCGCTACTTTCGCGCCCGTGGGCGCGAACTGAAAATCTATGTGCCGGACCGCATGAAGGAGGGGTACGGCCCCTCGGCGCTGGCGTTCGAACGTTTGAAAGCCGACGGAGTTGAACTCGTCATCACCGTCGACTGCGGCGCCGCCGCTGAGGGCCCGCTCAACGCCGCTGCCGAGATGGGGCTCGACGTCATTGTGCTTGACCATCATTTGATGGCGCACGAACCGCCGAAGGCGGCGGCGGTGGTGAACCCCAACCGCATGGACGACACCTCCGGCCAGGGCCATCTCACCGCCGCTGGCGTCGTGCTGGTGACGCTCGCCGCGGTGAACCGCGAAGCGCGCAAACGCGGCTCGCCAGGCGCAAATCATTTGCCTGACTTGATGCACACACTCGACCTCGCCGCGATCGGCACGGTCTGTGATGTCGCACCGCTCACCGGCTTCAATCGCGCCATCGTCGCGCAAGGACTGAAAGTGCTGCGCAACGGCAAGAACATTGGTCTTGTCGCATTAGGTGAAAGCGCGGGCCGTCGCGGCGCGGCGTCCGTCTATGATTTCGGCTTCGTACTTGGCCCGCGCATCAATGCCGGCGGCCGTGTCGGTGACGCGTCGCTGGCGACGCGTTTGCTCTCGACGGAGGACGCTGAAGAAGCGCGCGAACTCGCCGCCACGTTGGAAGCATTGAACGCCGAGCGCCGCGCACGCGAAGCGGAGATGCTGGCGGAAGCTGAGACCGCGGCACTTGCGGAGGCAGAAAAGCGCAATGTGGTCATCGTCGGCTCGCATCGCTGGCACCCAGGTGTCATCGGTATCGCCGCGGGCCGCCTGAAGGACCGCTTGATGAAGCCGACCATCGTGCTGGGGGGCGTGACCGAACACGAACCAGCGAAAGGGTCCGGCCGATCCACGCCGGGTGTCAATCTCGGTGCGGCAGTGGCCGCAGCGAAAGAAGCCGGGCTCCTGATCAATGGCGGCGGTCACGCCGCGGCGGCGGGTCTTACGGTGGAATGGGACAAAGTCGAAGCGCTAAAGGATTTTCTCTCCGATCGGCTCGCCGATGAAATTCAGGCCTCAGCGGGCGAAACCTGGGCGCTCTCGATCGACGCTGCCGGCGCGGTGGGCGCCATGGATCTCGGACTTATCGACGCCATCGATCGCATCGGCCCATACGGGCAGGGACACCCTGAGCCCGTGTTTGCGCTCCCGGATGTACGGGTCTCGTACTCAAAGCTGGTCAAAGAAGAGCACGTGCGCTTCACGCTCGAAGACGCCCGCGGCGCGCGCATCGGCGGCATCGCCTTCCGCGCCATGAAAAGCCCGATCGGTGAGGCGCTGCTGAAGCGCGAAGGCGTCTATCACGCAGCCGTCCGCCTCAAACGCAACGAGTTCAATGGCAACGTCAGCGCCGAAATCGAAATTGTCGATCTCGCGCCCGCGTACTGAGACCAAGGTCACATCGCCCCGGCGTCGCCGCGCCTAACCTCGCTTCATAGGAGGGCGAGGCCATGTTGAAGCGGTTTTTGGACTTTATGTTACGCGGCTACGCCGATGCTGCGGTGGGAACGTTCTACTGATCCGCGACTCGCGCTTGCCTCAAACCGCGCGCGCGTGCTTGGCTCTGCGGCATGACCCAGCTACCGGAAAAGAGCAGCGCGTGGCCCGCCGTCGAAGCCCGCATGAAGGAAATGGCGGCGCACGACGTCAAATGGCGCGACGGCAAAAGCGCCATCTATGTTTTTAATGCCGGGCCTGAAATCGAGCAGGTGAAGAAGGCCGCTTACGCCATGCTCTCGGAAGAGAATGGCTTGGGGCCCGCGGCGTTTCCAAGCCTCGCGCAAATGGAACGCGAGGTGGTCGGGTTCGGCTTGACGCTCATGCACGCGCCCGCAGGCGCTGCCGGATCGATGACCAGCGGCGGCACCGAGTCCATTCTCATGGCGGTGAAGGCGGCGCGCGATTTCGCGCGCAGGAACGGCCTCAGTGGCCAAGCCAACATCGTCATTCCGTATTCGGCGCATCCGGCGTTCGATAAGGCGGCGATGCTGATGGACATCGAGGTCCGCCGCGTGCCGGTGAAGGATTATCTCGCCGATGTTGAGGCCATGCGCGCGAGGATCGACGACAACACGATTATGATGGTGGGTTCTGCGCCGTGTTTTCCGTTCGGTTTGATCGATCCGATCGAACAGCTCGGCGCCGTCGCCGTCGAGAAGGACGTTTGGTTGCATGTGGACGCCTGCGTCGGCGGCTATCTTGCCCCGTTTGTAAAAATGAACGGCGCCGATCTGCCGCCCTGGGATTTTTCCGTCCCCGCGGTGCAGTCCATCTCCGGCGACCTGCACAAATACGGCTACGCCAGCAAAGGCGCTTCAACTGTTTTCTTCCGCACCGAAGCGCAGAAGGACTGCATGATCTTTGACGCCGGTCCATGGCCGCTCGGTCGCATGGTCACGCCGACGGTTTCGGGCACGCGTCCCGGCGGCGCCATCGCCGCAGCGTGGGCGATCGAAAACTTTCTTGGCGTTGAGGGCTACCGCGCGAAGCAGAAGATGGTGGTGGAGGCGCGCGAGAAGATCGAAGCGGGCGTTAAGCGCCTCGGCTTCAACGTGCTCGGCAAGCCGCAACTCGGCATCATCTCGTTCGTGCATGAGTCCGCGGACACATTCGCGCTTCTGAGCAAGCTGCATCAGCGCGGCTGGATCACCGCTGCGCTCGTCGACCCCAAGGCGCTGCACCTGATGCTCTCGCCGGTGCACCGGCAGGCAGCTGACGTCTATTTGGCCGATCTTGAGGCTGCGCTCAAAGAAATCGACGGCGCCACCGCTGGAACCGCCTCGACCTATGCGCGCTAGCCGCGCGCCCGCTGTGTGCGTTTGGGTGCGGGGATGCCGAAGCGACGCTCGCGTGCTGCCTCAACGAGGCGAATTTTGCTGAACAGCGACTTCTGCGCAAACCGCGCCTTCAAAAGGCGGCGCATCATCAGCAGCCGCGCGATCTCGTCGCTCAGCTCTGCTTCGCTGGCGATTTCCGGATCGATTGAGAAGCCTGAACGATTGGTCGCCATGAATGCGCCAGTAGGTGGCAGGCCCTAGGGGAGTCGAACCCCTCTTTTCAGGTTGAAAACCTGACGTCCTAACCGATAGACGAAGGGCCCGCGGAACCGCGAGGTGCGCGGGGAGACGGCCATATAGAGGCGTCCGCCAAGCGAGGCAAGCGCTG
>DASZWS010000094.1:0-5041 GCA_035546515.1 Vitreimonas sp. | reverse complement strand
CTGCGACGTCATCCATGTCGATTTCGACATTGATGTCATCGAACGGTCATCCATGCCGGGCGCACCCGGCGCGCGGCCCGGCGGCATCACACCGCAAGAGTTCTTCGATGCAACGCGCGCGATTTGCGCGCATCCGAAAGTCCGCTGCGTTGATTTGACTGAGTTCGATCCGTCGCTTGACGTTGCGGCGATTTCGGCGCTCACCGCCGCGCGCTGGACTTGTGAAGTGTTCGCGGGTTACCTCAAGCGCGCATGAGCGCGCCCAAGGACAATCCCCTCACGATCGCCGCGATCGCTATCGTCGCCATGTGCATGACCACTGCTGCGCACGAGGCGGTGGGTCATGGCGGCGCCTGCATCGCCGCGGGCGGGCGCGTTGCGCAGCTGACCTCAGTGTTTTTTCAATGTCGGCCCAGCTCTTGGCTGATCGCCGCTGCAGGGCCAGCAGGCAATCTCATCGGGGGCCTGCTCGCGGCCGGTATCGCAGGCAATTTGCGCGGCACGTTGCGGCTGCTGTTCACGCTGACGGCGTTGTTCAGCCTGCTCTGGGAAGCCGGCTATATGCTCTACGCGGCCGTTTTCAATGACGGCGACTATTTCTTTGCGCTGCGAGGCATATTCGGCGACGCGACGCCGCTGATGCGGGCGATCCTCGGCGCCTTGGGCGCCGCGTTGTATTTTATCTCGCTCAATCTCGGGCGAACTTTGTTGCAACCCTTCGCCACAGAGTCCGTGCGCACGCGCGAAATGCTGCGCACCGCTTGGCTCGCCGCCACGATCGCGGCGCTTGCTGCGACGTTGCTGTACGCGCCCGATCGCATGGGCGCTTTCAAACAGGCTCTGCTGGAGATTGGCGCGGCATCCGCGCCGTTGATGTTGTTGCGGCGCGAGTATCGCGGCGGCGGCGACGCGCCGGCGACTGGCCTTATCGTGCTGTGGATCGCCGCGGCCGCCGCGATCTACGCAGGCTTCGCACTCACGCTTGGCCGCGGGATCAGCGCTTAGAGCAGATACGGCACCAGCATGTGCACGCGCTGACGATACGCCGCGTATTGTTCGACCCCCAATTGCTCACTCAAGAACCGTTCTTCCACGCGCGCTTTCATCCAGCATCCCAATATCAGCAACGCCTCGCCCAGGAACGATTCAACACTGCCCCGCGCAATGGCGGTGGCGAAACCCGCGAGCAGTAATCCAGTGTAAATCGGGTGCCGCACCAGCGCGTAGGGTCCGGTATCGACAATATGGTGGCCCTCCTTGCGCGTGACCGTGCCTGACCACAACGCCCCGAGCGTCAGCCGCGCCCACCAGCAAAACGAGAATCCCGCGACGACGATGACGAACATCATCCACAACAGCGCGTCGCCGATGGGATAGAGCTGATGATCAAGCTGGCCGACCGGCAAAATCCCGAACAGGCCAAACGCGCCCAGAGCGGTGACGATGCGATATGGCGCCTCATCGGCAAAGCTGGCGCGCTGCGTGGTTTGCCGCGACCAGATCGCGGCTACAAACCACGACAGCGCCCAGATGATCCAGGCCGCAGCAATCGCATGCGCGGGGTGGGTCAGCCAGTCGCCGTTCATCCAGCCGCGGTAGAATTCAACGCTCATTCCATCGTCACCACGATCTTACCGAGCGCCGTGCGATCCATCAGCGCGCGTATGGCTTTGCCGCCTTCACGCAATGGATATCGCGCCGACACGCGGGGTTTCACCTTGCCTTCGCTGTAGAGCCTGAACAGCGCCGCGACGTTGGCCTTGTGGCGCTCAGGTTCGCGCGCCACGCTCGCGCCCCAGAACACGCCGACGATCGAAGACGATTTCAGCAGCGTGAGATTGAGCGGCGGCGTCGGAATGCCGGCCGGGAAGCCGATCACCAGATAACGCCCGTCCCAGTTCATCGCCCGCAACGCCGGCTCGCAATACGAGCCGCCAACTGAATCGTACACGACGTCGGCGCCGCCGCCGCACACGCGTTTGAAATCTTCGGCGAGTTGCTTGCTCTGATCCTTGTTCAGCGGCCCGGCGGGATAGACGACTGCGTCATCCGCGCCTGCGGCTTTAGCGAACGCCGCCTTCTCTTCGCTGGAGACCGCTGCAATTGCCTTGGCGCCGAACGCCTTGGTGATTTCGATCGCCGAGATGCCGACGCCGCCGGCCGCGCCAGTGATCAGCACGGTTTCGCCGGCCTTCAGGTGGCCGCGATCCTTCAGCGCGTAGTAGGAGGTGCCGTAGGTGAGAATGAAAGCGCTGGCTTCATCGAAGGGCATGCCATCCGGCATCGGCATCACCCGCGCCGCCTGCAGCTTCACTTTCTCAGCAAAGCCACCGGAGCCGGTCGAACCGATCACGCGCTGGCCGACCTTTACGTTGGTCACGCCCGGACCGACGCTTTCGATCACGCCCGCTATCTCACCGCCCGGCGCGAACGGGCGCGGGGGTTTGAACTGATATTTGTCTTCGATCATCAGCGCGTCGGGGAAGTTCACGCCCGCCGCTTTCACGGCGATGACGACCTCGCCCTCCTCCGCAACCGGATCTGGCGCATCCAGATATTCCAAAGCCTCCGGCGGCCCGACCTTGGTGGAGAGCAGTGCTTTCATCTTCTGACCCTTGGTTGCCGCCGCCCGGCGGCGTAGATGCAAAATCACTGTAGCGAACGGGAGCGCCGGGAACAGATGACGCGACGTGGCTATTTTTGGCGGCTCGCCCTTTCGGTCTTGATCGATCTGATGGACTTCACCGTGGGCCGCATCCCCCTGCTCGGCACCGCCGAAGACGGCGTCGGCGGCGTCGTGGTGACGCTGCTGTGGGGCCGCGCGGGCATCGCTTATTTCTGGGAACTGTTCGACATCACCGACCAGATCGACGGCTTTATCCCCACCGCCACCTTGATCGGGCTCTATGTGGGCTGGCGCGAGGGGCATTTGGGCGCGGGCAAACGCAACGTTCCGGCTCAACAGCCGTAAGCGAACCGGTCTATAACGCCGCGTCATGAGCCAGACCTGGGCCCTCGCACTGCACGGCGGCGCCGGCGCCATCGCCGAGCGCGCGTACAAACGCGAAGAAGAACATATGGCCGGGCTGATCGAGCAAGGATCAGCCATGCTGGCGCGCGGCGAAAGTGCGCTTGATGTGGTCACGGCTATGGCGGAAGCGCTGGAAGCCAGCGGCTTGCATGTCGCCGGCAAGGGCGCGGCGCCCAACGCTGCCGGCGTCGTCGAACTCGATGCCTCGATCATGGATGGGCCAACGCGCAACGCGGGCGCTGTTGCCGGCCTGCAGGGCTTTCTCTCGCCGGTGCGGGCGGCGCGGGCGGTGATGGAGCACACAACGCATGTGCTGCTCGTGGGCAAAGGGGCCGCGGACTTCGCCGCCGCGCAAAACTTGCCGCGCGTGGAAGATCCCGCGAGCTATTACGTCGAGGCGCAATCCGGCCTGCCGGGAGGCGACAAGAACACAGGCACCATCGGCGCGGTGGCGCTCGACACGTCAGGCCGTTTGGCAGCGGCGACCTCCACTGGCGGTCTGCGCGGCAAGATGCCGGGACGTGTGGGCGATACGCCGATCATTGGCGCCGGGTGCTGGGCTGACGAGCGCGCCGCCGTCTCATGCACTGGGCTCGGCGAATACTTTATGCGCGTCAACGCCGCCGCCGACGTCTCTGCGCGCATCGCTTACGCCGGCCAATCGCTGGACGAAGCGGCGTTTGAGGTGATCGAAGATGTGCGCAAGTTGGGCGGCTATGGCGGCTTGATTGCAGTTGACGCAAAAGGCCACATCGCCGCCCCGTTCGCGAGCCAAGGTATGAAACGCGGCCTCGCCTCTTCTTCCGGACTACGTGAAGTCAAAACCTTCAGGTGACATTATGAGAGCATTGATCGCCGTCTTCGCCGCCGCCGCGCTCACCGCCTGCGCGACGCCCGCGCCCGGCAGCGCCGGCCCGCAACAGCAATGGCGCTGCGATGGCGGCGCGGCGTTCAGCTTTCACATGACGGCTGAAGGCAACGCTGAGGTGTTTGCCGGCGGCCAGACCTACACACTGCCGGCGGTGCAATCGGCGGACGGCAATCGCTATTCCAACGGCGCGGTCGAATATTGGGAAAAGGGCGATAGCGCCATGCTCAACGGCGCGCGCGGTGGCCCTTATGCCAACTGCCATCACTAAAGGTGACGCGAATGAAAACGCTTTTGATCCTTGCTGCGCTTGGCGCCCTTTCCGCCTGCGCGACCTCGATGGCGCCGACGATCGGTAATCGCATCGATTGGAAGTGCGACCACAACGCCGCCTTCAGCGTGCGCTTCACCACCGGCAGCGCACAAGTGTTCGCGGGCGGCCAAACCTACACGCTGCCGCACGCCCAATCCGGCTCCGGCGCGCGCTACGCCAACGGTACGGTCGAGTATTGGGAACACGGCGGCGAAGCCCAGCTCGGCGGCGCGCCAGGCGGGCCCTACACGAATTGTCACCGGGGCTGATGCGTTCGCAGGACGAAATCGCGCAATCGCTCATCGGTCGGCAATGCAGCAACATTGACCGCACGGGTCCAGTCTGGACCTTTGACTTTGATGCAAACGTGCGGTTCGTGTCCGAGAGTCCGTGGCGGATCATCGAGGCAGAGAGAATTCTCGTGTCGGACGAGGACGACGGACAGGCATTCGGATTAGAAGAAACGAAGAGCGCCTTGGGGATCGCGAGAGATTCTCTGCTCGGCCAATCCGTAAAACACGTCGAGATCAGCAAGAAGGCGGATTTCACAATTGTCTTCGACACCGGACTTTCTCTGGAAATTTGGAATAACTCTTGCGGGTATGAGGCCTGGCAAATCCATACGTCTGACGCCCAGCTCATTGGACTTGGCGGCGGCGGCATTCAGGTGATCACCTGAATGCGCGGATATTTCGGCATTGGGGCGGAGGATATCTCGAAGCCGATGAACCTCGGCGCGCTGATGCGGACCGCGCACGCGTTCGGCGCGAGCTTTTTCTTCACCATCAACGCGCACCCGAAGGTGCGCGAGGCGTACAATAGCGACACC
>DASZWS010000093.1:0-3545 GCA_035546515.1 Vitreimonas sp. | reverse complement strand
CCATTCTCGAAATGCAGCGCGCCCTTATCCATGAACCAATTCCACTGCATCAGCTGCATGGTCTGATACGGCTGATCGCGGCGCGGCTTGTTCTTTTGCAGCACGCGGCGAATGCCAGACGCGTAAATCGCTCGCAGCTGCTCATCGCTGAGCTTCCCGCGGTCGTGCAGAATGCGCGCTGACGTCAGCGAGACGAGGTCCGCCTTCATCTCCTCATAGAGATCGGCCGAATCCTGCAGCGCCGAATCCAGATCGCGGCCGTCGGCGGTGATGTCGACGCCGCAATAGTGGCCGATCTCGTGCCACAGCGTGCGATAGAAGCCGCCCTCGGGCGTCAGATCATGCGCTTGGCTGTCGACCACCGCCGCCGCGAAGGCGCGCTCGGTCTCCTGGAAGATATCATCGTTCAACAGGATATTGCCGCGGATCAGGATGGTGCGCCCGTACTGCCGTGCGAGATACGCCTCATTCGGCAGGATGGACGCCGTGTTGGTCCCGCGCGCCTGACCGAAATCGGCGATGATGTTGTAAACGCCGACGGGAATATCGCTGCGCACTTCGCGATGGTTGTCATACGGCAGCGCGTTCTCCACCAGCTGAATATCCTCCAGCGCGGATTTCAGCTCGTTCGAGCGCGGCACATCGCGCACCAGCACCGAGAGCGAGAAGAACGTCTTCACCCCGTAAAGCGCGTCGTCATAGGTTTCGTACGCGCCGATCTGGGCATTGAGATTGCCGCTAAAGTGGCCCGTCACCCAAGCCGCATCGCCGCCTTCATAATCGTCGGCCATCAGATCGCGGGCGCGCAGTCGCAGATAGCGCGCAAATGCCGGGTCGCCGGCGGCGACGTCGTCGGCGGCCGCGTTCAGCCGGTCGGCGATGAAGAAGATGTCGTCGGCATAGGCGATGGAATAGGGCACGGCGAGATACGTCTGCTCGCCACGCAGCTTGGCGCGGATGCCTGGATGCAGCGTCTCCAGCGCGGGATGACGCCGCAGCGCGTCGAGCGCGCGATTGAGGTTCTGCGCGGTCGCCGCCCACACCACAGTGCGATCATCGAGGATGTCGGCGCGCCGCTCGGGATGTGCAGTCAGGAATGCATCCATGATCGCCCGCGTCGTGCCGGGCGGATACATATTCCGCGCCGGCGTTTCCGGCGTGACTGCGAGAAATGGCTCGCGCGTGTTGTCCAAAGTCGTGGCGATCGGCCCGATATTCATCCAGAACAGATCGCGCGCCTTAGTGAGCGCTGGATGGGCCGCCAGATAATCGGCCGCCGCCAGCGCCTCGGGATGGCGCTGCTGCATGTAGATGCGATGCACCCGCTCACCCGCGGCCAGCAATTCGCGCACCGCCGCTTGCTCGCCCGCGCTCAGCGCCGACACGTCCGGCGCCAAGGTCAGCTGCTGCGTCCGCGACAGCACCGTGTCCATCTGTGCATCTGTCCATGTCGGGGCGAGGGCAGGCGTGGCGGCTGCGGTCGCGGCGCAAGCGATGAAGGCGGCGGCGAGGGCGAGGCGTTTGATCAGCATGCGTCCGGGCTAGCACGCACGCCGCGGCGCGCCCAGCGCCAGGCGGCGAAGTGAAGGCCGGAACCGATGGAAAATGTGCTCCACTGTGGAGCTATGGTGCCCAGAAGAGGACTCGAACCTCCACGATGTTACTCGCTAGTACCTGAAACTAGTGCGTCTACCAATTCCGCCATCTGGGCACAGACTGCGCAGTAGAGCGGGCGGATGTAGAGAAGGCCGGGCAGGGCGTCAATCGCCTAGGCGCTCTGGAACCGGCGGGGCCCGCGACGGGCCGCTTTAAACGCCCGGTAACTCGCGGACGGAGGCGCGGCGCACTAGAGTCCAATCATGGAAGTCGCGGTCAAAGGCCCCGGCAAGTTCGCGGTGACTGTTGTCGGCGTCTCGCAATATCAGCCTGTGCTGGATGCGGCGGCCAAGGAGGACGCGCCGCTGAGCGCGGTGCTGACGCCGGAGGACGACAATGCCCACGACGACCAGGCGGTCGCGGTGCATCTGCACGGCCAGCGCGTCGGCTATCTGTCGCGCGCCGATGCGCGCCGCTTCCGCGCTGATTTGGTCCGCACCGGCTACACGCACTTGAGCGTGCGCTGCAAAGCCAAGATTGTCGGCGGCTTCGAAACCGCGGCCGGTAAGCGCGCGCATCTGGGGCTGAAGCTGGATCTGCCCCGGTTTTCGGGCTGATTCTACACCCTCGCAGGCTTCCGCGCTTGGCGCCCGGCGCGGGCGCCTCTACTTGAGCCCAGCAAAATGACCCCCAAAGACAAGATCCGCAATTTCTCGATCGTGGCCCATATCGACCACGGCAAGTCGACGCTCTCCGATCGTTTGATCCAAACGACTGGCGGCCTCACCGCGCGTGAGATGACCGAGCAAGTCCTCGATTCCATGGACATCGAGAAGGAGCGCGGCATCACCATCAAGGCGCAAACCGTGCGCCTCGATTACAAAGCCAAGGACGGCGAACACTACGTCCTCAATCTCATGGACACGCCCGGCCACGTCGACTTCGCCTACGAGGTCAGCCGCTCGCTCGCCGCCTGCGAAGGCGCGCTCTTGATCGTCGACGCCAGCCAAGGCGTCGAAGCGCAAACCCTCGCCAACGTCTATCAGGCGCTCGACAACAATCTCGAGATCGTGCCCGTCCTCAACAAGATCGATCTGCCGGCCGCCGAACCCGATCGCGTCAAGCAGCAGATCGAGGACGTCATCGGCCTTGATGCGTCGCAAGCCATCCTCGCCTCCGGCAAAACAGGCGAGGGGATCGATGATCTGCTCGAGGCCATCGTCACCCGCTTGCCGCCGCCCAGCAAAGGCGATCCCGCGGCGCCGCTCAAAGCCATGCTGGTCGACGCCTGGTACGACGCCTATCTCGGCGTCGTCGTGCTGTTCCGCGTCATCGACGGCGTGGTGCGCCGCGGCATGCGCGTGAAGCTCATGCAGACCGGCGCCGATTATCAGATCGACACCGTCGGCGTGCTTACCCCCAAGCGCGTCGACATCGACGAGCTCGGCCCCGGCGAGGTTGGCGTGCTCACCGCCTCCATCAAGGAAGTTTCCGACGCCCGCGTCGGCGACACCATCACCGAGTATCGGCGCGAGACCGCCGCCGCGCTGCCGGGCTTCAAGTCGGCGCAACCCGTCGTGTTCTGCGGGCTCTTTCCGCAGGACGCCGCCAATTTCGAAGATCTGCGCGCGGCGATGGCCAAGCTGCGCTTGAACGACGCCAGCTTCAGCTACGAGATGGAAACCTCCGCCGCACTCGGCTTCGGCTTCCGCTGCGGCTTCCTCGGCCTCTTGCACCTGGAAATCATCCAGGAGCGCCTAAGCCGCGAGTTCAATCTCGACCTCATCGCCACCGCTCCAAGCGTCGTTTACCGCGTGCACATGAACGACGGTGAAATCCGCGAGCTGCACAATCCCGCCGATCTGCCGGACGCCACCACCATCAAGGAAATCGAAGAGCCGTGGATCAAAGCCACGCTCTTGACGCCCGACGAATATCTCGGCGCCATC
>DASZWS010000092.1:0-2148 GCA_035546515.1 Vitreimonas sp. | reverse complement strand
TGCTGATGCTGGGCGCCTCGTTCGTCATGTTGCTGGTGCTGAACTACCTGCAGAGCCTGATCTCTCGGCGGGGCCGCGCATGACTGCGAAACCCATCGCCCGCCGCGACCCGCCGTTTCTGGCCGGCACGCTCATTGTGCTGGCGGTCGCCTATATGGCGTTCGTTTTGCTGCTGCCTCTGGCGACAGTGTTCTACCAAGCAATGATCAACGGCATTGGGCCCTATCTCGCAGCCCTCACCAAGCCCGATGCGATTTCCGCCATTCAGCTGACATTGTTGGTCGCAGCCATCGCCGTGCCGCTCAACACCATCTTTGGGCTCGCTGCGGCCTGGGCGATCGCCAAGTTCGAGTTCTGGGGCAAGAGCGCGCTGGTGACGTTGATCGACCTGCCGTTCTCGATCTCGCCGGTCATCATCGGATTGATGTTCGTACTGCTTTACGGCGCCAATGGCTGGTTTGGGCCCTGGCTGCTCGATCATAACATCCAGATCATCTTCACCGTCACCGCCTTGGTGATCGCCACGACTTTGGTGACGCTGCCGTTCGTCGCCCGCGAGCTGATTCCGTTGATGCAAGCGCAAGGCACTGACGAGGAAGCCGCAGCGGCCACGCTTGGCGCTGGCGCGTGGCGCACGTTCTTTCTGGTGACAGTGCCGAACGTACGTTGGGCGCTGATGTACGGCGTATTGCTCTGCACCGCCCGTGCGATGGGTGAGTTCGGCGCCGTCGCCGTTGTCTCCGGACTCATTCGCGGCCAGACCGCGACCATGCCGCTCTACATCAACATTCTCTACAACGAGTACAACGCCGGCGCCGCCTTCGCCGTCGCCTCGCTTCTTGCTCTGTTCGCGCTGGTCACCCTGGCAATGAAAACGCTCCTCGAAGCGCGCCACGATGTCGCCGGCGCCGAACAACGCTTGCGCTGAAAGCTCATCCCATGTCGCTTGAGATCACCAATGTCAGCAAAAGGTTCGGCCGCTTCCCGGCGCTGAACGACGTGTCCTTGTTTGCCGAGGACGGCGAGTTTCTGGCGCTGCTGGGGCCATCCGGCTCAGGCAAGACGACGCTGATGCGGATCATCGCCGGCCTGGAATCGCCGGACGCTGGCAAAGTCGCGTTCCGCGGCGAGGATTTGCTTGCTAAAGCTGTCCGCGATCGCCGCATCGGCTTCGTGTTTCAACATTACGCGCTGTTTCGCCACATGACCGCCGCGCAGAACGTCGCCTTCGGCATGCATGTAAAGCGCCGCCTCGATCAGTGGCCGCTCGCTGCGCGCAACAAGAGCCCAACTTACGCGCGGCCGCTCACCAACAAGGAAATCAAGAACCGCGTCGAGGAGTTGCTCGCGCTGGTGCAACTTGAGGGTCTCGGCGGGCGCTATCCGAGCCAGCTCTCCGGCGGTCAGCGTCAGCGCGTGGCGTTGGCGCGGGCGCTGGCGATTGAACCCTCGATCCTGCTGCTCGACGAGCCCTTCGGCGCGCTCGACGCCAAGGTGCGCCGCGGCCTGCGCCGCTGGCTGCGCGATCTGCACGAACACACCGGGCTCACCACCATCTTCGTCACCCACGATCAGGACGAAGCGCTCGAACTCGCCGACCGCATCGCCATCTTGCGTGACGGCCGCATCGAACAAATCGGCACGCCGGAGCAACTCTATCGCGAACCGGCAAGCGGCTTTGTGTTCGACTTTCTGGGCGACACCGTCCAGCTGCCCTGCAGCGTCAATGGCGGCATTGCTCTGATCGAAGGCTTCGGCGCGCCGATTGTCGGCGACATTCCCAGCGATGGCCCCGCCATCGCTTATCTGCGGCCAGACGAGTTCGACGTCGCCACCGGCGACGGTCCCGGCATCAAGGCGCGCGTGCGGTCCATCATCTTGGCGGGCCATGACGCACGCGTCGATTGCCGGCTCGACAATGACGACCACGTCGAACTGCGAGTGCCGCTCGATCAAGCTGTGCGGCTCTCGCCGCGTGAGCGCCTGCGGCTGCTGCCACGCCATGCTCGCGCCTGGCGCGAGCGCGCGGAAGCACGCCCTGTGGATGCACGAGAGAGCGCATTGACGCGTTCAGTGAGCGCCTAGCGCCAAACCCGCACGCTGCGCGGCAGCAACGTAACGCGGTCCCTCGGCTTGAACTGCGCCGCC
>DASZWS010000091.1:0-15868 GCA_035546515.1 Vitreimonas sp. | reverse complement strand
GCGAAACCGGCTTGATGCCGTTGCGTGAGCGCTCTTTAATGGGCGCTCACACTGCAACATAGAATTTGGAATACAGGGACCGGGAATGGCGCGGATTACGCTTCGGCAGCTTTTGGACCACGCGGCGGAAAACAATTACGGCCTGCCGGCCTTCAACATCAACAATATGGAGCAAGGCCTCGCTATTCTTGAGGCCGCCGACGAACTCGACGCGCCGGTGATCATCCAAGCCAGCCGCGGCGCCCGCAACTACGCCAACGACATCATGCTGAAGCACATGATCGACGCGCTGGCGGAAATGTATCCGCACATCCCGATCTGCATGCACCAGGATCACGGCAACTCGCCGGCCACCTGCGCCACCGCCATCCAGTACGGCTTCACCAGCGTGATGATGGACGGCTCGCTCAAGGAAGATGCGAAGACGCCAGCCGACTACGCCTACAACGTCGAAGTCACCAAGCGCACCGTCGACATGGCGCATTGGGTGGGCGCTTCGGTGGAAGGCGAACTTGGCGTGCTGGGCTCGCTCGAAACCGGTATGGGCGAAGCCGAGGACGGCCACGGCGCCGAAGGCAAGCTCGATCACTCACAGCTGCTGACCGATCCGGATCAAGCCGTCGACTTCGTGCAGAAGACACGTGTCGACGCGCTCGCCATCGCCATGGGCACAAGCCACGGCGCCTACAAGTTTTCGCGCAAGCCCGACGGCGCGGTGCTGGCGATGAACGTAATCGAGGAAATCCACCGCCGCCTGCCCAACACGCACCTGGTTATGCACGGCTCCTCCTCGGTGCCGCAGGATCTGCAGGAGATCATCAACAAGTACGGCGGACAAATGCCGCAAACCTGGGGCGTGCCGGTCGAGGAAATTCAGCGCGGCATCAAGCACGGCGTGCGCAAAATCAACATCGACACCGACAACCGCATGGCCATCACCGGCGCCATCCGCAAAGCCTTCGCTGAGCACCCGAAGGAATTCGATCCGCGCTTCTATTTGAAGCCCGCCAAGGAAGCGATGCGCAAAGTCTGCGCCCAGCGCTTCAACGAGTTCGGCGCCACAGGCTGGGCCAGCAAGATCACGCCACTGCCGCTTAGCACCATGGCCAAGCGCTACGCCAAGGGCGAACTCGATCCCAAGATCGGCGCCAGCGCGAAGGTGGCGGCGGAGTAGCTTGAACTTTGCGTGCGCCACGCTGATCTTTAGCGTGAGATGTCGCACCCGCTTGATCGTCCGATCTGGGCCGCGCTGGCGGGCGACCACGCAGCGTTCGCCAATGGCGGCGATCTCGCCAAGCGCTACCCGGTCGACATCAGCCCGCTCGCGGCGCCCCGCGACTTTAGTCCTGAAGCACTTGCCGCCCTCGCCGCGCTGATACCCGCCGGCGAGAACATTTCCATGCTGGAGCCTAACGCATCGGCGCCGCCTGCGGGCGTCACCGAAACGCTGCGCGGCCCCTGCGTGCAGATGCTTGCGCCCACCGTCTCCGCTGGCGGCAAGTCGGTGGCGCTTGAACCGTTGGGCGATGCGGACGCTGAGGACATGCTTGCCCTCGCCACCCTCACACGCCCTGGCCCCTTCAAGCTGCACACCCATAAGCTCGGCCGCTTCATCGGCGTACGCGAAAATAATGCGCTTGGGGGCCAACTCATCGCCATGGCCGGAGAACGCACGCGCTCAGGCGCGTTCATCGAAGTCAGCGCTGTGTGCACGCATCCCGATTTTCGCGGACGCGGCTTGGGCGCAGCCCTCATCCGCGCCGTGTGCGACCGCATTCTAAGCGAAAAGAAGACACCCTACCTGCACAGCTACGCCAGCAACGAGGTCGCTATCGGCCTCTATCGTTCGCTGGGTTTCGAGGTGCGTACGCACGTCGATCATTGCGTCTGGACGCGGTCCTAACGCGCATCAACCTAAACGCCCATCAACCACGAAACCGCGACACCTTAGCCGCGCTTTAATCGCCGCCAGCTACCTTCGCGCGCAATAAAGCGTGGGGCGTAGCGACTATGCTTTCCCTCTTCTTCAGCTTTCACGGACGCATCAACCGGGCGCAGTACTGGCTCGGCTCGTTCATGAGTTCATTCATCGGCTTCGTGCTGATCGCGATGATCGTCAGCGTCGGCGCGGGCGCTGCGATGGACGCCGCCGGCAAAGGCGCGAAGTTCGCCATCGCCTCGAGCAGCATGCTGCTGGCGCTGCCGGTGCTGGCGCTGATGAGCTGGAGCGGCCTGGCTATCCAGGTGAAGCGCTTTCACGATCGCGGCCGCACCGGCTGGGTCGCGGCGGCGCCTTTTGCCGTCAGCGTTCTCATGGGCTTCGAATTGCTCACCGACGCTGTCAACAACACCCCGGTCGTACAAGCCGTCGCCGATATCGGGCCCTATAGCTTCATCCTCTGGGCGATCGGCCTTTGGTTCTTCATCGATCTCGGGTGCCTGGCCGGGACGGACGGCGCCAACAAATTCGGCGATCCGCCGGGCGCGCCCGGTTCGAACGCGCCGCAACCGATCCCCGGCGCACCAAGCTCAAAGGGGTTCGTCAGCGTGCAGGAGGCCATGGACCGCGCCATCGCCCAACGCGACGCCGCCCCCGTCGCGGCGGTCAAACGCAGCCCTGCCGCGCCACGCGCGGCGGCGATGTCGGACGCGCTGCACCCGGCTGCTGCTGGCGCACCGCGCGGTTTCGGGCGGCGCACGGCACGCTGACACGCACACGGCCGCGCGCTAAGCACGGCCCATGCCGCGCGAACGTTGCCGCCTCTATCTGATCACGCCCCCTGGGTTTGACCTCGCCACCTTCCCCCGGGTGCTCGGCGACGCACTCGCCGCAGGCGATGTCGCCGCCGTACAACTCCGGCTGAAGGGCGTTCCCGACGCTGACGTGCTGAAGATCGCCGCAACACTTAAGCCGGTTGTGCAGGAGGCAGGCGCGGCGTTCATCCTCAACGACAGCCCCGATCTTGCGGCGAAACTTGGCGCAGATGGCGTGCATGTCGGCCAGAGCGACGCCAGCTACGCCGAGGCCCGCGCCATCATGGGGCGCGACCGGATCGTTGGCGTCACCTGCCACAACTCGCGTGACCTCGCTTACGCTGCTGCTGAGGCAGGCGCTGACTACGTGGCGTTCGGCGCGTTCTACGCCACGAGCACCAAGGACGCCCAATTCAGCGCTGAGCCGGAAATCTTGGAAATTTGGCAACAGACGATGGAAACGCCCTGCGTCGCCATCGGCGGCATCACCGTCGCCAACGCGGAACCGCTTATCCACGCCGGCGCGGATTTCCTCGCGGTCTCCGCCGGCGTTTGGGAATACGCGCATGGCGCCGCTTCGGCGGTTCGCGCGTTCAATGAGCTCATGGATCGGGCGGAGCAGGCAAACGGTGGCTGAGCTGAACACGCCGCGGCGGCTCTCCGACCGCATCGCTTTCGCCAGCGTGTTTAAGCGCTTCGGCCCCGGCCTCATCACCGGCGCGGCCGACGACGACCCTTCCGGTATCGCCACGTACAGCCAGGCAGGCGCGCAACTGGGCGTCAACGTGCTCTGGACGGTGGTGCTCACCTATCCGCTGATGACGGCGATCCAATCGATCAGCGCACGCATCGGCCGTGTCACCGGGCACGGCCTCGCCGCCAACATGAAGCGGCTCTTCCCCACGCCGTTGGTGGGCTTCCTGGTTAGCCTGGTGTTCATTGCCAACACCATCAATATCGGCGCCGACCTCGCCGCCATGGGCGCATCCGCGAACATGGTCACGCATTGGAACCAACACCTGCTGACGATCGCCTTCGCCGTGATCTCGCTCGGTTTGCAGATATTCATTCCCTATCATCGCTATGTCAGCGTGCTGAAATGGCTGACGCTGGCGCTGTTTGCTTATGTCGGCATCGTCTTCGTTGTGCACATCGACTGGACGGAGACGCTGGCGCGCACAGCGCTGCCGCACATGGCGCTCAACGCCGAGTCGCTGACCACGGTGGTCGCGGTGTTCGGCACCACGATCAGTCCGTATCTTTTTTTCTGGCAAGCATCAGAAGAGGTTGAAGACGAAGAAGCTGATCCCGACAAATCGCCACTCGTGGACAAGCCGGAACAGGCGAAAGAAGAACTCGCGCGCATCCGCTGGGACACCTATCTCGGCATGGGCTTCTCCAACCTCATCGCCTATTTCATCATCCTCACCGCGGCGACCACGCTCGCTGGGCAAGATATCCAAACCACGGAACAGGCGGCCCGCGCCCTTAAGCCGATCGCCGGCGATCTCGCGTTCCTTCTCTTCGCGCTGGGCGTGATCGGAACAGGTTTGCTGGCGACGCCAGTGCTCGCTGGCTCCGCCGCTTATGCCATCAGCGAGACCTCCGGCTGGACCTCTGGCCTTGAAAAGAAATGGCGCGAAGCGCCGGCGTTCTACGCCATCATTACCCTGGCGACTCTATTCGGCATCGGCATCGACTACGCGCCAATCAATCCGATTCAAGCGCTATTCTGGAGCGCGGTGCTGAACGGCGTCGTCGCCGTACCGATCATGATCGCCACCATGCTGGTGGTGACCCGCAAAAGCGCGATGGGTGATTTCACCGCCACCCCAAGCCAGCGCATTTTCGGCTGGCTGGCTACGGCCTTGATGGCGGCGGCGGCGGTGACGATGATCGTGCTTCAGTTTGTCCACAGCTGAACCGCCGCCACGGCGCTAGACTCCCACCGAGTCTCGCCAGGAGCGGCGCCGCATGAACACCTCCATGAAGGACACTGTCCAAGATACGCTGGCGCACATGCGTCACGCCGCCGAGCGGCGGCGCTCCGCAGTCAGTCAAACGTTCCAGGCCACTGGCCTCGGCGCAAAAATGGCGGACGGCGTCGCTACCGCGGTGGGCTCCTGGCGCTTCGTAATCGTGCAGAGCACACTGCTGGTCGGCTGGCTGATCTTCAACGTGGTCAGCGCCAACCGGGTCGACCCCTACCCGTTCGTGCTGTTGAATCTGCTGCTATCGTTTCAGGCCGCTTACACGGCACCCATCATCATGATGAGCCAGAACCGCCAAGGCGAGATCGACCGCAAACGCGCGGTGGACGATTTTGACATCAATTGCAAAGCCGAGATCGAGATCGAAACGCTGCACGCCAAGATCGACCTGATGCGCGAACGGGAGATCGCGCAACTCACGGCCGCCGTGGAGCGCCTGACCAAGCTCTTGGAGCAGCGCAGCGCCTAGGCTAGGCCTTTGTCAGCGCTTGCCGCCCGGTCCAGCGATAGATGGCGGCTGTGAGCGCGATGAACAGCAACGTGCCGATGATCAACGCCGGATTTTCGAAGCCCGCCTTGGTGAACGGCAACGCGAATGGCGCGGCGTTGTTGGCGCCGGCCACTACCGCCGCATTGAGCACGCCGAGCATGCTTTCGCCGACGATCAGACCCGACGCCATCAGCACGCCAAAGCGCTTGATCATTTCGGCGCTCGATTTCTTCTCGGCATTGCGGTTGTAGAACCAGCCCAGCACTGCGCCCAGCGTCACCGGCAACGTGGCCGACATCGGTAGATAGATGCCGATGCCAACCGCCAGCGGCGGCAACCGCATCAGCTTCATCAGCCCAAGCACTTCGTCGAGCACCACGAAGGCCACGCCGAGACCCATGCCGATATAGATGTCGTTCCAAGGCAGGCTCGCGTTCAGCACGCCCTGCGCGATGGAGGAAATCAGCGTCGCTTGCGGCGCCGACAGCGGCGCGTCCATGACCGCGTTACGATGGGGATCACCGGGAAAGCCGTTGGAATGGTTGAGCACGTTCAGCACCAGCGGAATCACCAGCGAGCCGGCGACCACGCCAACCAACAACGCCACCTGCTGTTTCCAGGGCGATGCGCCGACGAGCTGACCGGTTTTCAAATCCTGCAGGTTGTCATTGGAAATCGTCGACACTGTGAACACGATCGCCACCGCGAACAGGCAGAACGCCACCATGGCCTGGATCGCGCTGGCCCCGAGCACGGGCGCGACGAATGCGGCCAGCAACGACGCGCCCGCCAGCGCAGAGAGAATGCCAATGCCGGAAACCGGTGAGTTCGACGCACCGATCAGCGCCGCCATGTACCCGGCCACAGTCGCAACGAAGAAACCGATCACCACAACGAACAACGCGCCGCCGATCATCAGCGGCAGCGACAACGCCTCAAGGGGCGTGCCTTGCACAAATTGCCAGAGCAGCACCGCGACGCCGGCCACCGAAAGCGCGCTCAAACCCACGATCCACACGCCGGGAATATCACGATCGTCGTACGCACCGGTCGCGCCCTTGGCGGCTTTGCGCGCTTCAAGCGTGGCGATCATGCCGCCGATCACCGGGCGCACCAATTTGATCAAGCTCCAGATGGCCGCCACGCCGATCGTGCCTGCGCCCACGTAGCGCACGCGATGCCAGACCTCATCGACAACTGTCGCGACGTCGCCCGGCGCGTGCCCGGCCGTCCACATCGGCACGAACCAAGCCCAGCACACCAGCACACCCACCAGCTGCGCGATGCCGACCGACAATCCGACCAAGTGCCCCGCGCCGACCAGCGCCAGCGAAAACCCAAAATCGAAACTCGATGCGGCGTAGCCGACGCCAAGCCGGAAATACTTGGTGAAACTCGCCGCCGCGACGCCGGTGAAGGTGACGATCTGCATTGCCGCCGCAACAATCGCGGCCCACAACACAATCAGCGGCCCCTTTTCGCGCTCAATCGCATCGGGCGAAGCTTCGTCGCCAGTGGCGCCGACCTTCAGCACCTCGGCGGCCGCCACCCCTTCAGGAAACGGCAGCGTACTGTTCACCACCAGCGCGCGGCGCAGTGGAATGGAGAACATCACGCCGAGCGCACCGCCCAACGCACAGATCAGAAACGTCGACCAAAACGGAAACCCATTCCAATAACCGAGCATCACTAGGCCGGGCAGCACGAACACAATGGCTGAAAGCGTGCCGCCCGCGGAGGCAACCGTCTGCACGATGTTGTTCTCGCGGATGGAGCCGGTGTTGAATGCGCGCAGGATGCCCATCGAGATCACCGCCGCGGGAATCGACGAGGCGATGGTGATGGCCACCTTGAGCCCGAGATAAACGTTCGCCGCAGTGAACACGGCTGCGATCACCGCGCCCAGCAAAAGGCCGCGGATGGTCAGTTCGGAATGTTTCATGGGTGGGGGCAGCCTATTGTGCAGCAGCGTTGATGGTGATGGTGAAACTTTCGAGCGTCGCGCCGGTGCGATCTTGTTTCTCAAATGCGAGTTCGCCGGCGCCAGCCGCGCTCACGGGAAAAATGAACATCTGCCAGCTTGGCGCGCCAACAACCGGCCGCGGCGTCGCCAGCGCCATTTCCGCCTGGCGCGGATCGCCCAGAAACGCCGGCTTGGCGCTGACAACCCAACGTGTGCCCGCCGAAGCATTGCGTTGCAGCTGAACGGTAACGTCCGCGCCAACGTGCACGGCGAAGGTCTGACCGTTTTGGTTTTCTGACACGATCGGCGACGCGTCGCTCGCGGGCGCGGGCGACGGCGCGGGCGACGATTGCGCCATAGCGGGTGTGGCCAACAACGTAAGGGTGGCGGCCAACAGCCAGGCGCGCATGAACATCTCCTAATGCGCGCCGACCATAACGGGCGCCGCGCCCTTCTCAACCGCCGCCGGTCGCTATCCTATGGTGGGGTCCCGGTATTTTTGTGCGCTAGAGCCGCCTGGCGGCGCATGTCCACCAACGGCTGCGGAGACGACAGCGCGCCAACACCCAATTGCGCGCGCAACTGATCGACGAATGCTTGCGTGGCGCTATGCATCTGGCGCTGCTTCGCTTCGGCGCCGGTGTCGGCCCAGCGTTGCAGGAAGCCGGTGCAATCCGCCGAGGGCGCGACGACATGATCGAACAAATCCTCGTTGATCGACCAAATCGTGTTGGCCTGGTCGTAGGCCGTGTCCGCAAACGTCACCTGCGTGCCGGCGTACGCTTTGTGCAGCGCCTGCGAGCCGGAACGAAAATCAACGGCGAGGGTCTTGTAATCGCCATCAGGCACGTTGCCGTTGACGCGGTCGACGCAATCATTGTGCAAGTTGATGATGCTCAGCCATTGCTCGTGCGCGGCGCCGGCGAAATCGCCGGCCATCTGCAGCTGGCGCACGTAGAGCGCGGTCTGATACGGCGTCGAGCGCTGACTATAGAGCATGATCGCCTGGAACACGGAGACCGTCGAAGACAGTGCGGCGATGCACAGGCTGGCGAAGGCCACAGCCGTCGACACGCCGCGTTGGCGCGACCTGAACCATGCCAGGAGCCGATCGAAGTTCATTAACCGCCCTCCCCAGGGATACGGTATTTATGAACCACAAGCGGGGCTAGGAAAACCGGGCAAACCTGCCTACGTCTGGGCTCACAATAGGAGCCGCACGCGCCATGAGCCGCATTTTCCGCCTCGACGACGAAGAAAACGAAAAGAATCCCAATGACATGCGCAATGCGCCCGACGTCGTGGAGAAGGCGCTTTTCAACGCCCGGGTAGTGATGCTGACCGGGGAAGTGAATGACGGCGTCGCCCGGCGCGTGACCGAGCGGCTGTTTGCGCTGGCGGCGGACAACGCCGAGCCGATCACCTTCGTGATCTCCTCGCCCGGCGGCCACGTCGAAAGCGGCGATATGATCCATGACGTGATCAAGTTCATCAACGCGCCAGTGCGCATGCTCGGCACCGGCTGGGTCGCCAGCGCTGGCGCGCTCATCTACTGCGCGGCGCCACGCGAGAACCGCTACTGCCTGCCCAACACGCGCTTCCTGCTGCACGAACCGCGCGGCGGCATCGGCGGCATGGCCTCTGATGTCGAAATCCAAGCCCGCGAAGTGCTGCGCATGCGCGAGCGCCTGAACCGCATTTTCTCGGAAGCGACCGGCCAGCCGATCGACAAGATCAAGCGCGACACGGACCGCGACTATTGGATGCTCGCCGAGGAAGCCAAGACTTATGGCCTGGTCGGCAAGATCGTGAAAAGCGCCGCCGAAGTGCGGTAACGCTCGGCACGGCGTGCGCGATGGAACAATCGCGCACGCCTCCGCGGAACCTGAACGCCGCATTCATCTTGTACAAGATTTGCGTTCCTCGCGCCAAAGACCTGGCGCTTTTTTCACTGTAAGCGCCGCCTCAGCGCGCGCTCATCGCCACATTCTCGCCCTCTGCGATTAACATATGCCCTCTCGCGCCTCCGCACTGCGGCAGGGGCGCACCCGCAATTTGTGTTTGTCTAACGTCGGCGTAATGCGCCACGTTGCGTGTAGAGAGACCCTCGATGGCCGCTCGCTGGATCGGGCTTATTCGCCCTGACCCTTTGGTCCGCTTCTATGCTTCGCGCCGCGCGCGCAAGCACTTTGTTTCAAGCTTCCTGCACACGCTCGGCATTGGCAGCGTGTTCGTGATTTCACTTGCGTTCAATTGCGCGCTGTTCCCGCAAGCCTATGCGCAAGCGCGCGATGGCATGCGCACACCGCTCGATTTCTTCTTCGCACCGAGCCAGAGCCAAGCCGCTGCTGAGCTTGACCCGAAGGCCACGCCCGCGGCAGCGCTCAATCCGGCGGACGTGCACCTGCTCGCCGCCACGGCGTGGGCGGAAGCGCGCTCGGAAGGCGAACTCGGCATGCGTGCGGTGGCGCACGTGATGGTCAACCGCGTTGGCGATCGCTTCGGCGATGATCTGCACACGGTGATCCTGGCGCCGAAGCAATTCTCCGCCTGGAACCTCGGCGATCCCAACCGGCCGCTGGCCCAAAACCCAGAACGCTACGCCACAGACGGCGCCGATAAGGCCACGTGGGACACCGCGTTGGAGGTGGCGCGGGAAGTGCTCAGCGGCCAATCCGTTGATCCAACCGATGGCGCCCTCTTCTATCACACCCGCGCTGTGCATCCGGTTTGGGACCGCTACGGCAAAGGCCGCATGATCATCGGCGCGCATGTGTTCTTCCACGATGTGCCGGACGGCGAACGCATTCGTCCGGCGCCGGCGCGTGCGACACGTGCAGCCTCAGTATCTTCGCATCGCGGGCCGCGTGCGGGCCGGGTCAACGGCGTCATCCAGTACGCGCCGGAATCGATGGCCCACCAAATGCTGCCGGGGGAGCAGCCTGGCGATCTGCCGCCGCCGGCGCCGGTAGCGACGACACCAGCGGTTGCTACGCCGCTTGGGCCCTCGGGTTCGGTGACTTAGCCGAACCACGCCGCTGCTTCGGCAACGGCGTGCCTTGCATGCCAAGCAGGCTTTGCAGCGCGTAGTTCAGCGCGACGGTGTAGGTCTGTACGCACGGCGGCTTGCTCGTGGTCAGCACGATCCAATTGCGCTGCGCGTCCAAGAATGCTGCGACCGGCACTTGCTTCTTCTTCAGCGCCGGAAACTCACCCGCCGGCGCCAAGCGCTGAAACAGGGCGTGCGTCTGCTCGGTCGTCAGCAGTGGGTTGGCGAGATAAATCACTTTCAGGCGCCCAATCGCATCGCGGATCAGATCGAGCTCCCATTTCACGCCTTCGCTGGTCGAGGGGCACATCACCACCACGCTTGAGGCGCCCAGCAGCGATGTCACCACATGCTGCCATTCATTGCCCCCGCCCGGCACAAAAATGCGCGCCGCGCCCAAAGGCGGCGTCGGATCGCGCGGATCGCCGATGGCGATGACAGGGCCATAAACTGAAGCATGGTCGAGCAACAGCTCATCGAGCGTTTTGGACTCGCCGCAGCCCGCGGGAAACTTGACGAACGGATCGCGTGCGCGCGCCTTCAGTTTCTGCGCATCCTGATCAAACGCCCGCAAAAACACGACGGGCGGGCGCTCATCCCACTCGCGCGCCTTCTGATAGAGTCGCGTCGCTTGTGCGGAGGCGAAGCGCTGCAGCAATGCGCCGAGGCCAACCGCGTTGAGGACGAGCAAGCCCAACAGCAAACCCGCCGCCGCCACGTCGTTGAATGCGTCCTGATGGTTTTGCGTGGCCGAGAAAATCAGCAACGGCCCGAACAAGACGGCGAGCAGGCCGATATTGAGCGCCGCAATCAGGAAATAGATAACGCTAAGAACGATGCGGCCGCGTCCGAAGTTCGACACGAACGCAGGCATGCCCATGGACTGTCGCGCCGTCGAGTAGATGCGCGCGGCCGGCGCGCGCCATCCACGCGCTGCGAAATATTGCGCGCGCGGGATACGCAACTGCCACCACGCCCATCCGACCGCCTCGAAAAGAACAAGCGTCGCTACGATGATCGTGAACATCATCAGCGCGTCTTCAAGCGGCGTCGACGGCGCAGCCGTCGCGGGACGCGGCAGCAGTCCGACCACCATCGGCAGAATGACAACGACCGCGACAGCGAGAAAGACGAAGACCAAGCCGTAAACGATAAACAACACCAGCGCACTCAGGCGGCGATGAATTGCGCCCGCGACAGCGGCTATGACAGCCACCGTGGCGCTGAAAAGAAACAAGCCGAAAAATGCCAGAGCTGCGTCCACAAACACGGCCATGAACGGGCCGTTTTCGCGAACCTGCGGGTCGTTGATTACGACGTTGCCGAAAGACCAAATGAAAATGCCGGCCAGCGCCACAAAGATCGACGCCGCGAACGCCCGCACAAAGCGGTGACGCAGCAAGCCCGACGCGCCGGCGTCTATGGAGATTGCAGTCGCGGCCATGGGTCCCCCTCGCCGGAATGCGCGGGGCGCGACGGCCCCTATCCCCAAATTCTGATGAAGTCCGGGAGGTTCGGCAAGACGTCCACCATGGCGTGCAGGAGCACGACCAGCAGCAAGCTCTTGGTGCGCGCGTAGATGAGCCCAAACAGCAGACCCATCGGCGACAGGACGCCGATTGTATAGGCGATCACGGCCAGCAGATTGTGCGAGGCGCCGTCGTCATCCAGGCCGCTGCGCAAATAGAGCCCGGGCGCATGCGCCAAGCCGAACAGAAGCGCCGTCACGCAGATGGCGGCGATCGGTGATCTGAACAGCGCCGAGAGCCGCGTTTGCAGCACCGCGCGGAACAGGAATTCCTCGTTCAGCCCCGCTTCGATGGCGATCCAGACGAAGCTCAAAGGGGCCATCACCGCCAGCACTTGCGGCGCAGCATGCAGATTGGCGATGTGCTGCAGGCTCGGGCTGATGAAGCACATGAGCCCCAGAAACAACGCGCTCATGACAATAAGCGTGCGCCAGAACTTGCGCCCCTTGAGGCCGGCTTGAAACAACGGCGCCAGCCGCACGCCCAGCGCCAGCAACAGCAAGCACGGCAGCACAATGTGCACGCCGAGCTTCAGCCCCATCACCAGCAATTCCTGTTCGCGCCCCGCCGGCAGGGCCGCGCGCGCCGCGCTCATGCCAAATCCCAGGAAACCAACCGCGTAGAGCGCGAGATAAATCACAAACGCGCCGGCCTCGAGCGGCGGCCGTTTGACCTCGATTGCAGGCGCATCCGCGCCGCGGGTTAGCAGCCAGGCGGCGCCGCCGCATAGCGCGCCGAAGATCACCAGCACCTCAATGGGCGACGCCCATTCGCCGCCCGTCTGCGCCATGTAGGCGACCGAGCCCGCCCATAGGAGCGCATAGAGCAAAACCGCAAGCGTGGTTGCGGTACGGCCTTCGTTGAACGCGGGCATGCTCCCTCCAGTTATCTCGGCGGGATGCGAAAGCGCCTGCCCGCGGATGCGGACAGGCGCGATAATCGTCAGATCAGCCTATCACGGCGGCGTGAGCCGCGACGCTTCAGGACTAGTGGCTTTCGCCCTTCCAGACCTGCTTGTACGCCACGTAGAGCAGCCCCGTGAGCGCCAGCAGGAAGATCAACACCTGGATGCCCATCGACTTGCGCTCTTCCATGTGCGGGTCAGCCGCCCATTGCAGGAAGTTGGCGACGTCGGTGGCCATCTGCTGCTTGGTGGCGACGGTGCCGTCTGAGTAGGTCACCTGGCCATCAACACTGAGCGGCGGCGGCATCGAGATGTAACGGCCCGCGAAGTAGTCGTTCACGTATTGCGCGCCGTGCGTTTGACCCGTGTAGCCCAGCAGGATCGAGCGCACGTAACCCGCACCGCCCGCACGGGCGAGCGTGATGACCGAAAGGTCCGGCGGCAACGCCCCGCCGTTCGCAGCGCGGGCGGCGATCTCGTTGGCGAATGGGCGACGGAAATGGTCGGTGATCCGGCCGGCGCGCGTCGTCGCCTCACCGGTTGCCGGATCGATGTCCGGAATCTGCACGTTGTTGGCGAAGGCGCGAACGTACGGATTATCGGTGACCTGCACGAACTCACCGTGCTCGCCCGCCGGCAAGCCGACACGTTTGTGCATCTCGCCCGTCGCCTCGTCGCGCACGCTGTACATGGCGAACGGACCGCCCTCTTCGCCGAGTTCACGATAAGAGAGATGGTCCATCGAATGGCAGGTCGAGCAGACCTGGTAATAGACTTGGAAGCCGCGCTGCACGGAGCCCATGTCGTAGGAGCCGAGCGGGCCGTCGAAGCTGAAATGATGCGCCATCGGCGGCTTGGCTTCGTTGGCCGCGAAGGCGACGCCGCCCGCCAACGCAGCCGCGGCCGCAACCGCGATAGTGATACGCCGCAACATCAAGCAGCCCCCTGCGCTTGGCCGGCGACCGGCTTGGCAATGGTGTCCGGCACGCGGTTCGGCGTTTCGCTCAAGCCCAAGAGCGGCAGGATCACGATGAAGAAGAGGAAGTAGTAAAGCGTCAGCAGCTGCGCGAGCCGCGTCACGGTGAACAGGAACGGCGTCGTCCGCGTGATGCCGACGAACGGCGTGCGCGCGGCGATCTCGGCCTTCGCCTCGGTGATCTTCTCTTCGAGCTGATCGGAGGTGTCAGCCGTGATCTGACGCGACTGCAGCGTGCCGCCGCGAACGCTGATGACTGTGGCGGTGGTGCCGCCCTCACGTGAGACGTCGACCAATGTCGCGCCTTCGCGCGTCAACCGCGTTTGCGCCGCATCGGCCGCCGCCTGATAAAGCTCCGGCGCGGCGACGTTGATCTTCTCGGTTTCGGTCGTCCCGCCCTCGGCCCACTGTAGCGAAGCGCTGAACGGGCCAGCCTTGGTGATGATGGTGCCGGGGTTTTGCCCGCCGCACCAACCGAGCGTCACGCACACCACCACGAAGATCACAAAGCACCAGCGCGCCGTCGGGCGATAGCGCATCGAGCGCACGCGCGAAGTGTCGAGCCACGGCAGCACGAACAACACGCCGATCGACAAGAACATCGCAAACACGCCCGCCGTCTTGGAATCGATCGGCCCGATGTTGAAATCGAAGGCGCGCAGGATCGCGTAGAACGGCAGCAGGTACCATTCCGGCACGATTTCCGGCGGCGTCTGCAGCGGATTGGCGGGGATGTAGTTGTCGGTGTGCCCGAGCGCCTGCGGCATGAAGAACACAAACACCGAGAACAACATCAAAAAGAGGCCCACGCCCACGGCGTCCTTCATGGTCGCGTGCGGCGTGAACGGCACGGTGTCGGCCTTCGACTTGGTGTCGACGCCAGTCGGATTGTTCTGACCCACCTCGTGCAGCGCCCAGATGTGCAGCACAACGACGCCGGCGATCACGAACGGCAGCAGGTAGTGCAGCGAGAAGAAGCGGTTGAGCGTCGGTTCGTCGATGGCGCCGCCGCCGCGGATCCACACTTGGATGGCGCCGCCCACCAGCGGCACCGCGCCCAGGATGTTGGTGATGACGGTCGCACCCCAGAACGACATCTGACCCCAGGGCAGCGTGTAGCCAAGGAACGCTGTCGCCACCATCAGCACGTAGATCAGGCAGCCCAGAATCCACAGCACTTCGCGCGGCGCCTTGTAGGAGCCGTAATAGAGCCCGCGGAACATGTGCACATAAACCGCCAGGAAGAACATCGAGGCGCCGACCGCGTGCATGTTCTGCAACAGCCAGCCGAACGGCACATCGCGCTGGATGCGCTGCACGCTGGCGAAGGCCATGTTGATGTGCGGCATGTAGTTCATCGCCAGCACCACGCCAGTGACGATCTGCACCGCCAGCGCCAACGACAGCATGGCGCCGAACGTCCACCAATAGTTCAGATTGCGGGGCACCGGGTAGGCGACGAAACTGTCGTGCGAAAGACGCAGGATCGGCAGCCGCTTATCCAGCCAGCGCGTAAATCCCGATTTCGGCTCGTAGGTCGAATGTCCGCTCAAGAGTCGCTCCCCAGGCTCAGCCGATGCGGATGGAATGATCGGTCAGGTACGTGTACGGCGCGACGTACAGATTTTTCGGCGCCGGGCCCGATCGAATGCGGCCGGATGTGTCGTAGTCCGAACCGTGGCACGGGCAGAACCAGCCGCCGTAGTGGCCGAGATAACCCGGATTGTCCGGGGGCAGCGGAATGCAGCCCAAGTGCGTGCAATTGGCTTTTAGGATCAGCCACTCGCGTTTGCCTTCTTTGCCATCCGCTTGCTTGATGCGGTCAATGTCCATCTGCGGATCTTTGAGCTGCGCGTAGTCGTCGCGAATGGCCTGGCTGATCTCGGCCTGCGTGCGGTGCCGCACGAACACCGGCGTGCCCTGCCAGACCGCTTTGATCTGCTGTCCGACTTGGATCGCCGAGAGATCGACCTCGGTGGTCGACATCGCGCGTGTATCGGCGGCCGGATTCATCTGATCGATGAAGGGCCAAATGGTGGCCGCCGTGCCCACCGTGGCGACTGCACCGACGGCAATGAAAATGAAGTCGCGCCGGGTGGTCTCTTCCCCCGCGTGCGCATCTGCGTTTGCGTCCGTCACCGACACGTACTCCCGCGACCTTGGTTCGGCGGCGAAGCTAGGCTAGTCCGGGTGCGGCAAGCGCGCGGCGCGA
>DASZWS010000090.1:0-3538 GCA_035546515.1 Vitreimonas sp. | reverse complement strand
GGCCTTCTTGCGCATGCCGGCGGTGTCGACGAGGCGATAGCGCTTGCCGTGATATTCCCACGGTACGGAGATCGCATCGCGGGTGATGCCCGCTTCGGGGCCGACGAGCAGGCGGTCCTCGCCGATCAGCGCGTTCACCAGCGTGGACTTTCCAGCGTTGGGCCTGCCAATGATGGCGAGATTGATGGGGCGTTTGGCGGCATCTGTTTCGTCAGAGCCGCCTTGCGGTGCGACGGCGGCAATAGCGGCAAACAAATCGCCCATGCCTTCGCCGTGCTCGGCGGAAATCGCCACCGGTTCGCCGAGCCCCAGCCCGTAAGCCTCATGCACGCCCGCGGTGCTAGCCTTGCTCTCGGCCTTATTGGCGGCGAGCACCACCGGCTTATCGGCACGCCGCAACAAGGCGGCGAAGCCCTCGTCCACGGGCGTCACCCCGACGCGTGCATCGATCAGAAACAAGATCACGTCGGCGTCGGCGATGGCGAATTCAGTCTGCGCCCGCATGCGAGCTTCGAGCGATGCGTCGGTTGCATCCTCGAAGCCGGCGGTGTCGATCAGATCGAAATCGAGATCGCCCAGCCGCCCCTTGGCCTCGCGTCGGTCGCGGGTAACGCCAGGCGTATCATCCACGATCGCGAGCTTTTTGCCCGCGAGGCGGTTGAACAAAGTGGACTTACCGACATTCGGACGCCCGACGATCGCGAGCTTGATCGCCATGGGCGTGCATTCAGCGCAGCACGATCAGATGCGCGCTATCGCTGACCAGATAAATCTGATCGTTCGCAGTGATCGGCGGGATGAAAATGGGTTGATGCACATCGGTGTGCGAAGCCGTCGAGCCGTCGGCCGGATTGATCGCCACAACCTCGCCCATGGAATTGGCCAGGATGAGCTTGCTGTTGACCATGATCGGCCCGGTCCAGGCGACGCGGCCCTTGTGGCTATCTTCGTGCTGATAGCGGCGCAGCTGCGTGACCCAATAGATGTTGCCGGTGGCCGTATCGAACGCCGCCAGTTCGCCATCGACACTGACCGCGTACAGCACACCGCCGATGACACAGGGCGTTTGCGTCGAGGCAAACGGCTTCGCCCATTTGCGGTCGCCGGTGCGAATGTCGATCGCCACCAACACGCCGGAATGGCTGACTGCGTACACCACGCCGTTCTCGACCACAGGACGCCCGGCGATGTCGTTGATCGCCGAAAGCGAGGTTAGGCGGCCAGTGCGCGACAGCGAGTCTTCCCACAAGCGCCGGCCGTTGGCGGTCAACAGCGCCACGATCTCGCCCGAGGCGAACGGGGCGACGACCGTTTCACCGTCCACAGCGACGCTCGGCGCAGCGAGAATCCGCGCGGGCTCGGCGATGGCTTGATAATTCCATTGCACCTCGCCAGTGCCGGCGTTCATCGAAATCAGTTCGCTGTCGTTGTTGATCGCGAACACACGGTCGCCGGCGATGGTCGGCGCGGACTGGAACGGCGCGCCGCCGTCTTGGCGCCACACCTCGTGTCCGTTCGACGCATCAAGCGCCACCATGAACCCGTAGCCCGTTGTCACAAACACGCGCCCGCCGGCGGCAGCGATGCCGCCGCCGCGCGCAAAGTGATCGCGGCTGGCGTGGCGTGGGCGCAGCGCCTGTGTCCACAACGTGTGGCCAGTGCTCGAGTTCATGGCGATGACGCGCTGGTTGGCGTCAATGAAATAGAGGGTGCCGTCCGCAATCACCGGCGGCGCGGCGATGGCGACGCGATGGTTGGAACCCTGGCCTAAGTTGGCGCGCCACGCAGCTGCAAGCGACGCTTCACCGCCAGCGTTCGGCGGCGTGTTGGTGACATTGCCGCCAGGCTGACTCCAATCGGTCAGTTCAACCGGCGCCGGCGGCGTGATCGTATGCCCCGCCAGCGAAGCGTCCGGCGTCAAGGCCTGATCGGTCGCGAGGATGGAGATGCGCCCTTCCTGCGGCTCCTCATTGGCGTTGTGATGCTCACCGCCGCCGCCAAAGAGATTTCCGACCCTTTGCACGGTGGAGCACGCAGACAGCGCAGCGGCCGCCATAAGGATGGTGACCGGATGCATTCGGCTCATGGATGGGCTCCTTCGGCGTGCGCAGGCGCGGGCGCTGATGTGGTGGGCGCGGGCTGCGCCGGCGCTGGGCCGATCACCGCGAGATATTGCTGGGCGCGTTGGCGCACTGACTCAGGCGCCGAGAACGCGAGCGAGAGATTTTGCAGCGTGTTGCGCGCGACATCCATCTTGCCCGCCTTCCACGCCTGCACCGCCAACAATTCCTGCGCCAGATACGAAAGCCGCGTGTGCGAATTGAGCATCGGCTGCAGGCGGCGATTGATGGCGTCGAAGTCCTGCGTCTCGGCGGCGAGGTAAGCGGCGCGCAGCTGCGCGCTTTCGCGCATGACCGGGTCGTTTGCCTCGGTTGCGGCCTTGTCGAACGCCGCGAGCGCGCCGGTGAGATCCCCCTGCGCTTGCAGCACCGCGGCATATTCCAGACGCGCCATCACGCGGTAGGACTGTGGACCGCGCGTCGTCAGCGCCAGGAACGCCGCCTTGGCGCCGTTCATCTCGCCGTTGCCGGCAAGCGTCTGCGCCGCGCTGAATTCTTGCGCGCCCTTGCGCGCTTCGTTCGTTTGATAGCCGCGCCACATCTGCCAGCCGGCGATCGCGGCGATGAACAAGGCCACGGCGGCGATTGCGAGCGGCGCGTGACGCTTCGCTTCGGCGAGCATGCGCTCGTCGCGGAGGTTTTGATCGACCTCTTGGACAAAACTCTCTGTGCTGTCGTCAGTCACGCCGCCGAATCCTCGCCCCCGAGCGAAACACCTAGGGTTCCGCCTTTTTATGAAATCGCCGGCAAGCTAGCCGTGCTCGCCGTCCCCGGCAACGCGCCGGCGCTGTGGTTTACCGCCCGGGGCGAGGGCATAGGTCTCAGCTGCGGCAGGAAAACGGCGGCCCCGCACGTCTCCGGCGTACGCGGCAGCGGCTTTGTCGATTTCCCGGCGCAAATCGCCGTAGCGCCGGACGAATTTTGGGGTCCAGTCGAACAACCCCAGCATGTCGTCCACCACCAGGATTTGCCCGTCGCAGTCAGCCGACGCCCCGATGCCGATGGTCGGCGCGGAGACCGCCTTGGTGATGACCGGGGCCAGGGTCTCATCGACACCCTCGATGACGATGGCGAAGGCGCCCGCTTCATCGGAGGCTTTCGCCGCCGCGATAATGCGCTCACGCTCGTCCTTGGTGCGGCCCTTGGCCTTGAAGCGCCCGTCGACATTAACGGCCTGTGGCAGCAAGCCGACGTGGCTCATCACCGGAATCCCGCGATCTACAAGGAATTTCACGGTCGGCGCGATGGTCGCGCCCGCTTCCACTTTCACCGCTTGGGCGCCGGTTTCCTTCAGCAAACGCGCGGCGTTGGCGTACGCGAGCTCGGCGCTGGCTTCATAGCTGCCGAACGGCATATCGACGACCACGACAGCACGCTCGGACGCCCGCATCACCGCTTGGCCGTGCATGATCATCATT
>DASZWS010000089.1:0-1822 GCA_035546515.1 Vitreimonas sp. | reverse complement strand
TGCTGGGTCATGTAATAGACCAGCATCGCCTGCAGGCCGTAGTACGAGAACTCGGCCCAGCTCTGCGTCAGGAAGAGCACCGTGAGGCCGGGCGGATGACCGAAGAGGCTGCCGCCCCGCTCCGCCCGCGCCTCAGCGATGTCGCTCATGCGCCGCTCAGTACGCGTAGTTGAAGCTGAAGAAGTTCATCGCATAGGCAAACCAGAGCAGCACCAGCACTGAAAGCAACAGGGCCAGGCCGCAAATTTTGGCGAACCAGCTCGAACCGCCACGCCAAAGCGAGACATTGATCCAAGCAGCCCCGACCGCGGCAGCGATTGGAAGAATGGCGCCGACATAGAGCGCCGTCAGCGGTCCGCTGCTGACGCTGCTCTGCGTGTTCGAGAGTGATCCCATCAGCCAAACGATGAAGAACACCCACGCCGCGAAGTAAGCCAGGCCGGCCAACGACACCGCCGGCCCTAAGCGATGCGCCAGTGCGCGCGAGCCTTCATACGGGAATGGCTTTTGGTGCACCGCGCGCGCCCATGCCCGCAGCGGCCAACTCACCAACGTCGCCGCCATGATCGCCAACGCCACGCACAGCAGCGGTAACAACAGCGACTTGGAGCGATACCAAGGCGCGCGCATGTCCTCGATCGCGAACGAGAGCGGCTCATAGGCGATCGCTGTAACCACGCCGTTCTCGACGCGCGCGCTCATGCGGTCGTGACTGCCGAGCGCCTTCCACACATACGGCGCAACCTCGCGCCAATGTTTCGGCGCGCCGTTGGCGTCGGGCAACCCGAAGCCGACCAGGTCACCGTTCGGCAGCATGCTCACCGTCGTCTGCCCGGCGAAGTACACGGCGAGCAGCGGATCGGTTTGCGCGCGGCGCGAGCTTTCGTAATCGCCCACCACTTGCGCGCCGTGCTGACGCGCCGTCGGTAGCGGCGCGCCGTCGGCGGGATGCGCCGCCGGGAAATAGCGATCCACGAACGCTTGCATGAACTCCCAGCGCAACAGGCGCGTGCTGGGCGCAGGCCCGCCTTCGCTGTTCACGCTGATGAACACGCCCACGTGCTGGTCGAGCAGCAACGCAACATTGGAATGAAACCACTGCGTGTCGCCGCCGTGAGCAATGATGTTCAGACCGTTCAGGTCCTCGTGATAGAAGCCGAGCGCCATGGGCTCGACCACCGGGAATTGCTGATCGCGGTAGCTGTGCATCATGTCGGCGGTCTGCGGCTGCAACAGTCCCGCCCCGTGATTGAGGTGGGCGATCATAAACCGCGCCATGTCCGAACCGGTCAGCGAAAGCGCACCTGCGGGCGACGCCGGAATGATTTCAAACGGCTGCGCTTCGCCATCGCGACCGTTCTTGTAGCCAGCGGACATATTGGCGTTCCAGCCTTGGGGCAGCGGCTGGTAGAACGTCGAGTGTTGCATGCCCAGCGGATCGAAGATGTGATGCTTGATGTACTCCGGAAATTGTTCGCCGGAGACGCGTTGAATGATGTAGCCCGCCAGTGCAGTGGCGTAGTTCGAGTACGCAGGCATCGTGCCCGGCGCATAAATGCGCGAGGGAATATTGTTGCGCAGATACTGTTCGAGCGTGAGATCCGAGCGCGTGACGATCAGGTCGCGCACGATTTCCTGAAAGCCCGACGTATGCGTCATGATGTTGCGCAGCGTGAGCGGCTTGCCTTCAAACGGCGGAATGCGGAAATCCAGGTAGGTATTCACGTCGGCGTCGAGATCGAGCTTGTGTTGCTCAACCAGCTGCATCAGCGCCGTCCAGGTGAAGAGCTTGGACACAGAGCCCGGTCGGAACAACGTCGCG
>DASZWS010000088.1:0-8776 GCA_035546515.1 Vitreimonas sp. | reverse complement strand
GCTGATCGGCGAGGACCGCCTGCTCGTCGGCCCCGAAGCGGGCATCACCCGCGATGCGATCTCCGTACCGTGGGAATATCACGGCAAGCGCTATCGCCTCGTCGACACCGCCGGCATGCGCAAGAAGGCCAAGGTGCAAGCCAAGCTCGAGCGCATGTCGGTCAGCGAGACTTTGCATGCGATCCGCTTCGCCGATGTGTGCGTATTGGTGATGGATGCGCGCGATGCATTCGAGCGTCAGGATCAAGCCATCGCCGACCTCGTGGTGCGCGAAGGCCGCGCCTTGATCTTCTGTCTGGCTAAGTGGGACACGATCGAAGACAGCCGCGCGACGTTCGAAGAGCTGAAATTGGTTGCCAAGGAAAACGTGCCGCAAGCGCGCGGCGCGCCGTTAGTGACGATCTCGGCGCCGTCGGGAGTTGGGCTCGATCGCTTGATGCGTGCGGTGGACGAGGCGCACACGGACTGGACTGCGCGGGTCAAGACCAAAGATCTGAACGATTGGCTGCACGCGACCGTGTCACGCCACCCCCCGCCCGCGGTGAGCGGCCGGCGCATCAAGCCGCGCTATCTCACCCAGATCAAAGCGCGCCCGCCGACCTTCGTGCTGATCTGTTCCCGCGGAGAAGAGATGCCCGAAAGCTATAAGCGCTACCTCGCGAACGGGCTGCGTGACGCATTTGATCTGCACGCCGCGCCTATTCGGCTGATCGTCCGCGAAGGCAAGAACCCATTTGCGGACGAGGCTTAGGCGCACTGTACGCGCGGTCCGGCGCACGAAGCCGTGATGTTGGTCGAAATTCAGTAGGAGCTTCCGCCAACGCGCGCTTCACTCGCCGCATCGGGGGATCAACCATGGGAAGCCTCAAAGCAATTCTGATCGGCGGCCTCATCGCCGGCGCGCTCGACATCATCTACGCCTTCATCATTTACGGCCCGCTGGCGACCAGCGTTGGATTACCGCCTGATGCGGCCATCTCGCCGCTGACCGTGCTTCAATCTGTGGCCGGCGGGTGGATGGGGCGCGACGTGGCGTTTGCCGGCGGCATGAACGCCGCGATCATCGGCGCCTGTACGCATTTCGGCATCGCCATCGTCATGGCGATTGTTTACGGCGCGCTGTTCGGACGTGTCGGCGCTTCAAACTGGGTGGTGTGGGGATTGATCTACGGGATCATCCTGTTTGTGGCGATGAACTATGTCGTCGTACCGCTCTCGGCCGCTGCGGACGGCCACTTTGTGTCGAGCCTCGCGGATGGGAAGGCGCGCATCCAGGGCGCCGTGGAGCGGGCGCTGAAGCTGAAATATCCGCTGCTGACAGCGGGCACAGTGTTTACGCACACGGTGCTGGTGGGCCTGCCAATCGCGTGGGCCAACGCAAAATTCGCTCAGCACGATTGACCGGCGGCCCAGCCGCTCGACCACGCCCACTGAAAATTATAGCCGCCCAGCCAGCCGGTGACGTCGACGGCTTCTCCAATGAAGAAGAGGCCCGGCACGGCGCGCGCTTGCATGGTTTGTTGTGAGAGCGCGTTTGTATCGACGCCGCCGACGGTGACCTCGGCCTTTGCGTAACCTTCGTCGCCGATTGGCGTCAGCGCGAAATTTTTGAACGCACGCGCGACGTCGATAAGCGCAGCGTCCTTCATGTCGCCGATCCCTTGGACCGGCGTCGTCCTCACCGATGGCGCTGCATCAACATCCACCAAATCCACCAACACCGAGGCCAGTCTTTCCGGAATGAGTTCAGCCAAAACCGTCTTGAGCAGCGCCTTGGGCCGCGCGCGCTTGCGCTCGAGGAGCACGTCCTCGCCGGCGCCTGGCAGCCAATCGATGACAAGCGCATCGCCGCGCTGCAGATAAGATGACGCCTGCAAGATCGCTGGCCCAGAAAGGCCACGGTGCGTAAATAGCGCGGCTTCTCGGAACGATACCCCGTTTGCCGATGCGCCGATGCCGGCGCTAACGCCGCTGAGCGGACGCATCCAAGCGAGATCCGCTTCACCGAAGGTGAGCGGCACGAGGCCTGGCCGCATCGGGATGATGTTCAGACCGAATTGCTTGGCGATGTCGTAGCCGACGCCGCTCGCGCCGAGCTTGGGAATCGAAAGCCCGCCGCTGGCGACGACGAGCGTTTCGGCGCTGACGGCGCCCGCGCTGGTTTGCAGCTGGAAGCGGTTGTCGTGGCTTGCGCCGGTGACGTGCACGCCGGTACGGACGACGACATTCGCGTCGGCGCATTCCTTCAACAGCATATCGACGATACGCCGCGATGAGCGCGCGCCTTCGCAGAAAAGCTGCCCGAGGGTCTTTTCGTAGAATTGGATGCGGTGTTTCTCGATCAGCGTCAGAAAATCCGCCGGCGTGTGCCGTGACAGCGCCGAGCGGGCGAAATGCGGATTGGCGCCGAGGTAGCGCGTGTGATCGGCGGCGTTGATGTTGGTAAAGTTGCAACGGCCGCCGCCGGAGATGAGGATTTTGGCGCCGGCCTCGGTGTTGTGCTCCAGAACCAGCACGCGCCGCCCGCGCCGCCCGGCGTGCAGGGCACAGTAGAGCCCCGCCGCCCCCGCGCCAATGACGATGCAATCAAACGTTGCCACCTCAGCCGCGCTGGAAGCGGACGATCTCGCCATTGGCGGTGTAGTTCGCCTCGAGCATCGGCGCCATTTGTAGGACGACCTCTTCGGGCGGCGGCAACGTTTCCGGATCTTCTCCTGGGAACGCTTTTGCGCGCATCGCCGTACGCGTCGGGCCGGGACTGAACAGATTGGCGCGGATAGGCGTGATCTCGACTTCCTTCGCGTACACCTTCACCAGCGCATCGAGCGCGGCTTTGCTCGCGGAATACGGTCCCCAATAGGCGTGGGGCGTTGTCGCCGCGCCGGAGGTGACGAACACGGCGCGCCCCGCTTCTGACGCACGCAGCAACGGGTGCAGCGCGCGGATGAGGCGTTGGTTGGCGAGATAATTGAGGGTGATGGTTTCATCCATCGCCGCAGGCGCAATTTGTTGCACCGGCGTGAGCGTGCCGAGCGCGCCCGCGCAGGCGGCGAGCCCGTCGATGCGCCCGAACCGCTCCAGCAACGGCGCAGCGAGCGCGTCGATGGCGATCATGTCGCGCAAGTCGATCGGAATGAGCGTGGCCTCACCGCCGAGGGCGCGGACTTCATCATCGAGCGATTCAAGCGCCTTCTGGCTCCGCGCCAGCGCGATGATGCGCCAGTTGCGACGCGCAAGTTCAAGCGCAGCGGCGCGGCCAATGCCGCGCGACGCGCCGGTGACGACGGCGATGCGTTTTTCAGCGTTGCTCACGTGTCAGTCCGCGGTGCTTTCCGCCAGCAGCGAAAGCTGGATGTCTTTGGCCGCGCGGTCGGACGAGTAGTCGAGCAGCGGCGTCGGGTAATCGCCGGTGAAGGCGTGGTCGGTGAATTGCGGATTGGCGGCGTCGCGGACGTAGTCGCCCATCGCCCAATAAAGCCCGTCGACGGAGAGGAAGCCCAGCGTATCCACGCCCAGCGTCTTGCGCATTTCCTCAAGCGTCATCTGTGCAGCCATCAATTGATCCAGGCTGGGCATGTCGATGCCGTAAAAATCGGGATGCTTGATCGGCGGCGAAGCGCTGCGGAAGTGAACCTCTGCTGCGCCGGCTTCGCGCACCATCTGCACGATTTTCTGTGAGGTGGTGCCGCGCACGATGCTATCGTCCACCAGCACAACGCGCTTGCCTTTGAGCACGCCGGTGTTGGCGGCATGCTTCAGCCGCACGCCGAGCGCGCGGATCTCCTGTTTCGGCTGAATGAAGGTGCGCCCGACATAGTGGTTGCGGATGATGCCGAGCTCGTAGGGCACGCCGCTGTGGGCCGCGTACCCCATCGCCGCGGGCACGCCCGAGTCCGGCACCGGCACGATCACGTCAGCTTCGACGCCGGTCTCTTGCGCCAGGCGCATGCCCATGCGCTTGCGGATTTCATAAACCGAGCGGCCATCCATCACTGAGTCCGGGCGCGCAAAGTACACGTATTCGAAAATGCACGGGCGCGCTTGGCGCTCGCCAAACGGGAAATGGCTTTCAATCTTGGTCTCGCCGCGCACCTTGGTGGCGACGATGACTTCGCCCGGCTTGATGGTGCGTACGAACTTGGCGCCGATCATGTCCAGCGCGCAGGTCTCGGACGCGAGGATCGGCGCGCCGTTGCGATCGCCCAGCACCAGCGGGCGAATGCCGATCGGGTCGCGGGCGCCGATCATCATGTCCTTGGCCAAGCACACCAGCGCGTAAGCGCCTTGGATCTGGTGAATGGCTTCGACGAAGCGGTCGACAATCTTGGCCCGGCGCGAACGTGCGATCAGTTGCACGATGCATTCGGTGTCGGAGGTGGATTGGAAAATCGCGCCGTCTTCCACAAGGCGTTCGCGCAGATCGCGGGAATTGGTGAGGTTGCCATTATGGGCGATGGCGAAGCCGCCGAAGGAGAGATCGGCGAACAGCGGCTGCACGTTGCGCAGAATGGTGCCGCCTTGAGTGGCGTAGCGGGTGTGGCCGATGGCGAGGTTGCCGGGCAGGCGGCGCGGCACGTCGGCGCCAGAAAAGTTCTCACCTACCAGACCGAGGTGACGTTCGTGGTGGAAGCGCGTGCCATCGAAGCTGACGATGCCGCAGCCCTCTTGGCCGCGATGCTGCAAGCCGTGCAGGCCAAGCGCTGTCAAAACTGCGGCGTCTTCGCTGCCGAAGACGCCGAACACGCCACATTCCTCGCGGGGCTTATCGTCGAAGTCCCACCGGTCTCCCTGGTGGTCTCCGGGCGCCGTTTCGAAAGAGAGAAGGCAGCGCTCGGCGGTCATGTGATCCTCGGCTTTTAAGGCGTGCCCTGCTGGGGTGCGCCCTGCGGGGTAGCTGCCGGCTGGTTGGCCGGTGGAATCGGGGCCGACTCGCCCTTCTGGCGGTCGATTATATCACGAGCGCGGTCACGGGCCTGGGGCAGAACTGCCTCAAGCGCCTTGGCCACACCGTCATAGATAGGAAAGGTTCTGGCCCCGCGTATGGCGTCCTGCATGGGATCGGCGGGCTGGGTGGTGTCAGTGGGCGCGGTTTGCCGCATCAGCAGCACGAACAGCGACACGACGAGGACGCCGCGGAGGATGCCGAACGCCAGTCCGGCGGCGCGGTCGAAGCTCGAAATCTCGGTCGACTGATGCGCCTCCTTGGCGACGATCGAGGTGATCACCGTGATGGTGATGAACACGATCAGGAAAATGACGAGGCCCGCCGCCACGGAGGCAAGCGGGCCGGAAAGCGGGGTAAATTGTTCGACCAGGGGTCGGCCAAGCCCCGCGAAAAACACCGCGGCAATGGCGCCGCCGATGAAGGCGATAATGGAGAAGACTTCGCGGATCAGCCCGCGCGCAAAGGCCATGACGCCGGAAAGTCCCAGGACAATCAGGGCGGCGAAGTCGAACCACGTGAAGCCCATCGGTCTCCCCATCCTAGCCCGGACCTCATTTTGAGGCCGCCCGCGTCCCTGCGGCGCAATCGATAGACGGGCAATGGGGCGAAGGAAAGCCCATGCGCCATCCGTTGCCGTTGAGGTGCGTCGCAGCATGGCCGCATCTGGTCGATCCAATCGCGCCCGCAACGACTTGGCGTTGCAATCGGCGCGCTAGCCGGCGGCGCGATGGGGCGCCGCGCCGATGGCGGCGACCAGATCACCGATGTGATTGATGCTTTTGACGCGTACGCCGGAAGTGCTGGCGCCCTTCTTTTGCGGCGGCGCCAGCGCATCGGTGAAGCCGAGCTTTGAGGCTTCCTTCAAGCGCAAATCGGTGCGGCCCGCCGCACGGACTTCGCCTGAAAGCGCGACTTCGCCGAAGACGACGCAGTGTTTTGGCAGCGGTTCATCGGTGAGCGCGGAGATCAGCGCCGCGGCGACGGCGAGGTCGGCGGCGGGTTCAGTCACGCGCAGGCCGCCGGAGACGGACAGGTACACATCGCGACCGGCGAACGAGAGGCCGCAGCGGGTCTCCAGAACTGCGAGGATCATGGCCAGGCGTGCGCTGTCCCAGCCGACAATGGCGCGCCGCGGCGTGCCGTAAGCGCTGGGCGCCGCGAGCGCTTGGATTTCCACCAACACAGGGCGCGAGCCCTCAACGCCTGCGAACACGGCCGCGCCGCTGGCGCGCTCGCCATTGGCGCCGAGGAAAAGCGCGGAGGGGTTGGGCGTCTCGACAAGCCCCAGCTCCACCATCTCAAACACACCGATTTCGTCGGTTGGGCCGAAGCGGTTTTTTACCGCGCGTAGAATCCGGAACGGCAAGCCACGCTCGCCTTCGAAATAAATTACCGCATCGACTAAGTGCTCCACCACGCGCGGGCCGGCGATCTGGCCGTCCTTGGTGACGTGCCCGACGAGGATCAGCACGCAGCCGCTTTTCTTGGCAAAGCGCACCAGTTCGTGCGCGCAGGCGCGCACTTGCGCGACCGTGCCGGGCGCGGCTTCTACGCCATCGGCCCAAAGCGTCTGGATGGAGTCGACGACCACGACGTCCGGCTTCAGCGTTTTGAGACCTTCAAGAATTTTGCGGAGGTCGGTTTCCGCGGCAAGCTGCACCGGCGCATCGGCGGCCTTCAGGCGGCGGGCGCGGTCTTGCACCTGCGCTTCGGCCTCCTCGCCGGTGACGTAGGCGACGCTGTGGCCCTTACGGCCGAGCGCAGCCGCGACCTGCAGCAGCAACGTTGATTTTCCCACGCCCGGATCGCCCCCGATGAGGATCGCGGAAGCTTGCGCCAAGCCGCCGCCGCAGACGCGGTCGAACTCTGAGATGCCGGTCTCCAACCGGGGCGGCGGATCGGTTTCGCCCGCCAACTCAACGAAAGCGACGGCGCGGCCCTTCTTCGTGCCACCTGTCGGCGCCGCCAGCGCACCTGGCACCACGGAACGCCCAGCGGCTTCCTCGACCAGCGTGTTCCACTCCCCGCAGGCGTCGCATTTGCCGGCCCACTTGGGCCAGATTGCGCCGCAGGCTTGGCAGGTGAAGACGTGGTCGGCCTTGGCCATCGCTGCTCTCCCGCGCCCGGCCTAGCCGGATTCGGCTGCGGTTCCGGCTTGCCCACGAAGCAGGCAAGAACATATGTAGAACAAATGCTGGTTCGGGACAAGCTCAGGATTTTGGCGGACGCCGCCAAGTATGACGCCTCATGCGCCTCCAGCGGCGGCAACAAGCGCGACAGCCTTGGCACTGGCGGCATCGGCTCGACGGACGGCGGCATGGGGATTTGCCATTCCTACACGCCGGATGGCCGCTGCGTGTCGCTGTTGAGGGTGCTGCTGACCAACCAGTGTCTTTACGACTGCGCCTATTGCATCAACCGCTGCTGTGCTGCGCGTGCGCCGGTTGGCGAAGGACGTCGCGCGCGATGAGCACAAGATGCACGCGTATGTGCGGTTTCGGGAAGTCGCGGAAGGTGACGGTCCGCGCTTCATCGCCTGGTTCGAGCCGCAGCATCACATCACGCTGTCCGTCGCGGATTTCTTCGTGAAGCGGTTCGCCGGCATGCGCTGGTCGATCGTGACGCCAGAAGCATCCCTGCATTGGGACGGCGACAGACTATCGACCGCTGAAGGCGGTCAACGCAGCGACGTACCTGCCGATGATGCGCGCGACGCCGATTGGCGCGCGTATTACGAAAGCACGCTGATCGTCGCGCTGGGCGTCACTGCATTGCAGTCCCTATCCTCGCACAAGGGTTCGCTGACATCGGTGCGCGATGAGACTTTGAAGACGCGGGAGGGCCAGCCCATGCGCGCGACGATCCACCCGTCGATGCTGCTGCGCCTCCCGAGTGAAGACGACAAAGAGGCGGAGTTCGCGCGCTTTGTCGCGGACCTGAAGAAGGCCAAGAAGCTGGCGCTCGCCGCGTGACGCTTGCGCAGCCCAGGCGGCGGTGCAATGGCTGCGCCGGGTTCCAGCGGCGAGGCGCGTATGACCACGGTTTATGATTTCACGGCGCGCGACATCGATGGCAAGGAGCGCTCGCTCTCAGAATTTCGCGGCAAGTTGCTGCTGATCGTCAATGTCGCCAGCCAGTGTGGCTTCACGCCGCAATATAAAGGGCTCGAAGAACTGCACCGAAAATACGCCGACAAAGGCGTCGAGGTGCTGGGCTTTCCGTGCAATCAATTTGGCAAGCAGGAGCCCGGCAATGCCGAGGAGATCAAGAATTTCTGCTCGCTCACCTATGATGTGACCTTCCCGGTGTTCGCCAAGATTGATGTGAACGGACCGAACGCGCACCCACTGTACAAGTTCATGGAAAGTGAGAAGCGCGGGTTTCTCGGCTCCAAATCGATCAAATGGAATTTCACCAAGTTCCTGGTGAGCAAGGAGGGCAAAGTGGTGGCGCGGTTCGCGCCGACAACCACGCCCGAGCAACTCGACAGCGTCATCGCGCGCGCCATCCAAAGAGGCTGACCATCATGGCCCAAGAGATCATCGAAATCCGCACGCAAGACGGCGTGTGCCCCGCCACAGTTTGCACGCCCTCAAGCGGCACGGGGCCGTGGCCGGCGGTGATCTTTTACATGGACGGTCTCGGCATACGGCAGACGCTTAAGAACATGGCGCAGCGCATCGCCGATGAGGGCTTTCTCGTGCTGCTGCCGGATTTGTACTATCGCATGGGCGCGTATGCGCCGTTCGATCCGACCGAGATTTTTGCGAGCGGCGCCTTCCGCGAAAAACTCGGGCCGTACTTTGCATCGACCAACCCGCAAAAGGCCGG
>DASZWS010000087.1:0-6768 GCA_035546515.1 Vitreimonas sp. | reverse complement strand
ATGATCAACGCGCTCAGGAAGAACAGCAGGATCGGTTGCAGCAGCGTGATGCTGAACGACACGAAATCCCAAGTCTGCACAAAGCGCATGCCGAACATGGTCCACCACGTCTGGATGTGGATCACCAGCAGCGTCAGCGCCCAGACGATGGTCGGCCAGTACATTGTCACGCGCGCGCGCATTTGCACGATGCGCGCAAGACCGGTCAGCAGGTTGGCGGCGCCCAGACCCAAGACGATGGATATGAAAACGGAGAGGTAGGAGAAGCTGTCCATCAGCGTACTTGGCGCACGCCGCGAATGTCCCACGCCCAGGGCATGGCTGAGTCGCAAAAGCCTTGCGCCTTCGGTTCAAGTTGGGCGCGTTGGCGCATGCCGCCGAGCCGGATGTTCACGTATTGCGGGTTCTCCGCTTTGCATGAATAGACGCCAGCGCCGCACGTCGGACAGAACGCCGTGGTGATGAGGGCGCCGCTCGACCCGACCTTCTCGTACAGCGTCGGCGCCCCGGTCACTTCAAACGAACTCAGCGGCGCGGGCGCGTTCACACGGTAGGGCGCGCCTGACATCGCCTGGCAATCGGTGCAATGGCAAATGACCACGCGCTCGGGATCAATCTCCGCCTGGTAGCGTATCGCGCCGCAATGGCATCCGCCGTCAACTTTCATCGCGTGCTCAAGGGCTGAGTGTGTAATCGCTGTCCAAGCCAGGCGCGCCGCTCGTTTGCACGCGCCCGCTTTGCACGAGGCGGATCATGTGGGCGAGCACAGAGTGCGTGGCGGCCGGATAGAGACCGGGATCAACCGCTGCGTACATCACCGGCACCATGTCCCTGATGCGCTTTTGTCCCGCCTCTAGCCGCGCAATGACCTGCGCTTCGCGATCGAGGCGATGGGCGCGATAGGCGGCAAGGAAGGGCGCGACATCCGTCACCGGCGGCCCGTGCGTGGGCCACAACGTCGCGAAGCCGCGCGCCGCGATCTTGTCGAGGCTGGCGAGATAAGCCGTCATGTCGCCATCCGGTGGGCTCACGACGGTCGTCGACCAGCCCATGACGTGGTCGCCACTGAACAGCGCGTTTTCCTCACGCAGCGCCAGGCACATATGATCGGAGGTGTGGCCTGGCGTCATGATCGCTTCGAGCGTCCATCCCGCACCGCGAAACGTATCGCCGTCTTTGACGACAACATCGGGCTTGAATCCCAGATCATCGCCGGCCTCCGCGACAAAATCGTCGGCAGAAAAACGCGGCGCGATGCCACTGGCGTAGATCTTCGCGCCAGTCGCGGCTGCGAGCGGCCGTGCGGCGGGCGAATGATCGAGATGGCGGTGGGTCACGAAGATGTGGCTGACGCGCTTGCCCGCGAGCGCGCGCTTTAAAGCGTCCAGGTGCGGCGCGTCGTCCGGCCCCGGATCGATCACCGCAACTTCTTCGCGGCCGACGATGTAAACGCCGGTGCCGCGAAACGTGAACGGCCCGGGATTGTCGGCGACGACGCGCGTGATCAGCGCGCTCACCTGCTGCGCTTCGCCGTATGCGAAGCTCATGTCGCGGACGAACGGGATCGTGACAGCCACGCTCAGCGTCCCAGAAAGGCGCGGAACGCCGCCGCCAGCTTGCGGGTGGCGGCCATCTTGTCCGCCAGCGGCAGCGCAATCGGTGGCCCCATGTCGGTCTTGTTGGCGTCCACAATATAGAGCTTGCCGTCGTCGCGGTTGCGCAGCACATCGACTGCGCCCCAGTTCATGCCCATGCCGCGCATGAAAGCGCTGATCTTGCCGATCTCGTCGTCGGAAAACATTTGCTCGGGAGCACGCATCAACACTTCTGAATTGGTGTTCTGAAAGCGCTTCGCCAGCGGCCGTCGCTTGATGAACACCACGACCGGCGTGCCATCGACCGTGCAGGTCCGCAGGTCGTCGACATGGTTCAAATCGAGCCCGCGATTGTCGATGACGCGCTGGTACACCCGCCCCGGCAAGGGCTGCATCGGACAATGCACGATACGCCCGTCATGGGCGCCGTTGACCTCGGATTTTTCCACCGCTTCGCCAGCATGCGTCCGCGGATCGAGCGCCAGGGGATAGCCGAACGCCTCTTCAAACACTGCGGCGACGCGCGATTTCGAGACATCCGCGCAGTCGAAATTAATCAGCTTCGCGCCCGGCTTCAGCCGCAGGGGCGCGCCGTTCGGGCTGACGGTCTTGTCCTCAAAGTGCATCACTACATCGGCGTCGTTGGCGTCGCGCGTAAAGCGGGCGCCGGCGAGACGAGACACCGCCCAGATCAAATACCACGGCCGGGCCCGTTCCGGCGTGAAGGCGATGGTGAACGGCGCGCCCATGGCGTCCGCCGCCCGCACGGCGAAGAAGAAGCGAAACCACGCCGTTGCCTCGGCGAGCACCGATGGTGAATAGGGTACGCGCGCGCCGGTCTTGCGGACGGTGAGCGCGGTCCAGCCGAAATGGAAATCGCGGAGCCAGACCGGTCCCGAGGTCAGGAAGGGCTCTTCAACCGACACGTTAACTCACCCGCGGCCCACGGCTTGCTTAGACGCGCCCATGACCCGCGCCTTCGCCTTTTGCATGTTCGCTTTGGATCGCGTGCGCACGGTGATGCTCGCTCTGTCCTTCATCGTGCTCCTGAAGATTATCTGGCTGCTGATCCTGCCGCGCTGAAACCTCAGCTTCGCGGCGCCAAACTTTTCAGGGCCTCCCGCGCCCCGCCCAAGTCGTAACCCGCCCCCGCCGCCAGCGCGAGGATTTCATCAGGGCTGGCCTCGCCCAAAAGCGCCTCCGCCAGCGCCCACGCCAGGATTGAGCGCCGCCCCGAGCGGCAAAAGGCCAGAATCGGCCCCGCGGTCTGCTCCATCAGCGCCGCCGTCTCCGCAACGACCACCGGCGGTGGTGCGCCCGCGAACGGCAGGGAATGAAAGGTCAAACCCGCCGCGACCGCCGCAGCGTGCAAGTCGGCCTCGGTGGGTTGTCCCGGTTCTTCGCCTTCCTGCCGGTTCTTAATCGCGACTTTGAAGCCCGCATCGGCCGCGCGCTGCATGTCTGCGGCGCTCAATTGTCCCGCCACCGAAAAGGTCGGCGTAACGCGATGGAAGTTAGTCATTTCGTCCGCCACGTTGACACGGCCCGCTGAGGAAGCAAGCTGTCGCCGCCGTGCACTGCTTCGCGCGGCGTTGCGGGACGCCCGGGATGCTGGTCCAAGTCCTTCGGCGTTTGCTTGTGGCCATCCCCACAATCCTTGCCATCATTGTCGCGTGCTTTCTGCTGATGCATGCCGCGCCCGGCGGACCGTTCACCTCGCAGCGGCAAGTTCCCGAGGTTATCGAGAAGCGGCTGGAACAGCATTACGGCCTCGACTTGCCGATCAACGAGCAGATCGCGCGCTATGTGGGCGGTCTGATCCGTGGCGATCTCGGGCCGTCGATGAAATACCGCGATAAGACCGTCCTGCAGATTATCGAAGAGGGCGCGCCGACAAGCGCTATCCTCGGCGTCGGCGCCATGGTGCTCGCGCTCATCGTCGGCGGCGGCCTCGGCATCATCGCCGCCTTTCGACAAAATCGGACGATCGACTATGCGGTCATGGCGATGGCGATTGTCGGCGTGTGTTTGCCGGCGCTTGTGGTGGGGCCATTGCTGCAAATGTGGCTTGGCGTTCAACTGCATTGGCTGCCGTCGGGCGGTTTGTTCCGTGATGAATTCGGCCTGCGCTATCTGATCTTGCCGATCCTCACATTGTCGCTGCCGCTGATCGCCGTCGTCTCGCGGCTGATGCGCGCCAGCATGATCGAAGCGTTGCGCTCTAACGCCATTCGCACCGCGCGCGCCAAGGGTTTGCCAGAATGGCAGGTGATCGGCCGCCATGCACTGCCGATCGCGCTGCTGCCTATTGTTTCTTATGCAGGGCCGGCCTTGGCGGGGGTGATGTCCGGCTCGTTCGTGATCGAGACGGTTTATCAGCTGCCCGGCATCGGCAAGCAATTCGTGCTCGCCGCCCAGCAGCGCGACTACACTTTGGTGATGGGCGTGGTGCTGATCTATTCGTTCCTCATCATTCTCTTCAATCTCGGCGCCGACGTGATGTATCGCGTGCTCGATCCGCGGACGCGCGCAGCATGAGCGATCTCCTCTACGACGATGTGGAGATGCCGCGCAGGATTCGCGGACGCTCGCTATGGGACGATGCGCGCCGCCGCCTGATGCGTAATCCGGCAGCGGTGGTGAGCCTCTACGTCGTCGCCATTCTCGTGCTGGCGGCGATTTTTGGGCCAATCTTGTGGATTTACAAGATCGACGAAATCTTCCGCGACCGCGTCGCCATCGCCCCGACGTTCGATCATATGCATCTGCTCGGCACCGATACTGAGGGCCGCGACATGGTCGCGCGCATGCTGTTCGGTTTGCGCATTTCACTTCTGGTCGGCGTCGCGGCCACTATCGTTGCGCTCGGCATCGGTGTCGCTTACGGCGCGGTGGCCGGGTTCTTTGGCGGCGTCGTCGATGAAGTGATGATGCGCTTTGTTGATGTGCTCTACGCCATCCCGTTCATCTTCTTCGTGATCGTGCTGATGACGCTAATCGACACGCCCGATCCCTTCTTCAAGCTGATGCTGATCTTCATGGCCATCGGTGCGGTTGAGTGGTTGACGATGGCGCGGATCGTGCGTGGGCAAACTATTGCGCTGCGCAACAAGGAATTTGTGGAAGCCGCACGCGCGGCCGGGGCGAGGCCGATGGAGATCGTGTTTCGTCACATCGTGCCCAACGTGCTGGGGCCGGTGGTGATCTACGCCACGCTCAACATCCCGGTGATCATTCTTTCGGAGAGCTTCCTCTCTTTCATCGGCCTTGGCGTGCAGGAGCCGCTCACCTCGCTCGGGCGGCTCATCTCCGATGGTTCAGGGCAGATGATCAACGCGCCGTGGATGCTGGTCACGCCGGCGGTGACCATGCTCATTCTGCTGCTGGCGTTCAACTTCCTCGGCGACGGTTTGCGCGACGCGCTCGATCCCAAGGACCGCTAGCTCTGGCGGCGGACGCGAATCGACGGCCCGCCTGCCTTGACCGACATCAAGAAGCTGCCGAGCGACGCCGTACGCACGGTCACCTCGCCGCCCTGACGCGCATTGCGCGAATTCTCGTCGTCGATCTGCGCCCACACTTGACCGTTGGACATCGTGAACACGCCGCGCCCGTTGCCCAGCCGCTGCACGCTGGCGATGGTCATATCTTGCTCGGTCAGCGCCGCTGCAGCGGGCCGATCGCCGTGATGGCCGCCGAAAATGTTGGGCAGGCTTGGCAAGGAAAAGCCGAACGCCTCGCGGTTCACGCGCTCAACCTGTTGGCGGTCGACCGCGACCACGTCGCCGCGTGATTGCGCCTCGTGCAGGTTGCCGACAGCGGTATCGTAGCAGGTGAGGCGCTCGTGTTCGTCCGTGATCGTTGCGCAAGCGTACACACGATCGAGCAATTCTGGGTTGCCGCTGGAATCGCTGTGGGCCGGCTGTTGCTGCGCCGTCGCCATGGCGGCAAAGCCCATGAAAATGACCCCAGCCAATGCAAGTCGCATAAACCCCTCCCGGCGAAAGCCGGATCACCTTAAACTGGTGGGAAATTTTGTCAGCCCGACTCGACAGCCGGGCGCAGTGGAGCGGGCGCCCATGGCGTTTTGGACCGACCGCAGAGCATTGCTGAGGGGGGCGGCAGGCCTCAGCGTCGCGCCTTCGCTCGCCGCCTGCGCGAATTCGCAGATTATCGGCTTCGATAAGCATGCCAAGTCGCTCGACATCTGCAACAACGCCGAGCCGGATTCTCTCGACCCGCAAATGTGCGTGGCCTCGTACGAGAACAACATCGTCGGCAATATGTTCGTCGGCCTGATGACGGAGGATGCGCACTCGCAACCCATTCCGGGCATGGCTGAACGCTACGAAGTCAGCGATGACGGCCTCACTTGGACGTTCTTCTTGCGCCGCGCCACGTGGTCCGACGGCGCGCCCTGCAACGCGCACGATTTTCAGTTTTCCTACCGCCGGCTTGTCGATCCGAAGGCGCTCTCGACCTACGCCTCGCTCATGTACCCGATCAAGAACGCCGAGGCGGTCAACACCGGCCACATGACCCCGCACAATCTTGGCGTCACCGCGCTTGATGACGTTACGCTTGAGATCAAACTCGAACATCCTGCGCCGTACCTGCCGCAGCTGATGAAGCACTACATCACGTTGCCGGTGCCGAAACACATCGTGCAAAAATACGGCGACGAGTGGGTCCACCCAGACAATATCGTCGTCAATGGGCCGTACACTTTGAAGCGGTGGTGGGCGAATTATATCGTGCACCTCGAACGCAATGCGCATTTCTACGATGCCGCGAACGTCGTGTTGGAGAATCTGTATTATTATCCGGGCACCGACGTGAACGCCGCCGCGCGCAAGGTGATGAGTCACGAAGCTGGCTGGTCGACGCGCTTTGCCTCTAACCAGGCGGACGATCTGCGCAAAGCGCTGCCCGGTTACGTGCGCGTCTCGCCGTTCCTGGCGTGCAACTATTTTACACTCAACTGCACGCGCCCGCCGTTCAACGACGTGCGCGTGCGGCAAGCCATCGGCATGGCGTTCGATCGCGATTTTGTCGCCTCGCAGATTTATCGCACCGGCGAGCGGCCGGCTTACGCGCTGGTGCCGCCCGGCATCGCCGACTACCCGGGCACGGCGCGCTACACATGGGCCAATCTTTCAATGGACCAGCGCCG
>DASZWS010000086.1:0-7281 GCA_035546515.1 Vitreimonas sp. | reverse complement strand
CGTTCTATCTGCCGCAGTTTCACGCCATCAAAGAAAACGACGAATGGTGGGGCCCTGGCTTCACCGAATGGACCGGCGTCTCGACACTCAAGAAGCAATTCGAAAAACACCAAGCGCCGTATCTGCCAGCGGACCTCGGCTTCTACGACATCCTCTCGCGCGACACGCGCCGCAAGCAGGGTGAACTGGCCAAGCAATATGGCGTCTATGGCTTCTGCTATTACTTCTACTGGTTCTCCGGGAAACGCATTCTGGAACGCCCGCTTGAGCTGATGCTGCGCGAGCGCGAACCCGATATGCCGTTCTGCCTGTGCTGGGCCAATGAACCGTGGTCGCGCCGATGGGATGGATCCGAGCAGGATGTGCTGATCGCACAACATCACGATATCGAAGGCGACCTCGCGATCCTCGACGATCTTGCGCCCTTCTTCGCGGATGACCGCTACATCCGCATCGATGGCAAAGCGCTTTTCGTCATCTACCGTATGAGCCTCATGGCCGAACCGCGTGCGTTCGTCATGCGCCTCCGGCAAGCGGCGCTCGAACGTGGGCTGGGCGAGTTGTTCATCTGCAACGTGATGAGCTTCGGCGATACCGATCCAACCGCGTTCGGATGCGACGCCGCTGTGGAGTTTCCGCCGCACAACACGCCGGCGCGCGGCGTGGATTGGGGCGAGTTGGGCGTCCCCCCCAGCTTCAAAGGGCAAATCTACGATTACGCCAGCCTGCTCGAATTGAGCGCGAGTGAAATCCGCCCGTTCGCATATTTTCCCGGGGCGATGCCGCGCTGGGACAACACTGCGCGCAAGGGTGCGACCGGGCACCTCTTCGCCCATTCTACGCCGGAGCTGTTCGAGGCTTGGCTGCGCTCCGCGGGAAAGCGCGCGTTGGAGCAATGGCCGGATACGCCGTTGGTGTTCATCAATTCGTGGAACGAGTGGGGCGAGGGCGCCCATCTCGAACCCGATCGCTTGACGGGACGGCGCTATCTCGAATCCGTGCGGCGCGTCGCTTCCGCTGATCCACGGCCCGCGCTCGCTAAGCCTTCAGACTCTGACGAGGCGGCGATGCTGGCGGCTCTCACCGCGGAAAACCAATTGTTGAGCCGACGCCTTGCCGATCTGCAGGTGCTCACCGCGCCGGAATGCATTACGCCGGGCTTTCCCGAAACATTGGCTTCGCTCGATCATGACGCCAATGGCGTGGCCTGCATCGATGGCGTCAATGTTCAGGAGCGCCGCCGCCTGTTCAGCGCCGCGCGCGCCAAAACGCTGCACATTCGCGGTTGGCACTTTTCCCGCACGGTCGGCGAAGATGAAGGCGGCTACGCCTACCTCATCCTCACCAACCCGCAGACGCGGAAGAGCTACTTCACCAGCATTCTGCATCATTTCGAGCGCCCGGACGTGGCGGAGGCGCATGGCGTCCCGGTGGAGCGCGCCACCGGCTTTGAACTGCGCGTCGATTGCAGCGCCGTCGAACCCGGTACGTACGCGATGCGCATCGTGGAGACGCGTGGGCGGATCGCTTCGCACCTCGACCCCGGTGCGCGGCTCACGCTGACGTGACGCATGACGGAAACGCAGCCTCTCGTCTCCGTCATCATCCCGTCGTTCCGGCACGAGCGGTTCATCGCGCCGTGTCTGGAATCCGTCGTGAACCAGACCCATCGTCGGCTCGAATTGATCTTGGTCGACGATTGTTCGCCGGACGCCACTTACGAGATCGCCGAGAGGTTTCTCGCCGAGCATGGCCGGCGCTTCGAGCGGGTGGTGCTGCGGCGCAATCAGGTGAACCGGGGCGCCCATGCGGGACTCAATCGCGGCGTCGGTTTGGCGACCGGCGACTTTCTGTCGTTGATGAACTCCGACGACGCATACGCGCCGACGCGCGTCGCGACTTTGGTGGACGCGCTTATGGCGGAAAAGCGCGGCTTCGCCTTCTCGCGCGTGCAGACGGTCGATGAAAACGGCGCACCGGATTTCTCCGAGGCGCTGTGCCATCACGTCTATTGGCGACCGGTATTGATGCGGCGCCGCTATCCGTCGCTCTCCTGGGCGATGCTGGCTTTTCAATTAACCGCTTCGACCGGCAACATGGTGCTGCGCCGCGCGTTGGCCGAGCGCATCGGTCAATTCAGCAATTTGCGGTACTGCCATGACTGGGATTATGTGCTGCGCGCCTGTTTTTATGACGAACCGCTTTATGTGCCCGAACCGCTCTACTATTATCGCGTGCACGGCGAGAATTCGTTCCGCGCGCTGACCCACCACGCCGTTCGTGAAACCCAGTCGGTCGTCGCGGCCCATCTCAAGCGGGTTATGGCCGCCAAGCCCTTCAATCCTCTGGCGCCCGCGCCGCAGAACTGGCCCGGACTGTTCGAGGCACTGATCGCCGCCTGCGGCCACCAAGCCACGCACGAGGCGCTTTATCACCCGTACAAGCCGCGTCATAAGACCATTGAGCCGTCAGCCTTGGCGGTTGCGCCTTAGGGCAACGCATGAGCGCTATCGACAACCCGGCGGCATGGCGCGGCCGAAAGCGGCTGTTTCTCCATGTCGGAACGCACAAGACCGGCACGACCAGCATTCAGGTCGCGTTGACTCGTATGCGCCGGAAGTTGGCCGCACGCGGCGTCCTCTATCCGGAAACCGGCGCGCCGGCCGCCAATCCGTTCGCGCAGCATCTGCTGGCCTGGTCGGTGATTAGGCGTCCGCATTACCTGCCGGTCTTCGATCCAGGCGAAGCCGGTTTCGGCGATGAGGCGAGAGCGAAGCTGTGGGAGGATCTCCGCGACGAGATCGATGACACCGAGGCGCACACGGTGATCCTCTCCTCCGAGGAATTCGATGTGCTGGCGCGCGACGAGGTCCAGGCGCTGGGGCGCGAACTCGCGGATTACGACGTGACGCCGGTGATCTTCCTGCGCAATTTCGCCGACTTGCTGGAATCGAGCTATCGCACCTCTATCGCCTACGGCGCCTTGCGGCGCGAGTTCGCCGACTACATCCACAATCAACGCATCCGGCTCGATTACGCCCAGTTCGTGCGGGAGTGGGCTGAGATCGCCGCGCATGGCCAAGTGATCGTCTTCTTCTATGACGATCCCTCGATCCGCCGCGGCGCGGTCGAAAGCTTCTTTCGTCTGATAGGGTTTGAACCCCATCAGCTTGACGGACAAGCCAGCATGACGCTCAACGAAAGCGTGCCCGCATTTGTCTGCGAGATCATGAAGTTTCTGAGGATGAAGGGGTGCGAGGAGGAACAAGTCGCGGCCTGGCTCAACCACGTGCGCACTTTGCGTTTCGGCGCGCGGGCCAATCGCGATTTCAGTTTCCTTTCGCCGGCGGTGCGCGCGGAACTCGACGAACGCTATGCCCAGGAGCTCGCCGTGTTGCGCGCCATTCCGGCGTTTGCCCAGATGAGCCGTGGCGATCCCGGCTTCGTGCGTGAAGGCGAGCCGCCGACGACGATTTCCAATGTCGCGATCGCGTTGCTGGCTTTTGCACAAGCCGCCGCAGAGTCGGCGGCCGTCGTGAATGAAGGAGAGGCCGATCATGCGCCTGCCTGAGTGGCTCTCCGACAGTGAATTCAAGCTCGGCGCGTTCAAGTTCAAGTGTCTCTTGGGCGATTATCACGCCGTCAAGACGGATGAGCACCAGCTCGTTATGCTCAAGAACAGAGAGGTTCTGACCCGCCAGCTCGACGTGTATCGTGGGCAGGACATCAAGCGGGCCTTCGAGTTCGGAATTTTTCAGGGCGGCTCGGTGGTCTTTCTCACCGAATGCCTGGAGCTTGAGCGCATGGCGGCGCTCGATTTCAGCCAACCTCTGGAGGCGTTGGACGCCATCCTGGCGCGCCACGGTCTGACGGATCGTATTCGGCTGACATATGGCGTCTCGCAAAGCGACCGCACGCGGGTAGACGACGTCATCCGCGCATCGTTTCGTCCCGGCGATCTCGACCTCATCATCGACGACGCATCGCATCTCTACGAGCACACGAAGGCGTCGTTCGAGATCGCATTTCCCTACCTAAGGCCGGGCGGCTTGTATGTCATCGAGGATTGGGGCTGGGCGCATTGGCCCGGCTACTGGCAATCCCCGGAAGCGCGTTGGCGCGACCGCCCGGCGATGAGCAATTTCATCTTCGAACTCACCATGGCCGTGGCGACGTCGCCGCGGATTTTCGCCGAACTCACCATCCTGCCGGGTGCGGCGGTGGTGAAGAAGGCGAACACGGCGCCGGTGGGAGGCGTTTTCGAGTTCGACAAGACATACGCGCTTAGAGGCAAGGCGCTGACGCACATATGAAGGGAGCGGCATGCCCTATCGGGGATTGAGCGAAGCGGAGTGGTCGCAGATGTGGCTCCGCCAAGCCGAACACAACGACGTTGCGGACTTGCCGCGCGTCGCTTCGGCGGAGCGGCAGCGTCTGTTGCATGGGGTCAGCGGCGAGCAGCCCATGCGCGGGGCGTTGCAATTTCGGCGCTTCGTGCTGGATTTTATCGGCGCCGTTGGAGCGGACGCCCGGCTGGTCGACTTTGGCTGCGGGTGGGGCCGGCACGTGCGCGTGTTCCTGAAGGATTTTGCTCCGCACAACATGTTCGGCGTCGATATCGACGCCGACAATATCGCGCTCTGCCGCGAACTGCTGCCTGACGTCAATTTCCTCCGGTGCCAAGAAGGCGCGCCACTTGGCATCGCCTCGGGCAGCGTCGATCTGGCGATCTCTTTTTCGGTGTTCTCGCATCTCAGCGAAGCGAGCGCGCGCTTTTGGCTGAACGAGCTGGCGCGCATCACCAAGCCGGGCGGGTCCATCATCGTCACCAGCTGGGGCAAGGCGCTGTTCGATATCGTCGAACGCATCAAGCGCACGGGCGAGACGAGCGTTCCATGGGAACACAACATCGCCCGCGCTTTCGTCAATTTCGACGAGATCGGGCCGCGCTACGCTGCGGGTGAATACATTTTCGGCAGGCATGGCAATTCCGGCTCGCTCGATCCCGATCTCTACGGCATCAGCTTGATGCCAAAGCAATGGGTGGAGCGGAACGCTCCGGTGACATTGCGCGCGTTTGTCGATGATCCGAAAGTGCTGCCGCAGGCGGTTTTTTGCATGACGCCGCGCTGAGCGCCGCGGACCTTGGATCGAGCAAGGAGTTGTCGGATGAGCATCCGGATTTCCGCCGATGAAGCGTTTCGGCAAACGATGCGCAATCCCGGCGCCAAATGGCCCGCACGGCAAGTCGAGCCTTCGCGCCTTGAGCCGGTGTGCGAGCCGCAATCGCGGCCGAGTTTCACGTTGCGCGAAGGCGAATCGATTTTCACCATCGGTTCCTGCTTTGCACGCAACATCGAGTGGGGGCTGCGTACGCGCGGCTACATCGTCCCGTGCCTTGATTTCGAAGCGCATCCGGAAGAGGCGTGGAGCGGCCAGGCCGCTTCTGGCTTCCTCAACAAGTACACGCCCGCAAGCATGCTGAATGAAGTGCGCGCCGCCGCTGAGAGGTGGGGCGATGCGGAGCAGGCGCGCTTTCTGGTGGAAGAAGCCAACGATCAGGTGCTCGACCTGCAGCTGCATGTCGGCGTTCCGGTGTCGCGCGCGCGGGGCCTGGAGCGGCGCCAGCAAGTATCGACGCTGTTTCGCGACGGCATCGCCGCTTCCCGCATCTGCATTATCACGCTCGGCCTGATCGAGGCTTGGTACGACGAGGAGAGCGGCGTCTATCTCAATGAAACACCGTCTCGACCGCTGGTGCTGAAGTATCCGGGGCGTTTCAGCTTTGAACGACTGAGCTTCGCATCGACCAAGCAATGCGTGCGGGAGGTTGTGGAGGGGGTCCGGGCGATGCGCGGGGCGGATTTGCGCCTGCTGCTGACGGTGTCGCCCGTGCCAATCCAACGCACATTCACAAGCGAGGATGTGATCGTTTCGAATTGTCACTCGAAGTCGGTGTTGCGCGCGGCCGCAGGGGAGATCGCCGACGAGTTCGAGTTCGTCGATTATTTTCCCAGCTATGAAAGCGTCACCTTGTCGGACCGCGCTTTGGCGTGGGACGACGACCTCGTTCATGTGACGAAAGAGGTCGTCGGCCGCAACGTCAAGCGCATGCTGACCGACTACACGACACCCTAAGCAGCGCTAAAGCACGAAATCGCTGTTGGTGAGGCTGATGAGGCCGCGCAGCACGATCTGGCTGTCGGCGGCGCCGTCGCCGTTGACGTCCATCGAGATGAGCGTGAAGTCGTTGGCGGCGCCGGCATTGTCGATGAAATCGTAGCGCAGTTCGCCGGCGCTGTGGGTGAAGGCGCCCGCGCCGATCAAGGTGAACGCATCGTCGCCGCCGCCGGCGATGGCGTCGATGGCGGAGAGATCGATCACGTCGGCGCCCTGGGTGAAATCGTTGATCAGATCGCGCGTGGCGCCGGTCAGACCGGAATCGGCGATCGACTGATAGACGAACGCGTCATTGCCGGCGCCGCCGGTGATGTTGTCGAGGCCCGCCCCGCCGATGATGTGATCGGCTCCGTCGAGACCGTTGATCACGTCATTGCCGCCGAGGCCGCTCAGCACATTGGCGCTGTCATTGCCGTTCAAGCGATTGTCGAGCGCGTTGGCGGTTCCGTCGATGGCGCCGCCGGCCGGCATCAAGGTGAGCTTCTCGACATTGGCCGCCAAAGCCGCGATCGAGACGAAAGCGTAGACCGTGTCGAAGCCTTCGCCAGAATTTTCCGTGACCACGTCGCCGGCATTTTCCACCAGATAGGAATCGTCGCCTTGCCCGCCGATCAGCGTGTCGGCGCCGGCCGCGCCGTTCAGCTGATCGTTGCCGAGCCCGCCCGTCAGCGTGTTGTTGAGGCTGTTGCCGACCAAGGTGTTGTTGAGTTCGTTGCCGACCCCTGACAGCGCCGTTCCCGCCAGCGTCAGATTCTCCACATTGGCCATCAGCGCGGCGACATCGATATAAGCGAGCACGGTGTCGGCCAGCCCCGCATTGGCGTTCTCGGTGATGACGTCGCCGGCGGAATTGTAGACATACGTGTCGCTGTCGAGCCCGCCGGCCAAAGTGTCTTCGCCGCCGGCGCCGTTCAGCAGATTCTTCTGCGCATCGCCGGTGAGCACATTGTTCAAGGCATTGCCGGTGGCGTTGAGCGCCGTCCCCTGCAGCGTCAGATTTTCGACATTGGCCGAAAGCGCGAACGACACTTGCGCGAACACCTGATCGGTTCCTTCGCTGGCGTTCTCGGTGACGACGTCGCCGGCATTGTCGACGAAATA
>DASZWS010000085.1:0-5711 GCA_035546515.1 Vitreimonas sp. | reverse complement strand
GGCAGGTCGGCGGTAACCGGCGCGTCTTGCCAAGCCTCTGGCAGCGCACCCGGATTCGCCCGCTCATGCGGCATCAGTGAGCACCCGCACAATAAAAGGACCGCGATCGTGGCTGCGCCTGCCGTGCGCCCCAGCCGCTTACCTGCCGTCAGCATTTATTAAACTCCAGCAACGCCTTGGGGTGTTTTTTGTCGCACGTCTTGACTTGCGCCCGCTGTCTTTACATTTAGCGAACGAACATTCGCTTTATTGGCGCCGCAGCAAAGTTTTTCAAGTCGCCAACCCCAACATCGGACGCCATGTCACGCCTCGCAAACCCGGAACTCGCCGAGCGCCGCCGCCGCCAAATCTTGGACGCGGCGCTCGCCTGTTTCCGCCGCCGCGGCTTTCACCAAACCAGTATGTCGGAGATCTGCACTGAAGCCGACATCAGCGCCGGCGCGCTCTATCGCTATTTCGGTTCCAAATCGGAAATCATCTCCGCCATCGCCGAGGACGAGCGCAGCGATAGCACCGTCAACTTCCAAGCGGCCAACATCAGCGTGCTGGAGTCGCTGTGCGACGTCGCGAGAGGCTTCTTTCAGAAAATCGCAGATGGGGACGGTGCGCTCGTCGCAGAAGTGATGGCGGAGGCCTGGCGCGACCCTGTTTTGGCTCAGAACCTCGCCCATATCGATTCTCACTATGTCGCGGCTTGCGCTGCGATGATCGGGGAGGGTCAGCAGCGCGGAGAGGTCGATCCGAAACTCGATCCTGTGCAGGCGGCGCGGACGCTGTTTGCCGCCATCGAAGGCGTCGCGCTGCGAGGCGGGGTGCTCGGAAAAATTTCAGTTGCAGACGCCGAGGCGCAATTCCGCGCATTGGCGGAACGTTATCTTGCGGTGCGGGTATGAAGCCGGAATTGTTGGAGCGGGCGCAGAAGATCTTTCAGCGCTCCGAAGAAGCGCCCTCGCCGCTGGCGGCGAATGAGGACACCACCGCGCACGATGAAGCGGCGGTGCGCCGCCGTTGGCGCCTCGTGTGGATCGCCGGCGGCGTGTTGTTGGCGATCGGCGTCGTCATCTATCTCATCTCGCATGTGTTTACCGAAGGCGCGGGCAGCCCGCCGCCGACCGTAAGCCAAACGCAAGTCGTCTCCGTCGTGCAGGTTTCCCAGCACGGCTTCTCACCGCACGTTTCGCTGCTCGGTGAAGTGCGTCCCAAGCGCGACATCCACGTGTTTGCACCGGCCTCCGGCGTGCGCGTGTTGCAATTGTTGGCCGATGAAGGTGACACCGTGCGCGCCGGGCAACCGTTGGCGCGTCTCGATACGGCTGTGTCCAACGCTCAGACCAGCGCGGCGCAAGCCAATGTCGCCGGCGCGGAGTCCGACGCACTACGCGCGCGCGACGAATATCAGCGCGCTGAAAGCATCCGCGACTCCGGCGCGCTTTCCGCCGAACAGATTGAGCAGCGCCACGCCGCCTCGGTTGCAGCGGACGCCAAACTGGCGGCTGCGCGCGCGCAACTTGCGGAGATCAACGCTCGCCTTGGCGGCGGCTATGTGCGTGCGCCCATCGCCGGGCTGGTGATTTCGCGCTCCGTGCAATTGGGCGCGATGGTCGATCAACAAGAGATGTTCCGCATCGCCGGCGACAACCAGCTCGAGGTTAGCGCACAGATTTCCGAAACCGACGTGCTTTCGCTGAGCAAGGGCCAGCAAGCGGTGTTCCGCCTTGCCGACGGCTCTAGCGTGCAAGGCACCCTCTCGCGCCTGCCCGCTTCGATCGACGATCGCACCCGTACTGGCGAAGCCTTGTTTGATCTGCCCGCCGACACACGCGTGCGCGCAGGCATGCATTTGAGCGGCGATGTGAACCTGTCGCAACGCGAAGCGCTGGCGGTGCCGCAAGACTCGATCCGTTACGAGGACAACCGCGCCTTCGTGTTCGTGGTCGGCGAGGATGGCAAGGTGCACAAGACCTACATCACCACGGGCGCCCGTGAGGGCGACGCGGTTGAAGTGATCAACGGTCTGAACAACGGCGCGCATGTGGTTGGCTCTGGCGCCGCGTTCCTTCGCGATGGCGACGCCGTGCGCGCGGCTGCAACGCCAGCCGCAGCGCAGCAAAGCGGCGAGGCCGAACAGCTGCGCGGCCGCCAGGAAGGCTGAGGAGCGCCATATGGCTTGGAATATCTCAGCCGGCGCGATCAAGAATCCGATCCCGCCGATCGTGCTGATTATGGCGCTCCTGTTCGCAGGGCTGACCGCCTACGCGAAGCTGCCGATCAACCAGCTGCCGAACATCGAATTTCCGGTGTTCGTCGTCAGCGTTTCCCAGCCCGGCGCTGCGCCGGCGGAAATGGAAACGCAAATCGCGCAGCGCGTGGAAGCAGCGCTCACGGCTGTGCAAGGCGTACGCCGCGTCACCACCAATATCTCCCCGGGCAGCACCAATGTGACGGTGGAGCTGCAGATCGGCGCCGATCTTTCGCGCGCCGTTGAGGATGCCCGTGACGCGGTCGCCCGCATCCGTCCCGATCTGCCCGCCGACATCACCGAACCGCAAATTATCCGCATGGACGCGGCCGCGGAGCCGATCGGCTACTACGCCATTTCCGCGCCAGGCATGAGCGACGAGGAACGTTCGTGGTTCATCGACAACGAACTCTCGCGTGAATTGCTGGCCGTGCCGGGCGTCAGCAAAGTCTCGCGCGACGGCGGGGTAGATCGCGAAATCCGCATCGAACTCGATCCCGAGCGGCTCACCGCTTACGGCATCACCGCGGACACGATCAGTCACCAGCTGCGCTCGCTGAACGCCGACCTGCCCGGCGGCCAAGCGCAAATCAGCGGCCAAGCGCAATCAATCCGCACCTTCGGCAGCGCACCTTCCGTGGAGCAGCTCGGCGAAACTCGCCTCACCGGCGCCAATGGCGAAACGGTGCGTCTCGCCGATCTCGGCACGGTCACCGATTCGAGCAGCGAACTCACCTCTATCGCCCGCTACAACGGCCAACCGGTGGTCTCCTTCGCCGTCAGCCGCTCCAAGACCGCCAGCGAGGTGAAAGTCTATGACGCGGTCACTAAGCGCTTGCACGAACTCGAACAGGCCCATCCGGGCATGCACTTCCAACTCGTGTTCACACCGGTGGATTTCATCCGCGGCATGTACGAGTCTTCGATCAGCTCGCTGCTGGAAGGCGCGCTTTTGGCGTGCATTGTGGTGTTTCTCACGCTGCGCGACTGGCGCGCAACGCTGATTGCCGCCGCCGCCATTCCGCTCGCCATCATTCCGACATTCGCCGCGCTGCAAGCCTTCGGCTTCACCATCAACATGATGACGCTGATCGCTCTGGCGTTGGTGGCTGGCGTCTTGGTCGACGACGCTATCGTCGAGATCGAGAACATCGTTCGGCACATGCGCATGGGCAAAAAGCCCTACGAAGCCTCGATGGAGGCCGCGGACGAAATCGGTCTCGCCGTCGTCGCCACCAGCGCCTCGATCATCGCCGTGTTCACGCCGGTTGGTTTCATGGGCAGCGAAACCGGCCAGTGGTTCAAGGAATTTGGCCTTACAGTCGCCGTCGCGACGTTCTTCTCGCTCGTCGTCGCACGCCTGATCACGCCGATGATGTGCGCCTATTTCCTCAAAGATCACGGCCACGAAGAGCCCCAGGGCGACGCCGTGGAGATTTATCGCGCTGCGCTGACTTTCTCGATCAAGAATCCGTGGAAGGTGTTGGCTGGCGGCATCGCCGTGTTCGTGGTCGGCATCATTCTGGCCACGCAAGTGCCGATGACCTTCATCCCGCGCTTCAATTCCGACAGCGTGCAGGAGCAAGTCGAAATTCCACCTGGCACCCCCCTCGCCGACGCCGACCGCGCCATGCAAGAGCTGGCCACGCGCGCCGCGCATGGCCCTGAAGTCGAGAACGTTTATACCGAGCTCAATGGCGCCGATGGCGCGGCCAGCGGCGGCACGCTCTATGTGCTGTTGAAGGATCACACCAAGCGCAAGCATAGCTCTTTCTACATCCAGCAGGCGCTGCGACCGCTTCTGTCAGGCTATCCGAACTACCGCGTCACTGCGCTCAACAACCAAGGCGGCGGGCGCGGCTTCGACGTGACGCTGCAATTCGTCGGCGACGATCCGGCCAAGGTGAACGCCGCGGCCGAGCGCCTCGTCGTCGCCATGCGCAAGCTCGACATGCTGACGGATGTCCACTCTTCAGCCTCACTGCAACGGCCTGAGTTACAAATCCGTCCGCGACCCGATGATCTGGCGCGCTTAGGCGTTACCAATGCTGCGGTGGCCTCGGCTGTGCGCATCGCCACCAGCGGCGACGTCGAACAGAACCTGCCGCGCTACGATCTGCCTGACCGGCAAATCCCCATCAGAGTCGTGCTGCGCACAGACGCACGCAGCGACATCGACACCATTCGCGCGCTGCCGGTTACGTCCACGCTTGGCGCCCCGGTGCGGCTCGACGCCGTCGCCAATGTCAATTTCGGCTTGGGCGAAGTGGCCGTCGAACGTCGCGACCGCGAACGCGCCGTCACCGTGCTCGCCAACGTCGCGCACGGCGACATCGGTTCGGCGCAGAAAGCCGTGTTCTCGTTGCCGGAGGCGCGCAATCCTGGTGACGGCGTGCACCTTGCCACCTCCGGCGACACCGAGCGCATGGCCGATATGTTCGAGTCGTTCGGCACCGCCCTGTTGTGGGGTTTGCTGCTGATTTACGGCGTGCTGGTGCTGCTGTTCCGCGACTTCTACCATCCGTGGACCATCATGACCGCGCTGCCGCTCTCACTCGGAGGCGCGTTCTTGGGCCTCTTGATCGCCAACCAGCCGCTCTCGCTGTTCGTGCTGATCGGACTCATCATGCTGATGGGAATCGTCACCAAGAACTCGATCCTGCTGGTCGACTTCGCGATCGAGCAGATTCACAAAGGCGTGCCGCGCGACGAAGCCCTGATGGACGCCGGCATGAAACGCGCCCGTCCAATCCTGATGACCACGTTCGCCATGGCCGCGGGTATGCTGCCATCGGCGATGGGACTTTCGGTCGACGGCTCGTTGCGTCAAGGCATGGGCGTGGCGGTGATCGGCGGCTTGCTTGTTTCCACCTTGCTGAGCCTGCTGTTCGTGCCCGCGAATTTCGTCCTGATTGATCGCTTGGAGCGCTTCTTCACCAAGCTGTTCGGCGGTAAGAGGCGTCACGCTGAAGGTCCGGCGGCCGTCCCCGCCGAATAAGCTGCGCACCGCTACCGCGCACGGGAGTTGATCGTGCGCGCGTCGGCTCTTCCGCCTGCTCTGGTTTTGCTGACGGCGATCGCCTTCGGCTCGGCCATGGACGCGACCATCAAGTATCTATGCCAGAGCAACAACGTCGCCCTGGTGACTACAGGGCGCTACTTTTTCGGCGCCGCGTTTTCACTGATCCCCTGGATGCACGCGGGACGCCCGGCAATTACGCGCGAAATCTTCGTGGCGCATCTACCCCGCGGCCTTGTCGTCTCCATGTCCGGCGTCGCCTTCTTCTGGGGGCTGACGGTGCTGCCGCTCGCGGAAGCGGTGACGATCTCGTTCATTTACCCCCTCATGGTCCCGTTCGTCGCCAAGGCCATGATCGGCGAACACGTCCGGCCGAGCAGTATGATCGCGGCGTTGATCGGCTTCGCTGGCGTGCTGGTGGCTATGATCGGCGCGCCCAGCGTAACCTCGTCG
>DASZWS010000084.1:0-5301 GCA_035546515.1 Vitreimonas sp. | reverse complement strand
CCGGAGCGCGAGGACGTCATCCTGATGCGCGATCCGTTCAAGGAATAGGCGAAATAGCGGCGCCGTGTAGGGTGAACGCGGAGTTTGACGGGCCTCGCGGCCTCCATTCGCTATTTCGCCAGTGAGCATTCGCGCTAAGATAGGCGCAGCGATCGAGGACCTGAATGTCTGCCGAAAACGAAGACCAGCCGCAAAACGAAAACGGCGCCAGCGCCAAGCCGCGCTTGAATTTCAGCGTCGAGGATGCGCGCCGGCATGCGCAGGAGGCTTACAAAAAGTCCGAGTTCATTCTGTCGCGCGCTTACGGGCTGTTCCGCGACACCAATCTGGAGTGGGAGCAGATCAAGGCTGAAGAGACGACGGTGCCGAATATTTTGATCGGCTACGTGGCGCCGCTCGCGGCGATCCCGGTGGTGTGTGACTGGCTGGGGCAGACGCTGTTTGGCCACATGCTGCAGTTCGATCCGGGCCAAGCGCTGATCCGCGGGGTCATTACCTGGATATTGAGCATTGCGCTGGTGTTCTTCATCGGCGTGCTGATCAACGCCGTTGCCGACAATTTCGAGGCCGACAAGAACGATCTCGGCGCGCAGAAGATTGCCGCGTATTCCCTGACGCCGGCATTTCTCTCCGGCTTCTTTTCGTTGTGGCCGCCGCTGTGGTGGCTTTCCTTGTTCGCGCTCGCGGCGATGGTGTTTCTCATGTATCGCGGCTTGCCGATCCTGATGAAGGCGCCGCAGGAACGCGCGCTCGGTTATGCGAGCACGGTCACGGTGGCGGCGGCCGTGGCCCTCATTATCGTGTTCGCGCTTTCAAGCTGCGTTACCGGCGGCGCGGCCTAACCATCGCTGGCGCGGCGTGGTGCTGTTCCGGCGGCTAACAAGGTGCCGCAATCGGCGTCCTTTGCGAGCCCTGCATCCACAAACGGCAACACCGCTGCAATAGGCGAGGCGATCGACGCCAACAGCGCAGCGACGCCTTGACCGGCGGCGCGCCCGGCTTGCACGCCGAGTTGCGGCCGGCTCCAGGATCCTTGCACCGTGATCGGCGCGGCCACGCGCACCAGGCGCGGTTCTTTGGGTTCGCCCCGCAATTGCAGATCAAGTGTTTCATCCCGCAGGCTGACATGCCCGCGGCCGTGGATCAGCATGGTCTTGGTGTCGAACACGAACGTGTTGGCGCTGGCGACGCCGTCGTTCACGTGGAAACTGGCGACGCCGCAGCGCACGTCGATCTTGTCTTCGTTGTGCGCGAGCAGGAGGCCCAAGCCGCGGGTGACGTCGATACCTGTCAGCTCCGCCAAGGCTTCGCGTACTTCGCCGTGTGGCGTCACGAAGGTGACGTCGCCGTTGGCGTGCGCTGCCGCTTCGCGCACTGAGGCGCCGCGGCCGCTCAGACGCGCGCGGCCGAGTAGGCTGCCTGTAAGTGGCGGGTGGCCACCCATCGGGATGACCGACTCGATCCGCGCTTGCGAGAGGCGCACGTCAGCGTTCACCAACGGCGTGTTGCTGTCGCGCGCATTGATCGAAACGGCGCCGTTCACACGGCCCTGCGAAAGCTCCAGCGTCATCGGGTCGAGCTTCAGTAAGCCATGATCGAGATTGATGTCGATGGCGAAGCCTCGGAGCGGCACATGCTCGCTACGCACATGCGCTGCTCGGTAGGAGACGCGCGCGTCCATATTGCGGACACGGCTGATGTCGAGGCGCGCGTCGGGCATGATGCGCGCGGCGTCGCCTGAATTGGCGCGGGCAGGCGTTGCCGTGCGTGCGCCGTTGGTTTTGCCGCCGAGCACGGCGAGCAGATCGTCGAAATCGAGGCTGGCGGTGCTGAAATTGCCATCCAGTAAGAGGCGGCCGTCGTTCTGATGGGTTGCGGAAAATGCGCCATGCAAATCGCTGTGGCCGACGCGGCCGGCGATATCCTGCATGCGATAGACTTGCCCGGCGCGCTCCAGCCGGCCGGTGAGTTGATAGGGCGGCGTGTTCGGCAGCGTCAGGCCCGTGAGGCGATAGAGGTCGGCAAGATCGGGACCAGAGCCTTTGACGTTTGCGTTCCATGTGCCGAAATCGAACGGTTTGGCGATCGCGCCGTTAGCTTCGATGTGCGTTGCGCCAGCTTGGACATCGGCGGTGAAGGTGTAGGGGCGATCCGGACGGACATGGATCAGCGGCGCGCCGGCCAGCGTGAGCCTGAACGGTTGATCGTTGATGTGTCCGTCGCCGCTGAGGGCGAAGCGTCCGCCGTTGCTCGGCGCGGTAACTTCTTCGGTGGTGAAGGCGGCGTTGAGCGTCAAATGCCGCTCATCGTCGTTAAACAGAAGATGGCCGTCGCGTATGGAGAAATGGCGGATCGCCGGCATCTTGAATGGCTTGCCCGCGCGCGCCGCGCCGGGGGCGCTTGCCCAGTTGGCGTCGCCATCGGCCCCGCGATAGAGCGCGACATTGGCGCCGCTGAGGTCGAGACTGACGATGTCGAACCGGCCGATCAGCAGCGGCAGCAGTTTGATTTTCAGATCAGCGTCGGCAATTTCCGCGAATTGACCGCGGGCATTGAAGCGGTGTTGGTTGCCGATGCGCAGGCCCCGCGCATGTAGGCGCGGCGTCCAGGACCAGGGATTAACCTGCAGGTTGCCGGTGATGGCGATGGGCCGGCCGGTGGCGGCTGAGGCGAAACCGGCGATGGGGCCGCGCAGCGCATTCCAGTCCGCGAAGCTCAGAAACAGCACCAGCGTCAGTACGAGAACGCCAAATGCGCCGCCCGCCCACACACCGATGCGCGGCCAGGGCGCTGCGCGCAGGCGCGCCCAGCCGGCGATAGATGCGTCACGCAAGCGGCTAGCCTGGCTGCCGCTCCAGTTCCGGAACGCGGTCCAGCGGCTGTTATCTGGCGGTTTTTGCTCCGTCATCGCTTCGGCAACGTCCCTGCGGTGAGGGGCGTTCCCCCTCGGCTGGGGCGCCGCATAGCGTTAATCTTGGCGAGCGCGTAAGACGGCACGGAACTCGCAACCTTCGCGCGCTGGCCATGCTGCTCTTCAAATATCTCCCGGAAACAGCAGCGTTTCTGCTGTTCTTTATGATCTCCACGCAGGGGATCGGCGGGGCAATTCTGATTTTGGCCGAGTTCGCACTGGTCGGCCTGCTGATCATCGCCCGCCCCAAGCAATTGCTGGAAACCATCACGCGCTGGTGGCCGCTTCTGCTGACGCCGCTGCTGGCGATGGCGTCGACGTTTTGGTCGTCGGTGCCGGAAATATCGCTACGCTACGCCGCGCAGCTGATGTTCACGATTTTCACCGGCGTGTTCCTGGCGCGGCTGATGTCGCCACGCAGCTGGCTGATCAGCTTCTTTCTCAGCACCTTTGTGTTTTGCCTCGCCTCCATAGCCAGCCGGCGCATGGGGATTTCCGACGTCGGCATGGTGCTGGTTGGTCTTACCGGCTCAAAAAACGCCATGTCGCACGAAGCCCAGCTGCTGTTGGTCTCGGCGCTGGCGGTGCTGCTGATTGGAAACATCTCCGGGTGGCTGCGCATTGCCGCGCTGGCGGCGCTGCCGGTCGCGGCAGTGTTGGTGGTGATCACCAATTCGGCGACGGGCGCATTGCTGGCGGTGGCGGGTGGCGCGCTGCTTGTCGTGCTGTGGTTTAGCGAACGGCTGACGCCCGGCGGACGGTTGTCGGCATTGCTCATCACGGCCCTTGTGTTGGCGCCGTTGCTGCTGCTGGCGCCCGAGATCGGCGTCCTTCGCGATCACTTCTTGTACGAAACGCTGAACAAGGATCCGACCTTGACCGGGCGCACGCTGCTGTGGGCGCGGGCCGATGATTTGATCGCGCATAAGCCGTTCCTGGGCTACGGCTACCAAGCCATCTGGATGGGCGATTCCTCCGACACCATCGGGTTGATGCGGCTCACCGGCATCGAGGATGGGCGCACCTTCCACTTCCACAACTCGTTCCGCCAAGTGGCGGTCGACACCGGCTTGCTAGGGCTGGCGATCTTTGCCGGCACGCTGATCTACACAACGCTGCGCGGCCTCGGCCAAGCGCTGATGCGCCCTGACGGGGCAACCTCGTTTTTCTACGTGTCGTTCTTGTTGGCGTTCGCCACGGCTTTCACAGATACGGTCATTGAGCCGTTCCTGATCCAAACGGTGATGCTGTATTCGTGCTGCGTCTATGCGCAGTGGCGGCCGCAAACCGTGCACGAGGAACGGTTTGCGCCAGCGCCTCGAAGCTTTGCCGCAACGGCGGGGAGGCCGGCTTAAGCGCCGGCCTCAACGAGCCCGCGTTCACCGGCCCGCTTCTTCATCGCCTTCTGCAGTTTCTCGAACGCGCGCACTTCGATCTGACGCACGCGCTCGCGGCTAACGCCGTATTCCTTGGAGAGGTCCTCCAGGGTTGACGGCTCATCCTTCAAGCGGCGCTCCTGGATGATGTGACGTTCGCGATCGGAGAGGTCCTCCATCGCTTCGTTCAAGAGCGTCATGCGGGCGCCGAATTCTTCGGTTTCCGCGAGACGGGTTTCCTGGGTGCCTTCGACTTGATCGTCGGCGAGCCAGTCCATCCATTCCGCATCGCCTTCGCCGCCGGCGCCGCCGATGGGCGCGTTGAGCGAGGCATCGCCGCCGCCGCCGAGGCGACGGTTCATCGAGATCACCTCATCTTCGGTGACCGCGAGTTTGTGCGCGATCGACGCGACGTGCTCGGGCTTCAGGTCGCCTTCTTCCAAGGCGGCCATTTCGCCCTTCAGCCGGCGCAGGTTGAAGAACAGCTTCTTCTGCGCCGCGGTCGTGCCCATTTTCACGAGCGACCAGCTGCGCAGGATGTATTCCTGGATCGACGCGCGGATCCACCACATCGCGTAGGTGGCGAGGCGGAAGCCCTTATCCGGGTCGAACTTCTTCACGGCCTGCATGAGGCCGACATTGCCTTCGGAAATCACTTCGCCGATCGGCAAGCCATACCCGCGGTAGCCCATCGCGATCTTGGCGACGAGGCGAAGGTGGCTGGTGACGAGTTTATGCGCGGCGCGCGTGTCGCCGTGTTCCTGCCAGCTCTTTGCCAGCATGAATTCTTCTTCTTTGGCCAGCATCGGGAACTTCCGGATTTCGGAAAGGTACCGTTGCAGACCTTGTTCTGGTGAAAGCGCCAGAGTGAGCGCAGTTGAAGCCATCGTTTGATCCCCTCTCAGAGGCCGCCGTGGTCGTCTCTCGGGTGCTCTTCCAATACGAACAAACGCCCGGGCCGGTTTCACAGCGCCTGTCCGTATATAGGGAGGCGAAAGCGGCTTTGCTTGGGCT
>DASZWS010000083.1:0-8819 GCA_035546515.1 Vitreimonas sp. | reverse complement strand
GAGGGTGCAGCAAACCACTGGCCTGCTGCTGGACCCATATTTTTCCGCCACCAAGATCGCCTGGATCCTGGATCGCAACCCGGCGCTACGAAAGCGCGCGGAAGCCGGCGAACTCGCGTTCGGGACGATTGAAACGTTTCTCGTGTGGCGCCTCACCAACGGCCGCGCGCATGTCTCCGACATGACCAACGCCGCACGCACGCTTCTGCTCGACATCAACACGCGCGCGTGGAGCGACGAGATGTGCGCGCTCTTCCGCGTGCCGCGGGCGTTGCTGCCGCAACCGATGCCGTGCGATTCCCATTTCGGCGACGCCGACGCTGCGCATTTCGGCCGCGCCATTCCCATCCACGGTATGGCCGGCGATCAACAAGCAGCGCTCGTCGGCCATGCCTGTCTTAAGCCTGGCATGGCGAAATGCACCTTCGGCACCGGTACGTTCCTGGTGATGAACACCGGCGCTTCCCCGCCGCGTTCGAGAAACCGATTGCTGGGCACAATCGGCTATCAAACGCAGAACCATCTCGCTTACGCGCTTGAAGGCTCGGTGTTCTCGGCGGGCTCTACGATCCAATGGTTGCGCGACGGGCTGAAGCTGATCAAAGCCTCAAGCGAAACCGAAGCGATCGCCGCGGCGCTCAAAGACAATGGCGGCGTCTATCTGGTGCCGGCGTTCGCTGGCCTCGGCGCGCCGCAGTGGAATGCCGAGGCCCGTGGCGCCGTTGTCGGTCTGACGCGCGACAGTACCGGCGCGCACCTCATTCGCGCCGGTCTCGAAGCGGTTGCCTACCAGACCGCCGATCTGCTGGACGCCTTACGCGCCGACGACGCGCCGCCGCTCGCCTCGCTGCTCGTTGATGGCGGCATGACCGCGAACGCCTGGTTGATGCAGTTTCTGTCGGATGTCTGCGACGTCGAGGTCGCGCGCCCGGCGTTTCAGGAGGTAACGGCTCTAGGCGCTGCAAAACTTGCGGCGTTTGGAATCGGTCAGCGCGAGGCGCTGGAAAACACCGGGTCAGAGCTGCGCCGTTGGACGCCGAAAATGGCGTCTGCGGAGCGCTCAGCGCTGCGGGAAAAATGGAACAGCGCCGTTTCCGGCGTACTTGCCATGGTCAAGTGAGGGGAGCGCTGCTGTTGCGCCCGGCGGCGCAACAGCCTAAGTGCGGCGTCCTTGTGAGAGCTCGTAGCTCAGTCGGTAGAGCATCTGACTTTTAATCAGGGGGTCGCGGGTTCGAATCCCGCCGAGCTCACATCTTCCTGAAATTATTCGCCCGAAGCGCTGGGGCTGACGTCCGGCGGCGGCAGTGGCTGCGCTGGCGTTGGCGTGGCCGGCGTCGTCGTCGTTTCCGGCAGCGGTGCTACGTCAGCGGGCGGCGGCGTTGATTCGCGGGGCGCTGCACTGCGCCGCGGCGAAACCACGCGCGGAGCGGACGACGGCTCAGGCGCGGTGGCGGCCTCAGGCGCCGTGGCTTCCGTGTGAGGCGCCGCTTGCGGGCTGACAGCATAACTGCCGTCGGCGAGCCGGTTGTCAGCGATCTGTTGCTGTTCAAGTCCTGCGGTTTGCGACGGGGCTTGGGTCACCGTGTAGGCGATTGCGCCGCCCACCACGAGCAAACCGGCGATAATGACGCCGCGAATCAGGGGCCCCGTCTTGCTCTTGTGCAGGGGCGGCGGCGCATAAGGGTCCGTGATTTGTTGTTTCGGCATCGATAGAACTCCGGGGAGTGTTGGGGTCGATCTGGTAACCCAACCCCGGCTTGGCGGTTCCGATGTGACGCTGTGGCAACATCCGCCGGGAAATGAGGCGGGAAGGCGCCAAAGTCAGCTGAAGCCGGCGTGCATCCACGATTAGAGTGATTTTGCCTTTTCGGCGGGGACAGTCCCGGGCACAGCCCGTGTGGACAGGCGCTCAGGGGCGACGAGGGGATGAGGGCCACGCCGGGAGGGGCGTGGCCCTCAACCTTTCCGGCCTGTAATTGGAACTCTCCGATGGCGCCATAAAGTCAACGCCTCACGGGAAAATCGACAATTATTACGCCCTTTTATGGACTCCTGGGCGTGGGGGCGCCTACATTGCGGCGCATCGGCTGGCGTCCGGAACCTCAATGGCGTTTCTGCGTTCATTGAGGGGGGCTTAACCGCTCTTCCGTACGTAACGCTCGTTGGAACGCTTTGGTCTAACCCAAGCGCATTTGCGCGGACGGTTGCTGGAAGGCCCGGGGGTCCAGGGGAAATCGCTTGAGAGGGGTGAATATGAAATCGCGCATCACCAAAACCGTCGCGCTCGCGGCGTTGTTGGCGGGTACAGCCGGCGTCGCACACGCGACTGAGGGCTGGTATGGCCGCGCTGACATTGGCTATTCGTTTGACGGTGAGACGAAGTTCGACGGCGTGCCAACGCTCGGACTCGAACACGACTATGGCGAGCATCTTGGTTTGGGCTATGCCTTCTCCAATGGCTTCCGTCTCGAAGGCGAAATTGGCCATCGCTTCAATCAATACAAAGATCAAGATCTCGCGAGTGCGGGCTTCCTGGACGGCGACGTCCACGCGTGGTCGGCGATGGCGAACTTGTTCTATGACTTCAACCGCGGCGGCGCGATTGAGCCATACGTCGGCGTCGGTGTCGGCGCTGCCCGCATCAGCCCAACCGTGACGAACGGCATCGCCGCGATTGATGGCGATGACACGCGCTTCGCGTGGCAAGCCATGGTCGGTGCTGCGATCGCGCTGCATCCGCAGTGGGCGCTGGATATCGGCTACCGTTATTTCGAAGCCAATGGCGGCAACTACGACATCACCAGCGGTGGCAGCATCGATGGCGATTACAAGCATCAAGAGCTGACCGTCGGTCTGCGTTATCAATTCGCAGCGCCGCCGCCGCCGCCGCCGCCGGCTCCCCCGCCGCCGCCGCCTCCGCCTCCGCCGCCGCCGCCTGTGGCGACGTGCCCGCAAGGCGACTACGTGGTGTACTTCGAGTGGGATCGCTCGAACCTCAACCAAGCCGCGCTCGAAACCATCGATGCCGCCGTTGCGCATGCGCGCGACTGCAACATCTCGGGCGTCACGGTTGTCGGCCACACCGACACGTCGGGCTCGGCTCAATACAACGTCGGTCTGTCGGAACGCCGCGCTTCGGTCGTTCGCGATGCGCTGGTCGCGCGTGGCATCAACGCCGCGTCGATCCAAACGCAAGCCCGCGGCGAAACCGATCTCGCCCGTGCGACGCGCGACGGCGTGCGTGAGCCGCTGAACCGCCGTTCGACGATCACGATTACCTTCCAATAATCGTCATCGAGACCTGAACTGACGATGGGCCCGGCGAAAGCCGGGCCCATTTGTTTGTGCATCAGGTTTGTGCGCTGGACGGCGGCGGGCCGCTCGGTTACCTCCGCGACATGCCGGCCGCACCAAGCCTGACCGCGCTCCGCCAGCGATGGGGAGCCGATGTCGAACCGCTCCTGGAGCGGCTAGACGGCGAAGGCGAAAATCTCGTCGCGCGCACCGAAAGCTGGTCGGCCATCAATTCCGGCTCCTATGAATTGGACGGGCTCGCGCGGATGCGCAGACCGCTTGCTGACGCCGCCAGCGCGTTGCCGGGACAACTCGACATCGTCGAACTCGCGCCATCGCAGCGCATCAAACCCAATGGCGACGCACTGGACGTTCAGCACGGCGCGTCGCTGCGGCTGCGCGTACGTCCGGAAGCGCCGATCCAGGTCGCGCTCACCGGCCACTACGACACTGTGTTCCCAGCTGCGCACGCGTTCCAAAAGCCGTGGCGCGAGGGCGATCATCTGCGCGGGCCAGGCACGGCCGACATGAAAGGCGGCATCGCCGTGATGCTGGCTGCGCTGCAAGCGTTCGAAGCGCTGCCGGGCGCCAAGCGTGTCGGCTACGAGGTGCTGCTCAGCCCCGATGAAGAGGTCGGTTCGGTGGCCAGCGGGCCGCTGCTCGCCGAACTCGGCAAGCGCGCGCACCTGGGCATGACCTACGAGCCGGCGATGGCGGATGGCTCGCTGGTTGACGCCCGCAAGGGCTCCGGCAATTTCAGTCTCCATGTCCGCGGCCGCGCCGCACATGCGGGCCGCGCCTTCAACGAGGGCCGCAACGCAGTGATCGCCGCCGCGCAGGCGTCGCTCTGGCTGTCCGAACTCAACGGCCAGCGCGACGGCGTCACCCTCAATGTCGGCGCCATCGATGGCGGCGGGCCGGTGAACGTTGTGCCTGACAACGCTGTGCTGCGTTTCAATGTGCGGGTGCCGCAAAACGAGGACGCTGCCTGGATCGAGGCTGAGATCAAAGGCGTCGCAGCGCGTGTCGGCGGCCTCGACGGCGTCACTGCGCATCTGCACGGCGGTTTCACACGTCCGCCCAAGCCGCTGAACGGTGCGCAGAAAACCATGGTGTCGTGGACGCACGCAGCGGGCGAGGCCATCGGCCTTGATCTCAAGTTCGCACCGTCGGGCGGCGTTTGCGAGGGCAACAATCTCGCCGCCGCCGGTTGTCCGAACATCGACACGCTCGGTCCCGTCGGCGGCCACATCCACAGCGACCAAGAATTCGCGCTGATCCGCAGCTTCGCCGAGCGCGCCAAACTTTCGTTTTTGCTGTTGGCAGGTGTCGAGCGCGGTGTGTTCGATATTGCGAGTCTCCGGCCGTGAGCGCGCCGCTTTACGTCATGCGCGCGGCGGGTCCGCGCGACATCGAAGGCTTCCGGCAACTGCGCGCCATCGCCGGCGCGGGTTTTACCAGTTTGATGCTCGATGATGCGGCGATGATGCAGAAGCTCGAACTCTCGGAAGCAAGCTTCGCTTCCAAAGCCGCGAGCGTTGGCGCGGAACGCTATTTCATCGCGCTTGAACACGTTGAAACAGGCGCGCTCGCCGGCTGTTGCGGGGTGAAAGCGACGATCGGCGAGAAGCCGCCGTTCTTCAATTTTCGCATCATCACCGAAGCGCAATCGTCAGCCGCGGTGAACCGGCGCTTCGATATGCGCGTGCTGATTGGCGTCAATGACTTCACCGGCTGCACCGAGGTCGGTTCTCTGTTCGTGCGCCCGGAACATCGCGCTCATGGCGTCGGACGCGCGCTGGCGCAAAGCCGCTACATGCTGATGGCGGCCGCGCCGCAGCGCTTCCGCGAGCGGGTGGTTTCGGAACTGCGCGGCGTCGTGTCGCCTGAAGGCGTGTCGCCGTTTTGGGAAGCGCTGGGGCGGCACTTCTTCCAAATGGACTTCGCCGAGGCCGACAAGCTCAGCGCCACCACGGACAATCAGTTCATCCTGGATTTAACGCCGCAACACCCCATTTATGTTGATCTGTTGCCGCAAGAGGCGCGCGACGTGGTCGGTAAATGTCACCGAGATGGCGAAGGCGCGCGCGCGCTGTTGGAGTGGGAGGGTTTCAGCTTCTCCGACGTTATTGACATTTTCGATGGCGGCCCGCTGATGAGCGTGCAGCGCGATCACATTCGCACCAAGCGGGAAGCCAAGCGCATGAAGCTCGCGGCGGGCAATGGAGAGGGCGCGCGCGCTCTCGTCGCTGTGCCGAGCTTGAGTGAATATCGTTGTGTGGCGACCCGCGTCACCGTTTCGAACGATGCGGCGCTTGTTGATCCTGGCGTGTTCTCCGCGCTGAAGCTCGCGGATGGCGCCGAGGCTTTGGTTTGGACGGACAATGCACACTGAGCTTTTCATCGGCGGCCAATGGCGGCGCGGCCAAGGCGAACAGTTCCGCTCTCACAATCCCGCCACTGGCGACAAAGTCTGGGAGGGCCATGCCGCAAGCCCCGATGATGTGGCTGAAGCCATGGCCGAAGCGCGGCTGGCGTTTCCGGCGTGGTCGCGCCGGCCGGTTGAAGAACGGGCTGCGATCGCGCGGGCCTACGCCAAGGAAATCGAAAAGCGCGCCGAAGAAATCGCCATCACCATCAGCCGCGAAATGGGCAAGACGCTCTGGGACGCGAAGGGCGAAGTGCAGGCAATGATCGGCAAGATCGAACTGTCGATCCGTGCCCAGGCCGAGCGCGCCGGCCATAAGCAAGAAAAGAACGCCTTTGGCTTCACTGTGCTTTCGCATCACCCGCACGGCGTGCTGGCTGTGTTCGGGCCGTTCAATTTTCCCGGCCACTTGCCCAACGGCCACATCGTGCCGGCCCTGCTTGCCGGCAATTGTGTGATCTTCAAGCCGAGCGAGATGACGCCCGGCGCCGGCGCGCTGATGGTGGAAGCATGGGAAGCGGCAGGATTGCCCGCGGGCGTGCTCAATCTCGTGCAAGGCGCGCATGAAGCCGGTGCTGCGCTGCTCGATGCGCAGGGGTTGAACGGCGTATTGTTCACGGGCTCCGCGCAAACCGGGGCGCTGATCCATCGCAAGTTCGCCGGCCGCCCGGACGTTATGCTGGCGCTCGAACTTGGCGGCAACAATCCGCTCATCGTGTGGCCGCCCACGGATACGAAAGCAGCTGCCAACCTCATCGCCCAATCAGCATTCATCACCAGCGGGCAACGCTGTTCCTGCGCGCGCCGTCTGATCGTACCTGAAGGTGCGGCGGGTGACGACATCATCGCTGCGCTCAAAGATTTCACGAGCAAGATCGTCACCGGCGCCGCCGACCAATCGCCGGAGCCGTTCATGGGACCGCTCGTGAACGCCATGTCCGCTGATCGCGCGATGAAGTTCGAAGCCGGGCTGCAGCAACTGGGCGGCAAATCAATCGTTTCGCTCAAGCGCGAAGGTGCGCTGGTGCACCCGGGCGTTATCGATGTGACTGGCTTAACGCCGCCGGACGAAGAGTTGTTCGGTCCTCTGCTACAAGTCTATCGCGTCAAGGATTTCGACCACGCGCTCGATATCGCCAACGCCACGCGCTTCGGCCTTGCCGGTGGTTTGATTTCCGATGACCCCACGCTGTGGGCGCGCGTTCAAAGCGAAATGCGCGTCGGTGTGCTCAATTGGAATCGCCCGACCACAGGCGCATCTGGCGCGTTGCCGTTCGGCGGCCCCGGCCTTTCCGGATCGCTGCGGCCGAGCGCGTACTATGCGGCCGACTACGTCGCGTTCCCCGTCGCCACGCAATTGGCTGAGAAGGCGGTGGCCATCGCGTCGCCGGGCTTGCCATCGTGAGCGCTGACGGCGCCGTCGAGGTCAATTTCGACGGGCTCGTCGGCCCCACTCATAATTACGCCGGCCTCTCCGAAGGCAATCTCGCCTCCGCCCGCAATCGCGACAGCATTTCCCGCCCACGCGACGCGGCGCTGCAAGGCATTGCCAAGATGCGCAAACTTGCATCGCTCGGCATTCCACAGGGCGTGCTGCCACCGCAAGAGCGCCCGTACATAACATGGCTGCGCTCGCTTGGGTTTGCCGGCGCGGACCGTGAAGTGTGGTCGCGCGCCTGGGAAGAAGAACAGACCATCGCCCGCGCCGCACTGGCCGCATCCTCCATGTGGGCGGCGAACGCGGCGACGGTTTCGCCGAGCGCCGATAGCGCTGATGGAAAACTGCATGCCAGTGTCGCCAACTTGCAAACGATGCTGCATCGGCGGTTGGAAGCAGAACAAACTGAGCGGGCATTGCGACGATTGCTCGCGGACGAAAATCATTTTGCCGTCCACGCCGCGCTCACCGCCCAACACGTTTTGTCGGACGAGGGCGCGGCCAATCATATGCGCATGGCGGCCGGGCCGGGCGCGCCGGGCGTAGAGATTTTCATCTATGGCCGCGGTGGAGACGAGGCGATACATGGCTTCCCCGCGCGCCAAACCCTGGAAGCCAGCCGCGCCATCGCGCGCCGGCATCTGCTGAACGACTCGCGCACCGCCTTCGCCCGCCAAGCCGCGGGCGCCATCAATGCGGGCGCGTTCCACAATGACGTGGTCGCGGTCGCGCACGAGCACGTGCTTTTCCATCACGAGCACGCCTTCGCCGATAAGGATGCGCTCAAGGCCGAGATCCGCGCCAAGGCGGTGGGGTTGTTTGAACCGGTGTTTGTTGAGGTGGCGGCGAAGGACGTCTCGCTCGATGACGCGGTCACGTCATACCTGTTCAATTCGCAGCTCATTAGCCGGCCCGGGCAGAGTAAGCTCACGCTGATCTGCCCGACCGAAACCCGCGAGAACAACAAGACCGCCTCTGTTGTTCAGCAGATCATTTCTCAGCCAAACGCAGCCATCGGCGCCGTTGAATATGTCGAAGTCCGCGAAAGCATGCGCAATGGCGGTGGCCCGGCTTGCTTGCGGTTACGGATACAGATGACCGCGGTAGAGCGGGCGGCCGCGACGCAAGGCTTCTTCCTCACTGACGTGCTCGCCGGCCAACTGGAAGATTGGGTGCGCAAGCACTATCGCGAAACGCTGGCGCCGGCGGACTTGGCCGATCCAAATCTTGTCGATGAAACCCAAACAGCGCTCGATGCGCTCACAAAAATCCTGCCCCTGGGCGGCGATTTTTATCCGTTCCAACGCGCGTAAATTGTGCCCATGAAAAATCGCGCCAGCGTTTCCGCCAGCGCGATCGCTTTCAGCCAATCGGCAAAATCAGTTGAGACTTTCCGGGCGAAGTTTGTATCCGCCTTCATCCGTTTCATCGAACAGCAATTCGATCTGCGGATTGTCCACGGGTTCGCCGCTTTCGTCTGCCATCAAGTTCTGCTCGGAGACGTACGCGACGTACGAACTCTCCGCGTTTTCCGCGAACAAGTGGTAGAACGGCTGGTCCCGGTTGGGACGGATTGGTTCGGGTATCGCGTTTAACCATTCCTCCGTGTTGGAGAATTCTGGATCGACGTCGAACACAACGCCCCGGAACGGGAAGAGC
>DASZWS010000082.1:0-8799 GCA_035546515.1 Vitreimonas sp. | reverse complement strand
CGAGCCAGTGTTGACTTGATAGTTGCGGCAAATGCGGGCGCGGAAGTCGGCGACGCTTTCGCGGCGGACGACGTTGCCGACTTGCGACGTTTCAGGCTGCGAGCGCTCGTTCGGCGTCACTGTCACGCAGCGCGCGCCCTGACCACCGTTGAGACGGTTCTGGAGCTGCTGGTTGCGTTGGCACTGCACATCGAAAGCGCGGCGTACCGATTGAATTTGCACTTCGATCGGCGGGCGATCGACGCGATCGGGCAAATCTCCGAGGCGTGCGCACAAGTCGGAATTCTGCCGTTCCAGGTCTTCAATGTACGACGTCAATCCCGCGGCGTCGCGGGCGATGCCTTGTTGGTGCAGCAGCTTCTGCGAGGCGCCCCAGGCGCCGGCGAAGAAATACACCGCGAGAATAATGAAGAGGCCGAGGAAGATCGGCACGAATAGCCCGGTGACGCCGCGCGTCACTGAAGGTTCCGGCGGCGGCGCCGCGAATATCACCGTCGGCAGATTGCGCGGATTGTTGCTCCACTCGTGGATGGCGCGGGACTCGGGTGCGTCGCGTGGGTCGGTCATGTGGTTCCCCGCACCCTCAAGAGGCCCAGCAACGGCCGAGATTGTAGCGATCGCGGAAATCGCTGCGCTCGGCGTCGGATTCTATGTCGCCCGGTTGCGCCTGCACCGCGGCCCCCAGCCCTGCGCAATAGAGCGCAAAGCGGCGGCCATAGGCGAGCAGACGCTGCAGGCTGATATTGTCGACCAGCACCTGGCGGCCGCCGAGTTCGGATGTGCCGTGCTCGAACGATGAAATCGCCTGCGCCCAGGAGTTGCGCTGATTGCCGCCGCTGGAAATGTAGGCTTCGCGAAGCCAGAACATGCCTTCGTAGAACAGCGCGCGGGGATAAGCGTCACGGTCGGTGGCGTCGGCGGTGCAATAGGCTTGGCCGCCTGAATCGTGAGTGAGGCTGAAGATGATGCGGGTGAGGCAGGCCTGCTCGCGGTAGGACGGGTTGCTGTGATCGAGCCGGGCTGCGGTCGTCGCGTAGAGTACGGCGTCGCGGCCATGACGCGCACGTTGTTCAACCAGGCTGAGATAATAATTGGACTCGGCTTGATGCGGCCCATCGATTTGCGCCGCGTTCTTCAGGCTGTCGCGCGCCGACAGACCACTGCCTGACTCCAGTTCCGGATGATCGTAGAGCGTTTTTCCAAGCAAGAGATAGGCTTGCGCGCCTGGGCGTGCGGAGATCGACGCTTGCAAGCTCGCGCGCGCTTGCGCCCAGCGTTCCTTGCGGGCGTAAATGCGCGCAATTTCCAGATGGATGCCAGCAATGCGGGTCGGATCATTCTCGGACGCGATCGCGCCTTGGAAGTAAGCGACGGCGCCGTTTTGACCATCCCATTGGTCGAGCGCGGCAAGCGCGCGCGCCAAGCCGAGATAGTAGTCGCTGCGCGGCAACGCGCGTGCGCCCGGTGCGTTCAGATGCGCAACCGCCTGCTGAAACGAGATCACAGCAGCGCTGAAATTGTTGCGCGCCATCAGTGCGCAGCCGAGGCCCCATTGCGCGTCTGGAGATTGTGGGTCGAGGTCGCGCGCGGCGGTGAAATTCGCTTCGGCTTCGCCGATCGAATAGGAGTCCGCACCTGGCAAGCAGCCGTACGTATCCTGTTGCGCCTGGCCTAGAACGCTGGCCATACGCAGATTTATCAGTCCCATGCTGACGCGGATGTTGGCGGCCTGAACGCGATCAACATTGCCGCCAAGCTGGCTGACCACCGCATAAGCGCTGACCGCGTCGCGGAAGTTGCGCAGTGCGAGCTGGGTATTCTCAACGGTTTGCGGCTGCCGGTTCAGCGCGCGATTGCCCATATATACAGCGAGCCGCGCGAGCTGCGTCGGTCCGCGATCGACGATGTATTGATCGCGCGTGGCGCTCGGATCGACTGTCGTAAAAGTGCTCAGGTCTTGCAGCACCGAGAGCAATTGCGCGTCATCGTCCGACGCGTCGGAGGCGCGGCCATCAAGCACGATCATCGCGCGCTCATAGGATATTGAGCGCTGCAGATCGCCGGCGTCGCGGCTGAGCGCGGTCAGTTCACGATCAGCTTCCGTGAGATGATCCTGGTCACGCAAACGCCCGAGCAGACGATGCGCGCGCACTAACTCCAAGCGGGAGCGGCGGCCAGCGGTTGCGGTTGCGTCATCGGCGTTGGAGACGCTTGCCATGCGTGCGCTGATTTCCAGCAGCCGCACCGCCTCGCGCAATTGTGCTTCGTTCAAGGTATTTGTGGAATCGATCGACAGGCCGTCGTCGACCGGCGGTGGCGCGAGCGGACCCGCGCCGAGAACCCGATTGGCCCACCCTGCGAAGAAATACGCAAAGATCAAACCGCGCTGAGGGTTTTGCTCGGCGGCCGCGGCGCAGCTTTGAGCTATGTTTTGCAGCTTGGCTGTGTCGCGAATGGGATCAAGCGTCAGCGCGTTGGTGCGATCGAGTGGTTGAAAACAGTCTCGCGGCGCCTGAAACGCACGCGGCGCGGGCGCAGCGGAAGAAGATGACGCCACCAAAGGCACCGCCAGTACAACCAGAGCGGCTAAAGCGCTTAGCGCCGTCGCTCGCAAGTGCGAACGGCGGCCAGTTGGCAGTCCTAATTTCGCGGTCCAATCCGCCATGATCCCCTCCCACGCGGACAACCCGATTGATTTGATAGACCAAACAGCGAAAGTACAAGACCGAATTTAGCCAATTAGGCTCGGAGACGTGCGAGCGTGATGGAAATGTTCTCTCGGCAACATCTTTGCGAATAATATAACGGGCCCGCGACCGTACGCGGCCTTACAGTTGAGGCGCACGCAGCCTTCCGATAGAAGCAGGGCCGACGGCAAAACGCCGGGCGAGTGGGGGCCGCCATGTCTGTTATAGCATTTCTGCTGCTTATAGTTGCGCTGCTGCTGTTTCTGCTCAGCACGCGGCAATGGTCGCTTGTCATTCGCGGCGCGGTATGGGGCGTCGGGCTGCTCGCGCTGATCATCGCGATTTTCCTGTCATCGCAAAGTAATCACGGCGGGTTGTTCAGCGCCTTTGGCGACTTCATCGCGCACTTCGGTTCGCCGGGGGAAAGCATTCTGGTGCAGGCGTTTGCGCACAACGTGCCGCAAGTTGGCCGGTTCGTGTTGCCTTTGCTTGACCTATTCTTGCTGATCACCGTGGCGCTGGCGATTTTGACCATCATCGCCTTCACGCCCGGCGAAATGCTGGAGCGGATTGCTCGTCCGATCGCCATCGGGTTGGTCGGCGCCGTATTTGGCGGCGTTCTGGCGCTCTTCATCGTCGGCACAGGCTTCGGCGACGTTGCCCAACAGACCGTCTATTCGACGTATGCGCATGACGATGACGCCTACAACGGCGACACATTGTGGATGGGCGAGATTTCGGTTCGGCTGGCCGGCGTCGATGCGCCGCAGCTCGATCAGATTTGTCGCAATGCGTCGGGACAAACGCGCTGTGGCGAAGAATCGCGCCGGCATTTGCAGGGCTTGATGACGGGCGCTCTGCTCACCTGCGAACGACTGGGCCACGGGGGCAGACGTTCTAATGAACCATTCGGGCGGCCTCTCGTGCACTGTACTGCAACCCGCGGACACGAGACCGTTGATCTCGGTGAGCAGATGGTCGCCGACGGCTACGCGATCGCCGCGAACAATGGTGATCGCAGCTATCTTGGCGTCGGCCGTGTCGCCTTCGAAGAGCAGCGCGGAATTATGGGGCAGTGCACGCTGCTGCCGCGCGTGTGGCGCACCAATCCCGTAGCGACGAAAGCGTTTGTCGAGCGCGGTACCATTCCGCGCGACGCGACCCAGACGATTGGTCATTGCCCGTTGCCGCACGGCGGACATGACAGACCAATCTCGCCCGTCGCGCCTTAAGCCAATAGGGGCCTGGGGCCCAACGGCTAACGTTGTTCTCGCATGCGAAGCAACGGCGAGGGAGCGGATGACTCCGTGTGCGCGCCTTCTAGGCGCCGCACGAAGTCGTCGCGCCATTCCATCACGTTATCACGTTCGACGGTGTCCATGAGCGCGCGCCAGCGACGCCGCCGCTCTTCGAGGGGCATGATCAGCGCCCGCTTGATGGCGTCGGCCATGTCTTCACGGCTGAACGGATTGACAATCAGCGCGTCCTTCATCTGCGCCGCCGCGCCGGCGAAGCGCGACAGGATCAAAACGCCTGGATTGGCTTCGTCTTGCGCGGCCACGTATTCCTTGGAGACCAAATTCATGCCATCGCGCAGCGGCGTGACGAGGCCGACTTCGGCCGCGCGGTAGATGCCGGCAAGCTCCTCGCGCGAGTGCATGCGATGGATGTTGCGGATCGGCACCCAATCCATTTCCGCGTAGGCGCCGTTGATGCGGCCCGCCATCGCGTCCAGGCGTGACGCGATTTCCTGATATTCGGGTACGTCCTCCCGCGAGTGCGTCGATATTTGCAGCAGAAAGACCTCACGCAACAACGCGGGATCGTCCATGAGCAACCGCTCGTAAGCGAGGAAGCGTTCCTCCAGCCCCTTGGAATAATCGAGCCGGTCGACGCCCAGGATCATCCGTCGCCCGGCCTTACTTTCCTGCATGCGCGTAAAGCTCGCCTGGGCCGCGGCCGAGGCGTTGAGGCGTTTGAACTGATCGGCGTCGATGCCGATGGGAAACGCTTCGACCCGCAAGGTGCGGCCGAATGCTTTGAGGCGGCCATCGGGCAATTCCTCGCCGTCGGCTTCGTAGAGCACATAACTGCGAAACGCGTCGCGCCACTCTTCGGTGTGAAAGCCCACCACATCGTAGTGGAAGAGCGCTTCCACCAATTGCCGATGTTTTGGCAACGTCACCAGCAACTGCCGCGCTGGCCAGGGAATATGCAGGAAGAATCCCATGGCGTTCTTGCAACCGCGCTCGCGGAGTTCGCGACCGAGCGGGATGAGGTGATAATCTTGAACCCACACTAGGTCGTCAGTCTGGATAAGCGGATTGAGAGTATCAGCAAAGCGCGCGTTCACCCGAGCGTAACCGGCGTCGTAAGACCGCTCGTAGGCCGTCAGATCGATGCGATAGTGGAAGAGGGGCCAAAGTGTGCGATTAGCGTATCCGTTGTAGTATTCTTGAACGTCCTGTTCTTCCAAATCGGTTGTGGCGACAGTGACGCCGCCCACCTTTTGAACGGATATCTGCCCGGTGAATTGCGGCGCGATGACGCCGCTCCAGCCGAACCAGACGCCGCTGTATTCGCGCAGCGCCGCGGAGATCGCCATCGCCAAGCCGCCGTGCGAACCAGAACCCTGTTCGTCGGTTGGCGAAACGCGATTGGAAACGACAATCAATCTGTTCAACGCACTGTGCTCCAGGGTTCGGACAGCAAGACGGCGCAGTTGATCAGGCCCGCCAGCGAATAGGTCTGCGGGTAATTTCCCCACGCTTCTCCAGTTTGGAAGTCGGTATCCTCGGACAACAGTCCCGCGCTGGTGCGGCGCGAGAGCATCTCCTCGAAGAGCTTGCGCGCTTCATCGCGCCGGCCGATGCGGGCAAGTGCTTCGATGTACCAGAAAGTGCAGAAATTGAACGACGTTTCGGGGTATCCGAAATCGTCCTCGTGGGCGTAGCGCAGCATTTGCGAACCCCGCAGCAAATGCTTCTCCACGGCCGCGAGGGTGGCCTGGAAGCGGTTGTCGTCAGCTGAGAGAAAGCGCGTGTCCACCAATTGCAGCAGGCTGGCGTCGATGCCGGCGCCGCCGAACGTTGAGCCGAAACTTGCTGTCTGCTCATTCCACGCGTGCGCAAGCACCGCGCCCCGAATTTCATCAGCGCGCTGGCGCCACAAGTGCTGGCGATCTGAAAGGCCGAGGCGCGCGGCTGCGCTTGCCAGCCGGTCGCAAGCGGCCCAGCACATAACGGCTGAGTAGGTGTGAACAGCGCTACGGCCGCGAAACTCCCAGAGTCCGGCGTCCGGCTGCGCGAACACTGCAAACGCGCGCTCGCCGACCTTTTCAAGCGCGCGGAAATCGTCCTCGTTCGGTTCACGCAACAGGCGCGTGTCGTGGAAGGCTTGCACGCTGGCGATGACGATCTGGCCATAGACGTCGTGCTGATCTTGTTCGTGGGCTTGATTGCCAGCACGCACAGGCCCCATGCCGCGATAGCCGGGCAGGCTCTCGATGATGCGCTCGTTCATCACAGTTTCTAGGCCGACGCCGTACAGGGGCTGGATGCGACCGCCGCCGGTCATGTCGACGATGTTGCGGAGGTATGCGAGATAGCCTTCAAGGATATCGGCCGCGCCCAAGCGATTGAGCGCCTGCACCGTGTAGTAGGCGTCGCGAATCCAGCAGTAGCGGTAGTCCCAGTTGCGTCCGCTCCTGGGCGCTTCGGGAATGGAGGTCGTCAGCGCCGCGACGATCGCGCCAGTCTCTTCATAGACGCAGAGCTTAAGAGTGATCGCCGCGCGAATGACCGCCTCTTGCCACTCCAGCGGCGTTGCCAGAGTCCGCACCCATTCTTGCCAGTAAGATCGCGTATTTTCGTACATGCCGAGCACTGTCGCGTGCACGTCGCCGACGAACGGCTCGTCCGGCCCAAGAAAAAACACGAGATCGCGTTCAACGCGAAAGCTCTGCGGCTCGCCAATAAGAGAGACGGGCCCCGTCGTGGTAAGGCGCAACGCAGCGCCGGCCGTAAGGAAACGGATGTGATTGGAGCCGAACGTGCGGTCGGCAACGCGCGCGCCCCAGTCCGCCGTGGGCGTCAGACGCATGCGTATGCGCGGCGCGCCGGCGGTAGGTTTCAGGATCCGAGCGAACGCGAGGGGCCTGTAAACGCGGTTGTTGCGGCGAAAGCGCGGGCAGAAATCGATGATCTCAAGCACGCCGCCATTCTTGTCGCGCACTTTGGTGCGCAAGATCGCGGTATTGCGCTCATAGCTTTGTGTGGTTTCGACGCTGTTCTCGACATCGATGGCCCAAACGCCGGACGTCTCAGGCGCTGCAGCGTCCGCGTCGCTCAGTAGCGCGCTGAACGCGGGATCGCCATCGACGCGCGGCACGCACGCCCAGACGAAGCGCGCCTGCTTGTCGACTAATGCGCTCACAGCGCAATTGCCGATCGGTGCAAGGTCCAGATTGGCGCTCATAGCGCCGCCGCTAGCCACGCCCGCACCGCCGCCACGTCCCGAAGCGAGAAGCGTGCGTTGGTGTTGGATCGTTCGCCGACCAGTACGGAAGCGCCACTGAGCGCGTTGGCCGCGACGAACGCGTCCTCGTCGGTGATGTCGTCGCCCACGGCCACCGGCGTGCGACCTGCAAATGGCGGCGCCTGCATAAAGGTTGAAAGTGCGACACCTTTAGTGGCGCCGACCGGCATGAGTTCGGAGACCATCTTGCCATGCAGCGCGCGCAAGCCATACGTGTCGGCGATTTCCTCGATTGCCCGCGCGATTAACGCGCCACGCTCGGGCTGCGCGCGGTAGTGGAGGGCTATTGCGTCGCCTTTGTCTTCCATGTCGGCTTCTAAAGCGCCGCGCCGCACAAGTTGCGCGACGGTCTCCTTGGCGGTTCTCCAAGCCTCGCTCGGCTGCGGCTGAGGAAGAAGTGAAGCACCGGTGCGACATTGGCGTCCGTGAAGCGCGCCGACGCAGACGATGCTCCGCTGAAGCAGACGATCAGCATCTTGCAACGAACGTCCGGTCAGCACCGCCGTGGCGCCGTCAGTGCGCGCTTGCAATTCACGCAGCAGCGCATGCAGCGCCGCATCGGCATTCACCTCGTCCGGCGTGGGCGCCAAGTCCAACAACGTGCCGTCGAGGTCCAAAAACAGCGCAGTCTGCGCGAGATTCAACGGCAATGGCGGCGCAAGCGCGCACGCGCTCAACTGCGAGTCAGTCATGTCGATCCTCGCCCACGCGAACCGCGGACTTATGAAGCGCCGACGCGACGAAAACGCCGCAGTCGTGATTGGCGCATGGCGATAAGAGGATATAGGCCCTCAAACTTGTGGTGCAACCAAAACTGGACGTTTGGCCGCGCGTGACATCGCGCATTCGGGGTCAACACTCTGAGCAGAGCTGTTGTTCCCGCTCGGCGGACCCGAACATCCCTACCTTCGGCGCGCTAGCTCTCGCGCAAAAGTCTTGAGTGACGTAGGACGAAGCAAAGGAACGCCCGTCAGTTGAAACACCCGAATCGCCGCTTTTCCGTCGCGCCCATGATGGATTGGACGGACCGGCATTGCCGGACTTTCCACCGCGCGCTTACGCGCGAAGCGTTGCTTTACACTGAAATGCTGACCGCTGACGCCGTGATCCATGGCGACCGCACGCGCTTGTTGGGGTTCTCGGAGGTGGAACATCCGCTCGCGCTGCAACTCGGCGGCAGCGACCCTGCAAAGGTACGCGCGGCTGCAGAGATCGGCGCCGCGCTTGGCTATGACGAGATCAATCTCAACATTGGCTGTCCATCTGACCGCGTACAATCGGGCCGCTTCGGCGCCTGCTTGATGCGCGAGCCTCAGTTGGTGGCGCAGCTATGGTCCGCTGCACAGGCGGGCGCTGGCGCAACGCCTGTGACCATCAAATGCCGGCTCGGTGTCGATGATCAGGATCCGCGCGCGGCCTTGTTCGCGCTGGTCGATCTTGCTGCGCGCGAGGGCTGCGGCACGTTCATCGTACATGCGCGGAAGGCTTGGCTTTCAGGCTTGTCGCCGAAGGAAAACCGCGATGTGCCCCCGCTTGATTATGCTTTGGTGCGCGAACTGAAGCGCGCGCGCCCTGA
>DASZWS010000081.1:0-2646 GCA_035546515.1 Vitreimonas sp. | reverse complement strand
GAAATCCCCGCGATCGAACGTCTGCAAGCGCAGGGCGTGGTCAACGGCGTTGAAGGCGTGCGCTGGATCAATGGCGATGAGGCGCGGCGTCTGGAGCCAGGCCTTCGCGCCGCCGCGGCGTTGGAGTCGCTGCACAGCGGCATTCTCGATGCGCATGGCTATATGGAAGCGCTCGAAGGCGAAATCGAAGCCCACGGCGGATCGGTCGTGGTGTCGACACCTTTTCTTGGCGCCGATGTCAGCGGCGACGGCTTCGCCATCCGCATCGGCGGGCAAGCCCCCGCCACGTTCACAGCGCGCCAACTTGTCATCGCCGCCGGGCTCGGCGCGCAAACATGCGCGAGTGCGATCGACGCCTATCCGCGCGAACGCATTCCCGCGCTTCACTACGGCAAAGGCAATTACTTCGCCCTGACCGGCGTCAAAGCACCCTTCACGCGCCTCATCTACCCGCCGCCTATTCCCGGTGCGCTCGGCACGCATTATCGCCGCGACCTCGGCGGCGTCGCCCGTTTCGGCCCGGATTTGCAATTCGTTGACCATGAGGACTACGTCGTCGATCCCGCGCGCGCGGCGAGTTTCTATACAACTGTGCGCCGCTTCTGGCCGGCGCTGCCCGACGGCGCGCTCTCACCGGACTACGCCGGCATTCGTCCAAAGCTCCACGGCGCCGGGGAACATCAAGGTGACTTTGTGATTGATAGCGCGGATGCGCACGGCGTCGGCAATCTCATCTGCTTGTTCGGCATTGAAAGCCCCGGCCTCACCTCGTCGATGGCGATTGGTGAAGAAGTTGCAAATCGGCTTGGCGAACTGCAGTAGCGTGAACCTGTTTGAAAGCATGCGTGTGTTAACCCTCGTGCAGGGCTGAAGAAACGTCGTCGCATGACGCTCATGGTAGCAAATTTCAAACCTTCACAACGTGCGTGGCTGAGCGTCGGCGCGCCGATCCTCGGGCTCGTGCTGGTGATTGCGCTGGGTGCGGCGGCCGTGTTTGTCGGCTTTGCGCAGCAGCAAAACCGCGCCTTCCAGCAGGACAGCTCGCGCCTGGTCAGCAACGCGCTCAACGAGCGCGGCCGCGCGCTGGCGAACACCACTCTCGACTACGCGAGCTGGAATGATGCCTATCAGCACGTAACGGTCCGTTGGGACCCGACATGGATAAAGAACAATTACTATTCTGCTGTCGCGGATGGGTTCGTGATTTTTCGAAAATCGCAGCCATCGCGCTACGCCTGGCTTTCCCAGTCCCGTCAGGATCAAGGCAGCCGCCTGACATTGGGTCTTAGACGCGCAGCGGAGGCGCTACCAAATCTCACTGGGCTCGATGCAGCGCCGACCGCGGCGGGCACAGTGCGCCACGCCCTCACGGCGATCGACGACAACCTAGCCATAATTGCAGTCGCCGCTATCGCGCCAGAGGACAACGCAATCCGCCTTGAAGGCCGAGGCGATGGAGGCGACTATCTGGCCAGCGTCAAATTGCTGACACCCGAAGATCTCGCGGAACTAGGCAACACGCTGAGCTTAGGCAATCTTCACTTCGACACCGCAGACGCGGCGCCGGCGGGACAAGAACTCAGTCTTACGCTGCACGACGCGGCCGGCGTGCCCATTGGCGTTCTGCGGTGGAACGATCAGCGCCCCGGCGACGCCGCCCTGGCGGCGCAACTGCCTCCCGTCGTGTTTGGACTTCTGCTGGTGGGCGCGCTCGCGCTGATTCTTGCACGCGCGCTGGTGATGCGTCACGTCGCTTCGGTGAGCATGGGCCGCGCCGCCGCGGACTCCAGCCGACTCAAGTCAGAATTCATCGCCACCATGACGCACGAGCTGCGCACGCCGCTCAATGCTATTATTGGCTACGCGGAGCTCATTAAAGAAGAAGGCGAGGACCGGCCGGAATATGCTTTCGCGGCCAACGACGCGGGCCGCATCCTCTCCGCCTCGCGGCAATTGCGTCAGCTCGTTGACGACACACTAGATCAGACACGCATTGACGCAGGTCATTTGAAACTCGTGCCAACACCACTGGGCGTGAGCGAACTGCTGACTGAAATGGAAGACATCCTTACGCCGCTGGCGCGCGCCAATGGCGATACGCTACGTGTGACCGTCGAAAGCGCCGGCATGACTCTCATCGGTGATCATCAGCGTGTGCGCCAATGCCTGCTCAACGTCGCCAGCAACGCCATCAAATTCACTAGAGGGGGGACCGTGACGGTACGCGCGCGGCATGCAATGCGGCGCGGCGTGCCGTTTGTTACGTTTGATATCTCCGACACCGGTATCGGCATCACCGCCGAACACGCCAAGCACCTATTCGAACCGTTCGCACAAGCGGATTCGACCACGCACCAAACCTACGGCGGCGTCGGTCTCGGCCTGACCATTGCGCGCAAACTGGCGCGTGCAATGGGCGGCGACATCGATTTTGTGAGCGAGCCGGGACAAGGGTCGTGCTTCAGCGTGCACCTTCCAGTCGGCCGGGAAATTGCCGCTGGCGCGTCAGCGTGCAGAATGCACGAGCGAACGTGATTTTACGCACGCTCCTTCACGCAATACGATTTTTTGAGTAGCCGACGAAAAATTCCATATCGTTGAATTTTCTTTGGTTTTGAAACGTCAACTGGCGTCGCCAAGGCGCGC
>DASZWS010000080.1:0-3485 GCA_035546515.1 Vitreimonas sp. | reverse complement strand
AAGTCGCGCCGGGTGGTCTCTTCCCCCGCGTGCGCATCTGCGTTTGCGTCCGTCACCGACACGTACTCCCGCGACCTTGGTTCGGCGGCGAAGCTAGGCTAGTCCGGGTGCGGCAAGCGCGCGGCGCGACGCCGCATCGCCCGTCGATGCCCCGATTCAGCCAGATTCTCCGACGCCGGAGGGCCATAACGTGCGCCTCGCACTCTATCAACCGGACATTCCTCAGAATCTTGGCGCGGCCATTCGCCTCGCTGCCTGCCTCGGCCTGCCGCTCGACGTGATCGAGCCCTGCGGCTTCCCATTCACCGACAAGGCCGCCAAGCGCGCTGCGCTAGACTACGGCGAACGGACGCGCATCGTCCGCCACGACAGCCTGACCTCATTCCAATCGATGCCGGAACGAAAGGATGGCCGCCTGGTGCTGGTCGAGACGGATGGCGCGATAAAGTTTCAGGACTTCTCGTTTTCCACAGGCGATACGCTCGTCCTTGGCCGCGAGAGCGCTGGCGCCAGCGGGGAGCTTTACGCAGCGGCGCAAGCCAGTGTGCGCATTCCCATGGCGAAAGGCGTGCGCTCGTTGAACGTAATCAATGCGGCCGCGGTGGTGCTGGCCGAAGCCATGCGCCAAACCGGGGCCTGGGAGAAATTGGATTGAGAGCGAGCAGCACATCCTCCGTCGTCATTCCGGACGCGCGGAGCGCGATCCGGAACCCAGGGGCAAACACGCAGATTCGTCACCCCCTGGCTTCCGGGTTCTCGCTTCGCGAGCCCCGGAATGACGAGTTTGGTGTCGTCCAATGAGCATCGACGACCGCAAACAACGCGCCCGCGTTTGGTTCGAGAGCCTCCGCGACCAAATCTGCGCCGCGTTCGAAGCGCTGGAAGACGCAGCCCCCGCTTCGCTTTACCCCGGCCAACCCGGCCGCTTTGTCCGCACGCCATGGAAACGCGGCGATGGCGGCGCTGACGAAGGCGGCGGCGTCGCCGGCATGATGCGCGGGCGGTTCTTCGAAAAAGTCGGTGTGCACGTCTCCACCGTGCACGGCGCCTTCAGCGAGGAATTCGCAAAGCAGATACCCGGCGCCGCCGACGATCCGCGCTTCTTGGCCTCGGGCATTTCGCTCATCGCCCACCTGCGCAACCCGCACTGCCCGGCCGCGCACATGAACACGCGCCATCTGGTGACAACGCAAGCCTGGTTTGGCGGCGGCGGCGATCTCAACCCCACGCAAGATTATCAGCGCAATGAAAGCACCGCAGACGCCATCGCGTTCCACGCCGCTTACAAAAACGCCTGCGAAAAATACGGCGCCGATCTCTATCCGCGCTTCAAGAAATGGGCTGACGAATATTTCTATCTGCCGCATCGCAAACAGGCGCGCGGCGTCGGGGGCATTTTCTACGATCGCTACGATAGCGGCGATTGGGAACGCGATTTTGCGTTCACGCAGGATGTCGGCCGCGCATTTCTCGCCAGCTATCCCGCGATCCTGCGCAAACACATGCACGATGCGTGGAGCGAGGCCGACCGCGACGAACAACTCATTCAGCGCGGCCGCTACGTGGAATTCAATCTGCTCTACGACCGCGGCACCACGTTCGGTCTGAAAACCGGCGGCAACGTCGAGAGCATTCTCTCCAGCATGCCGCCGGTGGCCAAGTGGCCGTGAGCCGCTAGCGTGGCTGCACGCTATCGCGCAGCCACGCCGCAAACTCCGTTTCGTCGATTTCGGATGCGGCAAGCGCCAAGCATTGCACAATGACTTCAGCTTCGTCGGCTACAATTTCGAGACCGTTCACATAGAGAAATGCGTAGGCCGCTAGAAACCCCGTACGCTTATTGCCATCGACGAACGGGTGATTCCGCATGATGCCGGCGGCGTAGAGCGAGCCCAAGGCGATCAAATCGTCTTGGCCGTAGCTCCATGCATTTCGGGGCCGCGCGAGCGCGGAATCCGGCAATCCCGCATCGCGCAAACCGGCCGCACCACCATGTTCGGCAAGCTGTTCATCGTGCATTACCATGACCGATTGAACGCCGAGCCACTTCGGTTCGGTGCTCACTTGGCGAGTTCACGCAGGGCGTTGCGATAGCGCTTCATGGCGCGGCGAGCCGCTTCAATCTGCTCCTGCAGTTCTCCATCGAAATGCCGCAGCGCCACGCCCTCGGCAGTTTCGGTGACCGCGAGTTCGTCGCCTTCGCCGACGTTGAGCTTCGCCAGCACGTCCTTCGGCAGCACCACGCCCAGCGAGTTACCGATCTTGCGCACCTTCAGCGTGCGACCGGTCGGCTTCGCCGGCGTTTGCGCCTTAAAATCGTGCTGCTCGCTGTCGCGGACGCCGGGGGCTGGTTTTTTGGTTTCATCGGTCATGGCTCGCACAATTTAAGTTATAACGCCCGTTATAACAAGATCGCCGACCCGGCATTTTTCTTGCGTCAGGCGAGTCCTATGCCGGCGCAGCCTTATCCCCAGCACATCAAACCACTGACTTCGCTACGTTTTTTGGCGGCGCTGTGGGTGCTACTGTACCATTTCAAGGACCATCTGGGCCTTTATCTGGGTCGCTTTGGCTTAATTGCCGACGGTTATCTCGGCGTTGACCTGTTTTTTGCCCTGTCCGGCTTCATCCTGGCCCACGTCTATTTGGCCGACCTTGAGGCCGGCCAGTTCGGCTACGCCGGCTTTCTCAAGAACCGCCTCGCCCGCGTTTACCCGATGCACCTAGTGGCGTTGGGCGCGATGCTGGTGCTGTTCGCGGGCGCCAGCCTGCTGGGCGTCAGCGAAAGCGCCCCTGACTCTTTCAAGGTCTCCGACCTCCCGGCGCATCTGCTGCTCATTCACGCCTGGGGCACGACGCAAACGGTCGGCTGGAATTTTCCCTCCTGGTCGATCAGCGCCGAATGGGCCGCTTATCTCGTCTTCCCATTCATCGCCGCGCTCGTGCTCAAAGCGCAGGACGCCGCGCGCGCGCTCGTCGTCTGCGCTTTGGCGATGTGCCTCGCCGCGTACGCCGCACTCGATCATCTGCATCTGGTGTTGCCGTGGGTCGGCCAGGATTTCTCCGGCATGACCGCACAAATCGGCGCACTGCGCATCATGCCGTCGTTTTTCATGGGCGTTGCGCTTTACGCGTTCGGCCGCAATCACGCCGCGCCGAAGACGTGGGCCTGGCCCATCGTACTCACCTCCGCCGCGTGGATCGTTGCCGTTTGTTCATTGCACCTGTGGCAAGGGCTGGTCTGGTTTGGCCTTGCCGGCTTGCTCTATGGCTTGGCCGAAACCTCACGCCACCAGGTCGATGCGCCGATCGCCGGCAAGAGCTTCGTGTTTCTCGGCGCCGCGTCGTACGCGCTCTATATGCTGCACTTGCCGATCGACATCGTCTGGTTTCACGCGCTGGAAAAGTTTGGCGTCACTGAAACCGCGCCGCTCGCGGTGCGCGCGCTCGCCGTCGCCGGCGTGTTTATCGCCTGCATCGCCGCA
>DASZWS010000079.1:0-4545 GCA_035546515.1 Vitreimonas sp. | reverse complement strand
TGCCCAAGCCGGCGCAACAGATGCTCTTGGCCGTTCTTGAGCTTCAACGTCAGCGCCATCGTCTTCGCCGGGCGCGGCGGGGGAAGATCAGTCATAAGCGACGGCGACGAGCCGCGTTTCATCGATGATGCGGTCGAAGCTCTCGCCATCGGTGCGCACGCGATATTGCTGCGGGCCGGCGTCCTTCGGCAGTGGCGCGACGATCGCGCAAAAGCCGCTCGGGCCGCCAACAGCGCCGCCACGCAAAACCTGCACGCGTTGTCCCGCGCGGAATTGGGTCTGCGCCATGGGGAATCTTTCTTTTGAATTCAGCGCGGGCGTCTAAGCATGCCCGGTCGCTGCCCTCTAAATGGGGTGTCGCGCACCCTAATGCAAGGCGAGTTCCTCTGCGCGGAGAAAAGGGGATAGATCCCAATCTATCCGACCGGCTTGGCGCCAGGCGCATACTGCGCCCCGCATGAACGCCGCACCCAGCACCGATCCAAAACCTGTCCTCACTGTCGCGCCTGTCGCGCTCTGGAGGATAGCGGCGACATTGATGCAGACGCTCTACGGCCTGTTCGGCAACCCCGAAGACGTCGCCGCGCAGCACACCTTCCTGAAACGCGAGTATCTGCTGGTGCGGACCTGGCTGCGCGTCGCCGAAGCGCTGCTGCGCCGGCTGCTCATCCTCGAAGCCGCCGCCTTCGCCAAGCCGCCGCCACCACGTCCCCGCCCCGCGCGCCGCCGCGTGCGCAAGCTGCGCTACTTCTATCCCGAGAAGCCGCAAGATTGGCGCGTGAGCTTTCGCTGCTTTTCGCCTGCACGACGCAACTCTTCCCCCGCATGCGGGGCGCGCCCCGCACCCAAACGCTTCACCGACGCTTGGCCGCTGGCCGAACGCTACGAGGCCATCCTGCGCGTCTTCAATAACCCCATCCCCTACGCGCGCCGTCTCGCCAAACGCCTCTACGCGCAGCCGCAGCGCCGCAACGAAGTGATGCGCGCCCCAGCGGACGCGCATCACAAAATCGGTGGCGAAGATTGGGCCGAGCTCACCGCGCTCTGCGAAAGCACACGATGTTTCGCAGACTCAAGCTGACCCCCCTTCTCCCTTGCGGAGAAGGGGCGGGGGATGAGGGGCGATCAACCGCCGCACTGAATCAGAATGAAGCACCGGTGCAAACACGCACGCACCGACCGCAAGTGCGCGCCCCTCACCCCCTAACCCCTCTCCGCAAGGGAGAGGGGAAATACGGAGTCACATATACGAAATCTCGATCACTTCACTGACGCCATCGCCGGCCATGCCGAGGAACACCTTCACGTCCCCGATCGCCTGCGCACGCGTGGGCGCCTCAATGATCGCCCAGCCGCCGGCCCGCGCCCATTCGGCGCCGCCATCGTTGACCGTGTACTGGTCGCCCTTGCGACGAATGGTGAAACCGTTGGTCTCACGCTTCTTCAGCCCGCCGGTGGCGACCAATTTCCCCTCTTTCTTCGATTGCTCCACCATGGCGCCCATTTGCGCCATCTGTTCCTGGGTCGGCGGCGCGCCGGAATTGTCGCCGGTAAAGAGGCAAAGAAAGCGCATGGGAGGTCCTCCAGAAAAATCCTGATGCACTGAAGACGAACGCCGTGGCGTAAACCCGACAAGCCTCTCGAAATTTTTGGCAAGACGGCGCTATGCTACCGGATGCACCTCAATTCTCCGCGCATCGCTCCGCTCACCGAAGCCGAACTCACTGAGGACCAGAAGGCCGCTTTAGCGCCGCTCAGTATCAACGGCCCGCCGCTCAATATCTTCAAAACTCTCGCCCGCGATCCGAAAGCACTGACTGCCTTCCTGGCCTGGGGCAGTTACATTCTTTCAAAACGGAATTCGCTGCCCGCCCGCGAGCGCGAAATCGTCATCCTCCGCATCGGCTATCTTTGCCGCAGCGGTTACGAATGGACCCAGCATCACGAAATCGGCAAGCGCTCTGGTCTGACCGACGAAGAAATCGAGCGCATCAAATCCGGCCGCGGTTTCAACAATGCCGATACCGCTTTGATCAAAGCCTGCGACGAACTCCACAGCCGGCAATTCATCTCCGACAGCACCTGGGCCGAGCTAAGATCGCACTTCAGCGAAAAGCAGTGCATGGATGTTGTCTTCACCGCGGGCCAGTACACGCAAGTCTCGATGATGCTGAACACCTTCGGCGTGCAACTCGATCCGGGTCAAAGCCTCGATCCAGATCTGATCGTCCCATGAGGCTCGCGGGCAAACGCGCCATCGTCGTCGGCGCCGGCCAAACGCCAGGCGACACCATCGGTAACGGCAAAGCCATCGCGACTCTATTTGCGAAGGAAGGCGCAAAAGTTCTCTGCGTAGATCGCATCGCCGAACGCGCCGAGAGCACCGCGAAAGATATTGGCGGCAAAGCCTTCGCCGCCGACATCACCGATTTCGCCCAATGCCAAGCCATCGTCGCTGAAGCGCAAAAGCAGTTCGGCGGCGTCGATATCCTCATCAACAATGTCGGCATTGGCGGCGGCGGCGATGGCCCCGCTCATATCGCCGAAGAAGCCGCCTTCGACCGCATCATGAACGTGAACCTCAAAGCCCAATGGTTCAGCATCAAAGCCGCAACCTCAGCTCTGCGCGAAAGCAAGGGCGCGATCGTCAACATCTCCTCGCTAGCGTCGTTGGCCGGCGCAAACATGATCGCCTACGAAATCTCCAAAGCCGCCGTGAACCGCCTCACGCTCGCAGTCGCGCTCTCGAACGCCAAACATGGCGTGCGCTGCAACGCGATTTTGCCGGGCCTGATGGATACGCCCATGGCAATCAGCGCGGTGTCCGATGTGACCGGCGTGCCAGCAGAAGAACTCCGCAAGAAGCGCAACGCGTCCGTGCCTCTCAACGCCAAAATGGGCGACGCTTGGGACACTGCGAACGCGGCGCTGTTCCTCGCGTCCGACGAAGCCAAATTCATCACCGGCGTTCTGCTGCCGGTCGATGGCGGCATGAGCGCGCGCGTGGGCTAAGGGACCTCAGGGTACCTAGTCAGCACATCGCCAAGCGCATCCTTCAGCGGCCCCAGATGCGCTTCATAGGCCCGCCAATCATCGAGCCCCCTGTCGCTGATCGGCTGGCGCACCTGTTCCGCGCTCGGCGTCCGCACGGCACGTGCGTTTTCATGCGGCCGCAACACGGCGTCCTCGAACGGCAGGTCGCAATAAGCGATCAGCTTGCGAAGCTCCCCTTCCGGATCGCGCACCAAATCTTCGTAGATCACGCGATACACACGTCCCGGCAGCACCGCATCATAGTGCGCCATGAGCCGCACATAGTCGCGATAGTAGAGGCCGAGCTCGCGCAAATCGTAGGTGAAGAGTTGTCCCAGCGCCCAATGTTGCTTGTAGCAGGACCACCCGCACGCCAGCGGATGGCGCCGCACATCAATGATTTTGGCGTTCGGCAGCATCAGGTGGATGAGCCCGATGTGGGCAAAATTGTTCGGCATCTTGTCGATAAAACGCGGTTTGCCGAGCTTGCGATGAATGCGCGTGTTCGCGAGGTAGCGGCCGCCGAGATCGGCGCAGTCAGTGGCGTTCAGCTTTGGGAGTGGGGTCAAGTAGTCGCCGGCCGGATCCAGTCCGCGCGCGAGCGCTGTGATGTCGCCCAACTCCATAGTGCTTTCCACCATCGAATGCGCAGATAAAATCTGCTCGACTAAGGTCGAGCCCGCGCGCGGCAGGCCAACGACGAAAATCGGATCAGGCCGACGATCGCCGACATCCGCCCGCGCGGCGAAGAATTCCGGAGTAAACAACTGCCGCGAGCGATCGACAAAGGTGCTGAATTGCGACGCATCGTACGTCACGCTGCGCCGATGAAGCCGGGCGCCTTCGTGATAACTTGCAAAGGCCAGCTCCGGCGCGTTCACCTGCTCATGAGCCCTGCCGAGCGCATACAGAAAATGCACGCGATCGTTTAGCGGCGCTTCTCGCGATCTAAGTTGCGCCTGCATCTGCGCTACGTCGGCTTCGCTGAAGCGCCACGTCTTTAGATTGGCGAGGCTCCAATAGGCTTCTCCAAGGTCGGGCGCGATGGAGATGGCGCGCTTGTAGGCAGCCGCACCCTCTTCCGCGCGGCCGACAGTTTTCAAGGCATGACCATAATCGACCCACGCACCCGCCTGCTGCGGATCGGCTGCAAGCAGCTGCTCGTGAAGCGCAAGCGCGCGTTCAAATTCGCCGATCGCAACGAACACGGCGGCAAGCAGGCGCTTCGGATTCGTAGCATCGGCATTATCGGCGGCCAGGCTCTCCGCTTCGGCCAACGCTTCGTCGTACCTGCCGAGGCCAAGCAACAATTGCGTGAGGCTTTGGCGCGCATGCCCAAACTTCGGCGCCAGGGACAAAGCCCGGCGCAACATCGATTCCGCGCCGGCGGGATCGTTCAGCCGCGCGTGCGCCTCGGCGAGCGCCACAAGCGCGGTGACGTCGGTGGGATAGCGCGCAAGAAACGCTTCCAATTGCGTCTTACCGCGCGCCTCTTGGCCATTCCGCAGCATC
>DASZWS010000078.1:0-3284 GCA_035546515.1 Vitreimonas sp. | reverse complement strand
TCGGTGCTGATGTCGATGCTGGCGCGCGGTGCGGCGGCGGATGTGATCGTCATCGGTCTGGTCGGTGAACGCGGCCGGGAGGTGAAGGAGTTTCTCGAGGATACGCTCGGCGAAGAGGGGCGGCGGCGTTCGGTGGTGGTCGTTTCGACGTCGGATGAAAGCGCGGCGCGCCGGCGGCTGGCGCCGCACATGGCGTGCGCGGTGGCGGAGTATTTCCGCGACGAGGGGCTCAACGTGCTGCTGTTGGTCGATAGCGTGACGCGCTTTGCGATGGCGCAGCGCGAGATCGGTTTATCGGTGGGCGAACCGCCGACGACCAAGGGCTACACGCCGTCGGTGTTCGCGGAACTGCCGAAGCTGTTGGAGCGCGCGGGGCCGGGACGTGATGGCGAGACGGGCTCTATCACGGCGCTGTTCACGGTGCTGGTGGATGGCGACGATCACAACGAGCCGATCGCCGACGCGGTGCGCGGCATTCTCGATGGTCACATCGTCATGGAGCGCGCGATCGCCGAGCGCGGGCGCTATCCGGCGATCAACGTGCTGAAGTCGATCTCGCGGCTGATGCCGATGTGCCATAGTGACGTAGAGAACGATCTCGTGCGCCGCGCACGAGCGGCGCTTTCGCTCTATGGCGACATGGAAGAACTCATTCGCATTGGCGCTTACAAGCCGGGCGCGGACGCGGCGGTGGACGAAGCGGTGAGGGTGCGGCCGGCGCTGGAGGCAATGCTGTCGCAAGAACGCTACGAACGCTCGGATTTCGCGCAGAGCTTCCGCATGTTGGCTGAGGCGCTCGCATGAAATCGCTCCGAACTCTTCTGAAGGTCGCAGAACGCAATCTGGAAATGCTGCGCCGGGAAATGGCGGAGCAGATTGTGCGCCAGACCGCGATCGAGGATCGCATCGTTGGTCATCACCAGACTGTGGCGGAAGAGCAAAAGCTGGCGTTGCGCGACTATGAGTCGGCGCGGCTCTATGGCGGCTATGCGCAGGCAGCGTTGCAGGCGCTGAAGGCGCTGGAGGGGCAGCGCGATGCGGTTACGGCGGAGATCGAGCGGCTGCGCACCTTGATCACCGAGGCGCACGTCGAGGCGCGCAAGTTCGAGCGGCTGATCGAATTGGAAGAAGCGCGCCAGAAGAATGCGCGCGAGAAGCGCGAAGACGCGGAGCTGGATGAGATGGCGACGCTGCGGGCCGGCAGTCGGCGATCGGCAGTCGGCAGTCGGGATTAGCACGAGTTTACGAGGATCGGTTGCCGGACTCCGATCTGCCGGATTCCGGATCAGGCCGCGTTCAGCGTTTCGACGATGCGGATGATGTCTTCGTACGCCTGGCTTTGCGGATGGCGGATTGGCAGCGGCGTTTGTGCGCGGATCGAGTCAGGCACGCGGGGGTCGCGGCTCACCACGCCGGCGAAGCGCGGGCGGAAGCCGAGATACTCGTTGCAGGCCATCGAGAACTGATCGAACACGCGCCGGCCTTTGACCCGGTTCTCGGCCATGTTGACGATCACCCACGGCACCACCTGCGTGCCTTGCAGACGCAACAGTTTCACCATGGCGTAAGCGTCGGTCAGGGCCGTGGGCTCTTCCGTGGTGACGAGAATGAGCCGATCGGCGGCGCGCGCGAAGCGCAGCACGTTGGGATCGATGCCGGCGGCGAGATCGAGGATAATCTTATCGTAGTGCGGCGCGAGCTTGGTGAGGCCGTTGGCGATGCGGGCGACCTCTTCGAGTTTCACCGCGCCGAGCGCGCCAGAGCCGGAGTGACCGGCGATCAGATCGAAACCGCCATTGCGGCCGGGGCCGCCTAGCACGGGCGTCACCGCCGCGTCGAGTTCGAGGAAGCCGCGAACAACGGAGTGCACGTCCGCCGTCGGGCGTACGCCGAGCTGTACGTCGACATTGGCAAGGCCGAGGTCGCAATCGACCAAGAGCGGGCGTTGCCCGGCGCGGCCGAAGGCGATCGACAACATGGTTGAGAGCCAGGTCTTGCCGACGCCGCCTTTGCCGGAGGCGACAGCATAGATCGGCGCCGCGCGGGTACGCGGCAATGGCTGTTCGGCGGAGGCGTTTGCGCCTGACATGAGATAGGTATGCGCGAATAACAATTATGGAGGTGTTAGCGCTGCGTGACGTTTTAGTTTATAATGTGTGAATGCGCTGGACGTTTGCGACGATTGTGATGGCGTTAACCATAAACGCCGTGAGCGCGGGCGCCATGCCGGTGGGCGCGACGCCGTGCGCGAGCGAGGCCAGCGTGCATCGTGCGATCGCGGCGATGGATCCGTTCCTGCACTGGCAAACGGCGGCGCCGCCGCCGGTCAGCGGCATCGTGCTGCTCGACTGCCTGGTCCAGGCTGACCAGCATCTGCGCTGCACAACGCCGCATCAGACGGAGTCGCCCTACGACCTGAGTGCTGCGGCGATGGCGTTCGCTTCGGAGCTGGAAGTCTGCCCCGGCACGCCGCGGCATTTGGTATTTCCGCTGCGCTTCCGCGACGAAGACGCGGCTACACCGTCCCCAGCGCTTTAAGCCGCACTTTCGCGTGCACCTCCGCTTGGCTCAACACCGCGGTTGAGGGGCGGAAGCGCTCGATCAGCGAACGCACGAACGGGCGGATGGTGGGCGAAGTGAGCAGCACTGGGGTTTCGCCGAGTTGTGCGGCCTTCTCGAACGCGGCGCGGACGTCGGCGACGAAATCGTGCAGCTTCGACGGCGCCAGCGCCAGCTGACGGTTTTGGCCTTCGCCGATGAGCGCCTCGGCGAATGCGTGCTCCCACGTAGGAGAGAGGGTGACGATGGGCAGCGTGCCCTCGCTGTTGCGACAGCCGTAGCAGATTTGGCGCGCCAGGCGTCCGCGCACGTGCTCGGTGATGGCGACGAGATCGTGCATCGCCGGCGCGGCTTCGGCGATAGCTTCGACGATGGCGCCGAGATCGCGGATGGAGATGCGTTCTTTGAGCAGGTTCTGCAGGATGCGTTGCACGCCGGACCAGGAAATGTGCGCAGGCGCGACGTCGTCCAGCAGGGTTTGGGTGTCCTTGGGCAGGTCTTTGATGAGCTTCTTCACCTCGGCGAAGGTGAGGAGTTCGCTCATGTGCTCTTTGATCACCTCGGTGAGGTGCGTGGCGAGCACGGTGGCGGGATCGACCACGGTGTAGCCGCGGAAGCTCGCGTCTTCGCGGGCGCGTTCGTCGATCCACATGGCGTCGAGGCCGAAGGCGGGCTCCTTCACCGGCTCGCCGACGAGGGCGACGCCGGCGCCGGAGGGATCCATC
>DASZWS010000077.1:0-1807 GCA_035546515.1 Vitreimonas sp. | reverse complement strand
CGCGAGCTGATCACTGTCGATAGCCGCGGCGCGGCCGACGTGACCTTCGACAACGCCGCGGCCGAGAAGCTCGGCGGCGGCGCGGATGTGGTCGAACGGTTACTGGATCGCGCCCGCATCGGCCTCGCGGCGGAAATGCTGGGCCAGGCGCAAGCGTCGTTTGAGATCACCACCGAATATCTCAAGACCCGCAAACAGTTCGGCCAAGTGATCGGCGGCTTCCAGGCGCTGCAGCATCGCGCCGCGAAGCTCTTCACGGACATCGAGCTCACGCGCTCGTGCGTGTACGCAGCGCTCGATGCGCTTGACCGCAACGCCAATTCCATCCCGGAGTATGCCAGCCTCGCCAAGGCGCGCGCCGGCGAAACCGTGCATCTCGCCACCAACGAACTGGTGCAGATGCATGGCGGCATCGGCATGACCGACGCGCATGACGCAGGCCTCTACCTGAAGCGTGCGCGCGTGGCCGAAGCGCTCTACGGCAGCGCCGCGTTTCATCGCGATCGCTACGCGAGTCTGCTGGGCTTCTAGGCTCTCAGCACCAGAAATCCCGCGCGCGGGAAGTGGACCACGACCTCGCCAGCGCCTTCCGCTTGGCGGCGAATGGCGATCTCTTGCGGTGAGACGTAGGTGACTTCACCTGCCACGGGGTTGCGTCCGTAGTCGTCCGGCATCACCGATACCTTCATGCCCGGTGTTATGCCTTGCGGTTCACCGCTTTGCGATGGGCGCGGCGGTTCAGGATCGGCATCAGCGGCAATCCTGAAGGCAGCTTCAGCGCTCAAGTCCGAAGGCTTGCCATGACCGACACCGTCCATGCGCGCGATCCAGGCTGCCAGCGCGGGCATGTTCGCGGTGAGTCGCTTGAACGCGTCTGGCTCCCCAGAACGCAAAAACCAGATGTTGAGATAGCCGGCGAGATCGGCGGCCGTTGGCGCTGCGCCCAGCACCCAAGGTCCGCCATCGGCGAGCTGTGCATTCAGCAGATCGGCGTTGGCGCGCCATTGGTCGGCCATCAGCGGCGCAGCCGCCTTCATCGCATTCACGTCGAACGGACGGCCTGAAAGCTGTTCGCGGTCCTTGATAAATTCCTGCGGCACGTGTTCGGCGCGTGCGCCGAATACAACCGCCACGGTCGCCCCGAACCACGCGCGTTCTGCCCAATTGCGCATAAGCCAGCCGGCGCCCGCTGCGCCATGCGGTGCAAATGGATTTTCCGGAAACCGCCTATCGATCTCGCGCAAGATGAGGCCGGTGTCGCAATAGATATCGGCGCCGATTTGCATAACTGGAATACGGCGATAACCGCCGGTGAGCGGCGAAAGAAATGGCCGCGGCATTATGTTGGGTTGCTCGACCCGCGACCATTCCAGGCCCTTCATGCCAAGCGCCACGCGGATCATCTCGCCATACGGCGAGGTTGGATATTGGTGCAGGATCACGCCGCTCATTGGAATTCCGTGGAGAAGCGAATGGTATTGGTCTTGAGGCCGTCGAGGACGATATCGACGCCGCCCGAGCGCATCATCCATTCGAGCCGGTGATCGCGATACTGGCGTTTGAACAAACCAGCTTTCACTGCGGCGTCGACATTGGCCATGCCGGCGAGTGAGGCCTGAGCTTCGCCAAGCGTTGTCGAGACGCTTTCGCGCGCCAAGCAACGTGCGAACCATTGCCCGAGTTTGCTGTCTGGCGGCGGTCGCGACGCGCCGGCGAGATGCGGCACGACCGCCATGTCGGCGCGCAAAAATTCGTCGCCGCCAAAATAGGGCGCATCCCTCAGATGTCGTTCGAGCCACGCGTGTGC
>DASZWS010000076.1:0-10231 GCA_035546515.1 Vitreimonas sp. | reverse complement strand
TGCAAGGTTTCAGCGCGCACGCCGTGTTGCGACGCATAGAAAAAGCCCGCCTCGCGACACGCCGCGCCAATGGCGCTCGCCGCACGCGATGGCTCGGACACGTCAATAACCGGCAAACCCATACTGTAGTTTACACCGAGCGGCGACAAACGCACCCCGCATAAGCGACGCGCGAACTTAGCCTGCGCCCGCCTTGCCGATGCGCGCCGCTGCGAGATGCGCCAGCTCCTGCAATTCGTGCACGACCGGCTTCTCGCGCGCGGGCATGCGGTTGAACGCATCGAGCGCCGCAATTTTATAGGCCTCGGCCAGCGTCGGATAGTTGAAGGTGTTCTCGACAAAATAGTCCAGGCCGCCGCCAAGATTGAGCACCGCTTGGCCGATATGGATCAACTCCGTCGCGCCCTCGCCGACGATGTGCACACCCAGCAGCCGCCGCGACTCCAACGCAAAGATCATTTTCATGAAGCCCGAGTGCAACCCCATGATGTGGCCGCGCGAGGTTTCGCGAAAACGCGCGAGGCCCGTCTCATAGGGAATATGCTTCTCGCGCACTTGCTCTTCGGTCATGCCGACGGTGGAAATCTCCGGCACCGAATAAATGCCGTATGGGAAAAACTCCGGCGGCGCGTGCGCGGCTTCGTTGAAAGCGTGGCACGCGGCGATGCGGCCCTGCTCCATCGAGGTTGACGCCAGCGACGGAAAGCCAATCACATCGCCCACCGCATAAATGTGCGGCGCGGCGGTGCGGAACGTCGCCTTGTCGACAGCGATGCGGCCGCGCTCATCGGCGGCCAAACCCGCGGCGCCAAGGTTGAGCGACGCCGTCGCGCCCGAGCGCCCGGCGGCGAACAGCACCATCTCCGCCACGATCTGGCGTTGATCCTCAAGCTGCACGACGCAGCTTTCAGGCCCCACCTTTTCAACGCTTACCGCCCTACTATTGAAGCGCAGGCTGACGCCGCGATCGCGCAGATCGTGAATGAACTCATCCACCAGCTCACGATCGACGAACCCCAGCAGGCTCGCGCCCGGCTCGATCACCGTGACCTTCACATCCAGCGCCGAGAAGATCGTCGCGTACTCGATCCCGATCACGCTTGCACCAATGACCGCCAGCGATCGTGGCAGGCGCTTCAGCTCCAGGATTTCGTCCGCGTCGACGACAGCCTCGCCGTCAAACGGAATGTGGGCTGGCCGATGCGGCACCGTGCCGACCGCCAGAATGATGCGCTCGCCGCGCGCATGGCGCACATCGCCGCGTTCGCCGGTAATCTCGATCGTGTGCGCATCGATAAATCGCGCCTCGCCAACTACCCAGGTCACCTTGTTGCGCGCGAACTGGTGCTCCAGCACCTCAACTTCGTGGTTCAGCGTCATTTGGAGACGGCGGCGCAAATCTTCCACAGTGATGTTTTCCTTGTTGCGATGCGCCGCGCCGTAAAACCCGCGCTCGCGCCAGCCGGAAAGATTGAGCACGGTCTCGCGCAATGTTTTTGATGGGATCGTTCCGGTGTGCACACAAACGCCGCCGACACGGCGGCCCTTTTCGATCACCAGCACTGATTTCTTGAACTTAGCCGCCTGCACGGCCGCGCGCCGCCCGGCGGGGCCGGAACCGATGACAATGAGATCGTAGTGCGCCATGCGGGCGGAACTTTGCCGCGCGCCGCTGGATGAGACGTTAACGTGCGCCCCGCTAGCCCTTGCCGAGTTCGCGCGAGCGCGCAGCGGCTGCGCCAACCGCGTGGCGCAACAACGGGCCCAAGCCGCCATTGCCGCCAAGCACGTCAAGCGCCGCTTCCGTCGTGCCGCCGGGCGAGGTGACCTGCTTGCGCAAGACGCTCGGCGCCTCACCCGTTTGTAGCATCAGCGCACCGGCGCCGGCGACAGTGCGGCTCGCCAAACGCATGGCTGCGTCCTTATCCAAACCTTCCTGCTCGGCCGCGGCCGCCAAAACTTCAGCCAGCAAGAACACATATGCCGGGCCCGAACCTGAAACCGCTGTCACCACATCCAGCAGACGCTCTTGCGCGATCGGCTCGATCGTACCCAGCGGCTCGAGCAGCTGCTCAACAAGCTGTCGATCCTCGGCGGTGCACTCAGGCGCCGCGTAATACGCGGTGACGCCCTGGCCTATCCGCGCGGGCGTGTTCGGCACGCAACGGACCACCCGCTGCACGCCAAGATCGCGCGCAATCACGTCGATCGGAATGCCGGCCATGATCGACATCACGCGCGTGTCCGGCCCGACAAACCGCCGCGTCGCCTCAACCGCGCTTGGAAACGTCTGCGGTTTCACCGCCAAGACGATCAGGTCGACCGGCCCCGGCGACGGCGGATTGAGCGTCGCGCCCACCGCGTCGAGCTCACGCTCAAGCTCAGGATCAAAATGCGGCTCAACAACGGTCAGCGTAAGTCCGCCGCCCTTGCGCACCGCTTCAATCCAACCTCGAACCAATGCGCCGCCCATGGCGCCCGCGCCAACTAAAGCAATGGATGGCGCGTCAAGGTTGCTCACGCAGCTCCGACAATCTCGAACAAGGCGGCGTTGGCGGCGTCCGCAGCAGGCATGCCGGCGAGTATAAGGAAATGGAACGCCGGCTGGAAGCGCTCGGCAGCATCCATCGCCGCGGCCAACATCGCCTGCACCTCGCCGACCGAAATGTCGTCACGGCCGATCATCGGCATCGCATGGCGGAAAATGATGGTGCCATCGTCGGACCAGACATCGAAATGGCCGAGCCAGAGATTTTCGTTGATCTGCGCCGCGAGCTTGATCGCTTCGTCGCGGCGCGACACCGGCGCCTGCAGATCGAAACCCAACGTGAACAACAAAGCCGGCAATTCTTCGCGGTAGCTGAAATAACCTACCGTCTCGCCCCAGGCGCATTTGAAACTGAAGTGGATGTCGCCATCATCGGCGCGCTCGCAGGAGAAGCGATCATCCGAGCTGATCACCGCTTCGACCGTCTCTAGCGGATCGACTGCGGCATCAACCTCATCATCGAGATAGAGATCCATTGAGCGTCCCCTCCGGGCTCAACGGCCGCGGCTAAGCGGCCAAACCATCTCTTCGCCTTGGAAAGCGCGCATTTGGCCGCGCGACGAATCGTAACCCCGGAGACTAGGTAAGCGCGCGACTGATGACCGAGAACTTAACGTCGCCGCTTGTTCACAGAAGCGGGCAGACTAGCTGCTGAGCTTAGCCTCAAGTTCCGCGATTTTGGCGCGCAAAGCGTCCGCTTCCGCCCGCGCCTCCGACGCCATCTGCTTCACCGCCTCGAATTCATCGCGGGAGACGAGGTCCATCTCGGCGACGAAACGGTCGGCCTGGCCGCGTAGGAAGCCCTTGGCCTCCTCGCCCATGCCTTGCGCCATGCCCATGGCGCCGGTCATCAATTTGGCGAGGTCGTCGAACACGGAGCTTTGCGTTTGCATGTAGAACGTTCCCTGCGGGGTGTTTAAGAAGCGCCCGCGGGCCGCGCAATGCGGCCGATCAGCTGACGCGAAGGTGACCAACGGTGATCTGGGCCTCTATCCAATTCCCTAATTTGGACCCCTCGGCGCTGACGATTCCGGCGATTGCGGGCATCGGACCACTGCATCTGCGCTGGTATGCGCTCGCCTACATCGCAGGCTTGGTGCTCGGCTGGCGCTGGATGGTCCATCTCATCCGCAAGGATCGCCTGTGGGCGCCCGGCAAGCCCTCGCTCAGTGTCCTGCAGGCCGACGACTTTCTGTTTTGGGCGACACTCGGAGTCATTCTCGGCGGCCGCATCGGCTACATCCTGTTCTACAACACCAGCATGATCTGGGAGCACCCGCTGGGCGTTTTCCAAATCTGGCAAGGCGGCATGAGCTTCCATGGCGGCTTCATCGGCGTGGCGCTCGCGGCGTACTTCTTTACGCGCCAAGCGCACGTCAACGAGATGGAGTTTAATGCGCTCGCCAAGAAGCGCGCCCTCGCCGAGCCGCCCTCAGACAAACGCGGCGACTACACGCGCCTCTCCAACATCGGCTGGGTGAAGAAGAAGGACGCCGAAGAGCTGCGCAATAAAACGCGCACTGAAAAAGTTGATCTCCTGCGCCTCGGCGACATCGCCGCCGCAGCCACGCCAATCGGCTTGTTCTTCGGACGCCTTGCCAACTTCATCAACGGCGAGCTCTGGGGCCGTCCCACGCATCTGCCGTGGGGCATGGTGTTCTGCAACGAACGCATCGCCGGCGAAAACGGCGGCGCTTGCCCTGCCGGCTTTGAGCCGCGGCACCCGAGCCAGCTCTACGAAGCGTGCCTCGAAGGCATCGTGCTCTTCACCATCATCAACGTCGCTACGCTGAAATTCGACAGCCTGCGCCGCCCGGGCATGAACACCGGCCTTTTCCTGGTGTTTTATGGCCTCGCTCGCGCCTCACTCGAAACCGTGCGCGAGCCGGACGCGCAAATGCCTGACTTCCTGCGCGGCTACATCACCATGGGCATGCTGCTCTCCATCCCGATGATCCTGCTCGGCGCCTACCTCATTCGCCGCGCCATGCAGCAGCCCAAACTGGCGGCGGCGTGAGCCTCAAATCCAAACTCATAGAACACATCCGTGACAACGGGCCGATGACGGTCGCTGAGTTCATGGGCGCGTGTCTCTACGATCCCGACGACGGCTATTACGCCACGCGCCCGGCCATTGGTGGCGACGACGCCGATTTCCTCACCGCGCCCGAAGCCAGCCAGATGTTCGGCGAACTCATCGGGCTTTGGTGCGCGCATGAATGGGATGTGCTGGGAAAGCCCGCGTTCCACCTGATCGAACTCGGCCCCGGCCGCGGCGTGTTGATGCAAGACATGCTGCGCGCCACCCACCGGATCGAAGGGTTTCGCGACGCGGCAAACGTCGTCCTCGTCGAAACCAGCCTCCCGCTCCGCGAAGAGCAGGCCAATCGCATCGACGATGCCGATTGGGCTGCGCGGCTCGACGACGCGCCGCCCGGCCCTGCGCTCATCATCGGCAACGAATTTCTCGACTGCATGCCGATCCGCCAGTTCGTCCGCGGCGAAGACGCCTGGCATGAAAAGCTCGTGGGCGCCGACGAAACTGGTGACCTGCTGTTTGGTTTGAGCGCGGGCCTGCCGACATCAGACGACGACGAAACCGAGCCCGGCTCAGTGCGCGAGATCGCCCCAGCGCTTGAAAGCCTCATCTACGAACTTGAGCGCCGCATGCACGAGGCGCCCGCGCGCGCGCTGCTGATTGACTACGGCTACGCGCGCTCCGAAAGCGCCGATACGCTGCAGGCGTTGCAAAACCACAAGCCGGTCGATCCGCTCGACGCGCCCGGCGAAGCCGATCTCACCGCGCACGTCGATTTCGGTCGCGTCGCCCACCTTGCCCGCGAAGCCGGGCTCGCCGTTCACGGCCCCATCACCCAAGGCGATTTTCTGCGCGCGCTCGGCATCGAATATCGCGCCCAATCACTCGCCGACGCCAATCCGTCGCACGCGCAACGTCTGGCGCGCGAACTCAACCGCTTGACCCATGCCGATCAGATGGGCGTTCTGTTCAAAGTCATATGCATATCGAGCCCGAACCTTCCGCCGCCCGCGGGCTTCTAAGCGAGGCCCCGCCGCATTGGACGTCACGCGCCCTCGGCGGCGTGCGCCATGCTTTCTTTGGTCGTGAGGGTGGCGTCTCACGCGGCATCTACGCAAGTCTCAACGCCGGCCCCGGCTCCAACGATGACCCCGAAGCTGTGAACGAAAATCGCCGCCGCATCGCCGCGGCGTTCGCATTGCCGCCAACCCATCTCGTCGGCGTGCACCAGGTACATTCTTGCACCTGCGTAATGGCCCGCGCGCCCTGGTCCGGCGAGCGCCCGCATGCTGACGCGCTCGTCACCACTACGCCCGGCCTCGCGCTGAGCGTGCTCACCGCCGATTGCACGCCAATACTGCTCGCCGATCGCGACGCCGGCGTGATTGCCGCCGCACATGCCGGCTGGAAGGGCGCCATCTCCGGCGTGCTGGAATCAACAATCGCCATGATGCGAGAGCGCGGCGCGCGCGACATCGCCGCTGCGATCGGGCCCACCATTCAGCAAGCGTCCTACGAGGTCGGGCCGGAGTTCGAAGCGCGCTTCGTTGCCGCCAACGCCGCGTACGCGAAATACTTCCGGACCGGCGCTGGCGATCGCCTCCATTTTGACCTGCCCGGTTTTTGCGCTGATCGCCTACACGCGCTCGGGGTGTCGCAGGTCGAACTCCTTCAGCTCGACACCTGCGCCGACGCCGCGCATTTCCACAGCAACCGTCGCGCCCTGCACGAAAAGGCCAACGACTATGGCCGCAATTGCGCAGTGGTCGCACTCTAACCGCAGCGCCGGGCGCCTCGCCGGCATTCGGCGCAAGCGTCGGCCTTCGACAGGCTCAGGCTGACGCCACAACACAACTGCGCCGGTTTCAAAGTAGCGTCACCCTGAGCCTGTCGAAGGGTGCGTGGGCCACGCATGCCGGCGAGGCGCCGGCGCTCCAATCGTTGCGCGGGCGCCACGTTCGCCGCTACTGTCATAAAACAGCAGCAATCGCTTTCGCTTTTCTCGGAATCGGGCGGTAAAGACCCCAGCCGATCGCGTTGGGGCGCTTTCAATGAAACTCTTGTCTGGATCGTCCAATCCGACCCTCGCCCAAGCGATGGCCGATCACCTTGATACGCCGCTCGCCAAGGGTGAGTTCAAGCGCTTCAAGGACAACGAGATCTTCGTCGAGATTCAGGAAAACGTCCGCGGCGAGGATGTCTTCATCATCCAATCCACCTCGTATCCCGCCAACGACCATTTGATGGAGTTGTTGATCGGCATCGACGCGCTGCGCCGCGCCTCCGCGCGCCGCATCACCGCGGTCATTCCCTACTACGGCTACGGGCGTCAGGACCGCAAAGTCGGCGGCCGCACGCCGATCTCGGCCAAGCTGGTGGCGAACCTCATCGTCACCGCCGGCGCCAATCGCGTGCTGACGCTGGAGCTGCACGCCGGACAAATCCAAGGCTTCTTCGATATCCCCACCGACACCCTCTTCTCAACGCCGGTGCTAGAGCGCGACATCCGCGCGCAATACAAGAACGTCTCCGACCTGATGATCATCTCGCCTGACGTCGGCGGCGTCGTGCGCGCGCGCGCTCTCGCCAATCGCTTGGGCGCCGACCTCGCCATCGTCGACAAGCGCCGCCCGAAGGCCGGCGAGAGCGAAGTGATGAACATCATCGGCGACGTCGAAGGCCGCCACTGCATCATGATCGACGACATCGTCGATAGCGGCGGCACACTGTGCAACGCCGCTGAAGCGCTGCTCGAAGAGAAAGCCGCCTCGGTCGCCGCCTACATCACCCACGGAGTTCTCTCCAACGGAGCCGTAAAGCGGATCCAGGACTCCAAGCTCAAGGAATTGGTGGTTACCGACTCGATCGACCCGGCCACCCGCAAGGACAAGGCGTCGACCAAAATCCGCGCCATCTCCATCGCCGAACTGATGGGCGACGCCATATCCCGCATCGCCAACGAACAAAGCGTCAGCTCGCTGTTCGAGTGAAGTTTTGGTTCCCGAGCCGAGGGAACCCAAGCTCCTGAGGGGCTGCGCATCCTGGCAGCCACCACCCCCGATATCTGCGTCCTGGACGTCAATCTGGGCTCCGGGACCTCGCTCCCGGTCGCCGACGAGCTGGTAAAGCGGAGAATCCCCTTCATTTTCGCGACCGGCTACGCCGACCGGGCGATTGTCCCCAAACCGCCGGGATGCACGTCATCCGTAAACCCTACGACGCCGAGGACTTGGTCGGGGCCCTGTCGCTGGTCCTTTGGAAGATCTCCCCGGAATAGCCGGTCTGCACGGCCTCCGCCTTGCCCTCCGGGCGGCGTTCCGCTAGAAGCCCGCCTTCTTTTTCCAAACCGAACCGGTTTACCGAAGGGGCCAGAGCCCGATGGCTGGCATTGTATTGACCGTTGAGAAGCGCGAACGCCTGGGTACGGGCGGGGCGCGCGCCACCCGCAACTCGGACCTGATCCCAGGCGTCCTTTATGGCGGCGCCCGCGGCTCGATCCCGATCGAGATCAAGGCCAAAGACGTGCTGATGGCGATTCGCTCGGGCAAGTTCTTGTCGCACATGGTCGAGATCGACCATCGCGGCGAACGCCAGCCAGTGATTCCGCGCGCCATCCAATTCCACCCGGTGACCGATCTGCCGATCCACGTCGACCTCTACCGCGTTGAAGAAAACGCGGAGATCGCCATCGACGTCGTTGTGCACTTCAAGAACCACGACGCTTCGCCCGGTCTGAAGCGCGGCGGCGTGCTCAACATCGTGCGCCACACCATCAAGCTGAAGTGCAAGGCCAACAAGATTCCGGAAGAGATCGTCGTCGACCTCACCGGCCTCGACATCGGCGACAGCGTGCACATCTCCAAGATCGCGCTGCCGGAAGGCACGCGTCCGGTAATCCGCGATCGCGACTTCACCGTTGTCACCGTGGCCGGCCGCAAGGCTGAAGAAGAAGCGCCGACCGCCGCCGCAACCGCGCCGGCCGAAGGCGAAGCCGCCGCTGGCGTCGAAGGCGCTGCTGCGCCGGCCGCCGACGCCAAGAAGGACGAAAAGAAGTAATTTTCAGCGTCTTTCCGACAGGTAGCGCGCATTGAGATCGTGCGCCCTCTAGCCTATTCTCAGGTTATGATCGCTCAGGAAGAAATCGATCGGCTTAGCAGCGCAGAGCGGCTGGCCCTCATCGAGCGCCTTTGGGACAGCCTCCCCGACGCCGAGGTGCCGCTGACCAACGCGCAGCAGCAAGAACTTCAGCGTCGCCTGGAAACATTCGACCAGGAAAAATCAAAATCGGTCACCTGGGAAGAGATCAAAGCCGGCCTCGACGCTCGTAAGCGGTGAGTATGATCGTACGATTTTTGCCGGTCGCGCGGCAGGAATTGGAGGAGGCTCTCCATTGGTACGAGGCGAAAACATCTCGGCTCGGGACGGCATTTAGGTCCGAAGCCGATCATCAACTGGCGCGCATCAGGGAGCAACCACTGCAGTTTCCGCTGATGTATGCAGACATTCGTCGCGCTCGACTTCGTCGTTTTCCTTACGGCATCTATTTCAAGATCGAAGGCGACGACATCTTCGTTATCGCCTGTTTTCATGCAGCTCGGGATCCCACTAACTGGCAGGATCGGGTCTAGTCATGCTGCTCCTCGTCGGTCTCGGCAATCCGGGCGCGAAATACGCGGGCAACCGGCACAATATCGGTTTCATGGCCGTGGACGCGCTGGCGCGCGCCTACAATATCGCCCCGTGGAAAAAGAAGTTCCGCAGCGAGGTCGCCGAAGGCGTCATCGACGGCGTACGCGTCCTGCTGATGAAACCGCAAACCTTCTACAACGACAGCGGCCACGCCGTCGCCGAAGCTGCGCGCTTCTACAAGCTTGGCCCGCGCGACATCGTCGTCTTCTACGATGAAATCGATCTCGCGCCGGGCCGCTTCCGCATGAAGCTTGGTGGTGGTGCGGCCGGCAACAACGGCATCCGCTCCATCTCCGCCTGGTTCGACAGCGACGACTATCGCCGCGCCCGGCTCGGCACCGGCCACCCCGGCCATGCCGATCTTGTACAAGGACACGTGCTCAGCGATTTTCCCAAAGCCGAACGAAAGTGGGTAGAGACGCTGCTCGACGCGCTGGTGAAGGCCGCGCCCATGCTGGTGCATGGCGAAGACGACAAATACCAAGCCGAAGTGCTGCGCTTGGCGCCCGCCGAAAAAGCCGGCGGCCGCGGCCCTCGCCCGCCGCAAAGCGAAGACTGACTATTTCAGCTTCACCCGCTTCACCTGCGAGCCGCACAGATTGCTGACCGCGCCATTGACGCCCGCCTTGCGCATGGCGGCTTCGGCCTTGGCCATATCCCACTGCGGCACGTAGAGCACACGATCCTCCGCCTTGACGTGCTTCAGGCGTTTGGCCGCGCGCTCCAGGCTCTTGTCGGAGCCGGTGCGGTCCCACTCCTGAGCCCGCTTCCCTTCTTTTTCCTCAGCCCTCAGCCGGCGCCGCCGCGCCAGGGCTGGTTCGCCCATATAGATGTGAGAATCGCCGTCGTGGTCGTAGAAGCGGCGGTTCCAGCGATAGTGCGACATGACGCCTGCCCGTCGTGCGGATAAAAGCCAATGACTCGCGCTACAGGGCTTCGGCTTAACAACTCGGTAA
>DASZWS010000075.1:0-13897 GCA_035546515.1 Vitreimonas sp. | reverse complement strand
ACAGCATAGTTGCCAATGACAACACTGCTGAAGAGTTCGCCCTCGCTGCGTAAGCAGCGCGAGTGTTCTCGACACTAAGTCCTACTGAGTAGCATCACTAGGCGGGGCCCCCCGGCGCCCGGCAACAGAAGCCGGGGATTTCTCCCCCATGCATTGGCGATTTTTTCGCGCGCCAAGGTGAGTCGCACTGCGACGAATGGCAATGCGTACGGTAACGCGCGCGCGTTGACGTTGATCGCGGGACGATTTTCTTTTTCACAGCAAAGATTTGGCGAGTTGTCCACAGGCGGCGTCGCGCTTTGCGCGAAGCACGATGCGGCCGCGGCGAAATTGCACGCATGCCGCGAAAGCGCCGCACGCCTTCCCGCCTTTCGCCTCCCAACATTGAGAAGATTGATCTTTTCGCGCCTTGTGGATCATCAATTGACGGCCCGAAATGAGGCAGTAATGGTCACTCTTGGGAGCCAAGGGGAGCGGTCGTGGCTGACGACATGATTGGATACGAGCAGCTGATGCAAGACGCTCTGCGCGGCGTGGTCCGCGCGGGATTGCAGGAAGCCGCCAGTCCGCGCGGTCTGCCAGGCAAGCATCACTTCTACATCACCTTCCGCACGCACGCGCCGGGCGTCGTCATCCCCGAACATTTGCGCGCGCGCTACACCGACGAAATGACGATTGTGCTCGAGCACCAGTTCTGGGATCTCGAAGTTTATCCCGATCGCTTTCGCGTCATTCTGAAATTCTCGGGCCAGCCGCATCCGATCACGATTCCGTTCACGGCGATCACGCGCTTCTTCGATCCCAGCGTGAAATTCGGATTGCAGTTCGAGCATCCGCATAGCGACGAAGCGCGCATGGCCTCCGGCGATGCGCCGCCCGCACCGGCCGCGCGCGTGCAGGAAAGCGCCGCGCCCACGGCGTCCGGAGATAGCTCCGTCGTCAGCTTGGACGCATTCCGCAAAAAATAAGCGCTATTCGCGCTTCACAGCTCTGAGCGTGATGCGATCGCGCTCCCCAGGCGCGCGCTCGCAGAGAAGCCGCGCGATCTGGCTGTCATCGACGAAGATGTGCCCCTTCAGCGCGTCGAGCAGCGCCTTCGCCAGATTATCGAGATCGAGCGTCGGCGGTTCGCCGAGATGCTCCATGCGGATCTCGACCTCGAAATCGCCCCAGCGCGGGCGAATCTGAAATTCCTTGCGGAAGAACTCGTACACGAGCGGCTTGTAGTAGCGCGCCTGCGTGGTGACGCCGTCGATGGTGATTTCCACGCCGCCGGCGATCTCGCGCGCGCGCACCTTGCCGCGACCCGACCAAGGTTCGCTCACGCGTGCGCCGCGCGCATGGCCGCGAGCACCGCTGCGCGGAATTGACCGCGGCGCTGAATTTCGCCGTCTGGCGCGTAAAAGAAGCATTGGCCCGGAACGCCGAGCGCAGCAAATGTCGCCTCAGCTTGTTCATGCACGCCCCACGCGGCGACGAATACGCAACGCCGCGTCTCCGGCTTGATGGCATTCCAATCAGCGGGCGCGCCATCAGATAAATCAACAATCACCGCGTCGCTTGCCTGCATCAAAGCTGGCGTCGCATCAGACGCCGCCTTGAGCGTCATAACTTCGCGATCGGCGCAGAGCGCCCGGAGATTCATCGCGACGCGATTGCTCAAGGCGCCAGCGATCTCCGCTGGGCTCGCAGCGCGTCCGCCGCCGGAGGTGCGGTACACCACGGCATGCCCAAACGGCCGCAGTTCACGGGTGAAGCGGGCGCCGCCGTGCGTGGCGTTCGCGCGCATGTAAGAAACCCGCGCCGCGTGCGGCCCAAAGATTGACGTCAGAAGCCATAGGCCGCCCAACACAAACAAAGCGCCAACGGACAGGAAGCTCAGCTCTTTCCGGAAGATCGCATCCAGCGGCGCGACGCTCGCCGCAAGCAGGCCAAACAGCGACAACAAAAGCAGCCATCCAATCACGCGCGGCAACGCTCTGCCATCGCCCTTGGGGCGCGCTGCGGTCGACGCCCGTTCCTCAGCCGCAATGCTGTTCTGCATCGCCATGACGCTCCCTTGATCCGGCGGTGTCATGCTCATATCCCCTAGCGCAACACCGTGGCAGATTCACCAAGGCCCGATCCATGAAAACCCGCACAGAGACTGACACTTTCGGCCCGATCGAGGTTGAGGCCGACAAGTATTGGGGGGCGCAGTCGCAGCGTTCGATCGGCAATTTCAAGATCGGTGTCGAAAAGATGCCGCAGCCGATTGTCCGGGCGCTGGGGATCGTCAAGCGGGCGGCGGCCGAGGTGAACATGGATTTGGGCCGGCTCGATCCAACCATCGGCAAGACAATCGTCGCGGCGGCGCAGGAAGTGATCGACGGCAAGCTCGATGCGCATTTTCCGCTGGCAGTCTGGCAGACGGGCTCGGGCACGCAGTCGAACATGAACGCCAACGAGGTCATCTCCAACCGCGCCATCGAAATGCTGGGCGGCGAGATGGGGTCAAAGAAGCCCGTGCACCCCAACGATCACGTCAACATGAGCCAGAGCTCGAACGATACGTTCCCTACCGCGATGCACATAGCTGCCGCGCACATGGTGGCCGAACAACTGATGCCGGCGCTGGCGCATCTGGAAACCGCGCTGAAGAAGAAGAGCGAAGAATTCAAGGACATCATCAAGATCGGCCGAACACATACGCAGGACGCTACGCCGCTCACGCTTGGCCAGGAATTCTCCGGCTACGTGCAGCAGGTGTCGAACGCCAACCAACGGCTCAAGGAATCGCTGCGCGGACTCTATGAGCTGGCGCAGGGCGGGACCGCGGTCGGCACGGGCCTAAACGCGCCGATTGGCTTTGCGGAAAAGGTCGCCGCGCGGATCGCGGCGATCACGCATCTGCCGTTCGTCACCGCGCCGAACAAGTTTGAGGCGCTCGCCTCGCATGACGGCATGGTGTTTTCGCACGGCGCCATCAATTCCGCCGCTGTAGCTCTGTTCAAGATTGCCAACGACATCCGCTTCCTCGGTTCAGGCCCGCGCTCTGGCCTCGGCGAACTGATGCTGCCGGAGAACGAGCCCGGCTCGTCGATCATGCCGGGCAAGGTCAACCCCACGCAGTGCGAGGCGCTGACCATGGTGTGCGTGCAGGTGTTCGGCAATCAAGCCGCCATCACCTTCGCCGGCGCCAGCGGCCATTTCGAACTCAACGTCTTTAACCCGGTAATGGCCTACGATTTCTGGCAATCGGCGCGGCTCTTGAGCGATGCCGCAGTGAGCTTCACCGACAATTGCGTCGCCGGCATCGAAGCCCGCCGCGACAACATCAAGAAGAACCTGGATATGTCGCTGATGCTGGTGACCGCGCTGGCGCCCAAATACGGCTATGACCGCGCCGCCAAGATCGCCAAGACGGCGCACAAGAACGGCACCAGCCTGCGCGAAGAAGCGATCAAGGACGGCATCCCGGCGGATGATTTCGACGACATCGTCCGCCCGGAGAAGATGATCAGCCCTGGATGACCAAGGTCCACGAATTTGAGGGCTTCATTCACTCGATGGAGCTTTTGCGTGATGAGAACTGGGACGCGACAGCGTATCCGTTCTCGCTCCCGGTGCTGCGCGGCTGGGATCGTCTGGAGTTTCATCCGCGCGTGACTTTCTTCGTCGGCGAGAACGGCGCGGGCAAATCTACGCTGATTGAGGCGCTTGCGGTGGCGAGTGGGTTCAACGCCGAAGGCGGGAGCAGGAACTTCAACTTCGCCACGCGCGCCTCGCACTCGCCCCTGCATAAGCAGCTGCGCATCGCACGTTCACCACGCCGCCGACGTGACGGCTACTTTCTGCGCGCTGAGAGCTATTTTAACGTCGCTACGGAAATTGAGCGGCTCGACGAAGAGCCCGGCGCTCCTCGGATTATCGATTCTCACGGCGGCGTTTCTCTGCACGAGATGAGCCATGGTCAATCGTTCATGGCGCTGCTGGAGCACCGATTTAGAGGCAACGGCCTCTACATTCTCGACGAACCGGAGGCCGCCCTCTCCCCCAACCGTCAACTCGGCTTCCTGGGCCGGCTGCACGAACTCGTTGGCCTGAAGAGCCAATTCATCATCGCCACCCACTCGCCCATCATTTTGGGCTATCCTGACGCGCTGATCTACGAAGTCTCCGACCACGGTATCTTGCCGACGGAATACGAAGACCTCGAACACGTCAGCGTCACCCGCAATTTCCTCAACCGCCGGCAGATGTTTCTGGAGACCATCCTTTCTGACGACAAATAAGAGCGCCGCCGGTTTCCCAGCGGCGCTCTCCGACAGCTTTCGCACAGACCTTAGTGCAGTTCGCGCCAGCGATTCTTGGCCTCGTCTTCGGTGATGCTGAGGCGGATTTTGTCGCCGCTCACGCTTTCGACATAGGTTAAGGGCAGCAGGTGGTGCGAGCCCACGCCCATCGAGCGTGTCAGCTGCAGATCGCCGCCGAGCACGTGATCGACCTTGCCGATATGCTTTCCGTCGGAGCCGACGACGTCCATGTGCTCACGAATGGAACCAGAGTCGATCATGTCCAAATCTCCTTCCTCGCGCGTCGCGGGCGTGCGCGCGCTCTTCGCAAGGAGAATGAAGATTGGGTTCTCCTGTTCCTGCGCGAATGCGCATGGAACTTTTCGCGAGCGGTCTGCTGTCGCAGCTGCGAACAAACTGAAGTTCGCTGATTTTTACGCTGTTTGTCGCGGAACGACTTGGCGGTTCAGGCGTACCGGCTTACATCGGCCCTGTGGCTGATGTGATCAACTTGAGGCGGGCGCGCAAAACCAAGGCGCGCGACGCCGCTGAAGAGCAAGCTCAAGCTAATCGCATCGTTCATGGCCGCACGAAAATAGAGAAGAAGAAGACGAAGGCTGAGAACGATGCCGCCACGCGGAGACTCGACGGACATAAACGCGACGGCGAATAAAGGCTCGCTGCTGAAGCGCTCCATGCGCATCGCCGGCCACCGCACCTCGCTCGCGCTCGAACAGGAATTCTGGCTGGGGCTTGAGAAGATTGCGCGCGCGCGATCCTCCAGCCTGCCAGTGCTGATCGCGGCGATCGATGAAACGCGCGCGCGAGAGACGCCCGATGCTTCGCTCGCCTCGGCGGTGCGCGTTTTCGTGCTGGAAAACCGCGTCTGACCGCTACTGTAGCGGCCGCCCAAACAGGCCTAGCGCAAAATAGCAGGGCGCCACGTTGCAGGTGTGCATGGTGGCCTGGACCGTGAACTGGCCCGGGCTCTGCAATTGCGCCTCCACGATCGGCACCGCGTCAGTCAGATTGTCTTGCGACACCACGTTGTTGTTGGCGTCGTAAAGGACCAGATCCAGATCGCCGCAGTCGCTATCGCACACGCCGACAATGCGGTAATCGCCGGCCGTCGTCAGCGTCACCGGAAAATTCTGGTACTGACCCTGGTTCAGCTGGCCTGCGGTCGGCGCCGAGATCGCCTGGAAGCCTTGCGACTGCAACGACTGCTGCACTTGCCCCAGCCGCTGCATGACCTGCTGCTGATATTCCGCGGCGTTTCCACCTTGCTGCTGCGGCTGCTGTTGCGGCGGCGCCATCGGCTGCGTGGTATCGGCGGCGGCTTGCTGCTGCGGCGGCGTCGCACCCTGATTCTGCTCCGCCATATTGCCGATCACCCCGAGCACGACGATGGTCGCCACCACAGCGCCGACGATCCAAGCCCAGGTGGGAACGCCTTTCTTCGCTTGCGGCGGCGCCGATTGCGGCGGCGCGCTCCACGCTTGCGGTTGCGGCGTAGGCGCGCGCGGCGGCTCCATGGGGCGCGGCGTTGGCGCGCGGTCAGTATTGGCGAACGCGGAAACGGCCTCAACCAGCCGGCGCCAATTCGGATCGTTGGCGTCGCCGTTCCACCCTGAAAGATTGGCCGCCTGCACTTCGCCGAACCCGAACGGCGGCGCCGAAGCATCCATCATCACCGGGATCAGTACGCCCTTGTCGCGCCCGAGCCGCGCCTCTTCACGCACCCATTGCGACTTGGTGGAGTGCTCGCTCCACAACACGATCAACGCTTTGCATTGCGTGAGTTTGGTTTCGATATAGTCGGCCCAGGTTTGGCCCGGTGGAATTTCGTTGTCCCAAAAGACGTTGAGCCCAGCGGCCTGCAACCCTTGCGCAACCTGTTCGGCGCGGGCGCGATCTTCGCGGGAATACGAGAGAAAAACAGCCGACATGAACCCTCCGCCCCCGTTCTAGCAGGACGCCGCGCCAGGTTTCAAACGCAGTGCTAGCCGCGCACAGCCTTTGGGTCCGGCCCATATTGGTTGTCGCCCGGCTGACCGGGAATAAAGGCGAAGACCAGCGCCAAAATTGCGCCAACGAAGGGGATCGGCGCCAGCGCCGCCACCCAACCACTCTGCCCGATATCATGCGAACGCCGGCTCATCAAACTCACGAACGGGCAAATGAAAATCAGCCACACCAAAACCCGAAATAGGTAGCTGTTAATCTGACCGGTCACAGGATCGAAGCCTTCCTGCCAGTCGGCGAAATAGCCGACGCTTGCAACGATGAGATAGAGCACGATGAACCAGGCAAGTTCTTTGCGGCGCGCACGCCCCTTGCCGTTCACGTACATGCGCAGTGAATGCTGGACGAGCGCCACAGGATTATCCGCGGGCGCCGGCGCGTTCTGCGACGGCCAGTTCGACTGCTGCACAAACTGCTGCTGTTGTGGCGGCGCTTGCCACTGCGTTTGTTGAATCTGCGGCATCGGCGCGTCGACGCCGCGCACGGCGGCGAACACCGCTTGTGAAAAGCGCATCCATTCCGGGTGATTGCTTTGGCCGCGCCATGCGCCGAGGTCGGCGGCCTGCACTTCCCCAAAGCCAAATGGCGGCGTGGCCCCATCCAACCGTGCGGGGATCAACCGGGCCTTGTCGCGCCCAAGCCGAGCCTCTTCGCGCACCCACTGCGATTTGGTGGAATGCTCACTCCACAACACCACCACGGCTTTGCATTGCGCGAGCTTGGCTTCGATGTAGTCGGCCCAGGTTTGTCCGGGCGGGATGTCGGTATCCCAGAACGCATCCAGACCCAGTTGCGCGAGCCCTTGAGCCACCTGCTCGGCACGCCCCCGATCCTCGCGCGCATAGGAAATGAAAACGTCCGGCATGCGTCGGGCCTCAAGATTCGGACCGGAAAACTAACGCAGTTCGTGGGGCGAAACCCGAAGTTTTGCCGGGTCACCGCCCGCGCGCGGGCGCCATCGCCGCGAAGGTGTCTGCACTCTGCAAGTGATGGGTGTGCGCCAACCGGGGCTGCGGCCGCTGATCCAGCGCGCTGATCGCCATCACCGTCAGCGCCATCACCAAGCATGCGGCCAACACGCCGAAAAAAGCGCCCTTTTGTATGGTGTTGGGTGGTCTCATCAGCGGCCTCTGCACAAACTAACCGAGCAGCAACGCGCAATGTTCCGCGTCAGTCGCGCATTTCGGGTTCCCCAGCCGCCACAAGTGTTAACGCAGGCCGTTGGTTCAGAACGGCTTTTTGTTCTTGCTTCGTGCTGCTACAACCACGATCTGAAGAGTCGATGTCAGAAGACCTCTTGCCCATCTCGCAACGCGCCATGGCGGCTGCGCCGTACCTCGCGTCGCTGAATCCTGAACAGCGCGCCGCTGTCGAGGCACTTGATGGCCCCGTGCTGGTGCTCGCCGGCGCCGGCACCGGCAAGACCCGCGTACTCACGACGCGCCTCGCGCATCTGCTGACCACCAATCGCGCCAAGCCATGGGGCGTGCTGGCGGTGACTTTCACCAACAAAGCCGCGCGCGAAATGCGCGAGCGCGTTGAAGCTCTGCTCGGACCGGGCGGCGGCGGTCTGCCGTGGCTCGGCACCTTCCACTCCATCAGCGCGCGCATGCTGCGCACGCATGCCGAGCTGGTCGGGCTGAAAAACAATTTCACCATTCTCGACACTGACGATCAAATTCGCCTGCTGAAGCAGATCATCGACGCCGAAGGCATCGACGAAAAGCGTTGGCCGGGACGTCAGCTCGCCGGCCTTATCGATAGCTGGAAGAACCGCGCGCTGACGCCGGAGAAAGTGCCGAAAGGCGAAGCGTTCTCGTTCGCAGACGGCAAAGGCGTGGCGCTTTATGCGCACTACCAGGCGCGTCTGAAAATCCTCAACGCCTGCGATTTCGGCGATCTCTTGATGCACATGATCGACGTGTTTCAGCGTCACCCCGACGTGCTGGAAACGTACCACCGCAAGATCACCCACCTGATGGTGGACGAGTATCAGGACACCAACGTCGCTCAATATCTGTGGCTGCGGCTCTTGGCGCAGCACAGCAAGAACCTCTGCGTTGTCGGCGACGATGATCAGTCGATCTATGGCTGGCGCGGCGCGGAAGTCGACAACATCCTGCGCTTTGAGCACGACTTTCCCGGCGCTGTGGTGGTGCGGCTTGAGCGCAACTACCGCTCCACCGGCCACATCCTTGCAGCCGCATCGCATCTGATCGCCCACAATCGGGGCCGCCTCGGCAAAACCCTGTTTACTGATGACGACGAAGGCCATCGCGTGAAGGTGCGTGGCATTTGGGATGGCGAAGCCGAAGCACGCCTCGTGGCCGACGACATCGAAGGTTGGGTGCAACAAAATCGGCGCTATTCGGAATGCGCGGTGCTGGTACGTGCCGCCTGGCAGATGCGGGCGTTTGAAGAGCGATTCCTGATGCTGCGCATCCCGTACAAGGTTATTGGCGGCCCGCGCTTTTTCGAACGCAGCGAAGTCCGCGACGCCCACGCCTATTTGCGCCTTATCGTTTCCGAAGACGACGATCTCGCCTTCGAGCGCGTGGTCAATCAGCCGAAGCGCGGCGTCGGTGAAACCACCGTGGCGAAGCTGCACGCGCACGCACAAAAGCCGCCGGTCCGCTTCGTCACCGACAACGGGCCGCTGTTCGACGCGGACACCGGCGAGGTGGTGACCCAGCAGGAGCCGGCGCCCGGCGGTGCGACGCGCTTCCGCTCGCTCGTCGCCGCCGCGCGCGAAATAGTGCTGACCGACGATTTGCCGTTGAAGGCGCGCACGGCGCTCAGATCGTTCCTCACCGACCTCGATCGCTGGCGCGAGCGCTCGCAGACCATCAGTCACATCGAACTCGCCGAAACCATCCTCGACGAGAGCGGCTACACGGAGATGCTGCGCAACGACAAATCTCCGCAAGCGCAGACGCGGCTCGAAAACTTGAAGGAATTGGTCCAATCCATGGGCCAGTTCGACACCCTCGCCGGCTATCTCGAACACGTTGCGCTGGTGCTCGACATCGAATCTGAGAGCGATGGCGACAATGTGCATCTCTCCACCTTGCATGCAGCCAAAGGTTTGGAATGGCCGCTGGTTTTTCTGCCCGGCTGGGAAGAACAGGTGTTCCCCTCGCAGCGCGCCATTGACGAGAGTGGCGAGAAGGGTTTGGAAGAAGAGCGCCGGCTTGCTTATGTCGGCATCACCCGCGCGCGCGAAAGCGCCCGTATTTCATTCGCCGCCAATCGCCAGATTTATGGCCGCTGGCAGAGCGTCATCCCTTCACGTTTCATCGATGAGCTGCCTTCGGCCAATGTCGATGCAATCAGCGAGACCGGTTACGCCATGCAGGCTGGCGGCGTGCGCGAAGCGGCATCGCGGTTGGATTCGTATGCGCCTGGCGCCGGCTTCAACTCGGCCTACCAAAGCCCGGGATGGCGGCGCGCGCAGGAAAGCATGGGCCGTGGCGCCAAGTACGGCAAACCGCCAATGCTCGAAGGCGAAGCGCGCTTGGTGGTGAAATCCAGCGACGATGATTCCCACTACGGCGTCGGCGATCGCATCTTCCATCAGAAGTTCGGCTACGGAAAAGTCCGCGCCGTCGAAGGCAACAAGCTCACCGTGGACTTCGATAAAGCCGGCGAAAAGCGCGTGATCGACAGCTTCGTCATCCCAGCGAGCGCGGCGTAATTCTTTGGTGGCGCCGCCAGAAATCGGGCGAAATTTCGCGGTCGCACGCCTACATATAAGCCATGAGCGCGCCTCCAGACTCCCGCCCCCGCGTCCTCATCGTCGGCGGCGGGTTTGGCGGCATCGCTTGCGCCAAAGCGCTGAAGCACGCGGACGTCGACATCACACTGGTCGACCGCAACAATTATCATTGCTTCCAGCCGCTCTTGTACCAGGTGGCCACGGCCGCGCTCTCGCCTAACCAAATCGCCTGGCCGATCCGCGAGGTGCTGCGGACGCAAGCGAACATCACCACCCTCATGGCCGAGATCGAACGCATCGATGTCGCCGCAAAAACCGCGTACGCGAGCGGCCACGCGCTTCCATATGATTTCCTGGTGCTCGCCACCGGCGCCACGCATTCGTATTTTGGACACGACGCTTGGGCGCCCTTCGCGCCAGGCTTGAAGACCATCGAAGACGCGCAAGCCATTCGCCGCCACCTGCTGACCTGCTTCGAACAAGCCGAGCTCAGTGACGACGAAGCCGAGCGCCAACGTCTGCTGACCTTCGTCATCGTCGGCGGCGGCCCAACCGGCGTTGAACTCGCCGGCGCCTTCTCAGAGGTGGCGGGGCACGCACTGCGCAAAGACTTTCGCCGCATCGATCCGCGTAACGCCCGCATTGTGCTGATTGAGGGAACGCCACAAGTGCTGCCGGTTTACCCTGCTGATCTTGCGGGCTATGCGCATCGTGAATTGACGCGCAAAAGCGTGGACGTCCGCACCAACACCATGGTCACAGGGTGCGATGCACAGGGCGTCGACACCAGCGCCGGGCGCATCGAGGCGGCCACCATCGTCTGGGCCGCGGGTGTGCAGTCGTCGCCTGCTGCAAACTGGCTCGGCACGGAACATGATCGCGCTGGACGCGTCGTGGTCACGCCGGAGTTGACCGTACCGGGGCGCGACGAAATCTTCGTCATCGGCGACGCCGCATCAATCGCCGGAAAGGCGCTCCCGGGCATCGCCCCTGTGGCCAAGCAAATGGGCCAATACGTTGCGCGCACAATCCGCGCCCGCATCGGACGACGCTCAGCGCCGGCCCCGTTTCACTACAAGCACTATGGCGACCTCGCCACCATCGGCCGCAACAGCGCTGTGGTGAAACTGAATGCGCTGAAGCTTACGGGCTTCATCGCCTGGGGCTTCTGGAGCGTCGCGCACATTTATTTTCTGATCGGCGCGCGCAACCGCATTGCCGTCGCCTTCAACTGGCTGTGGGACTATCTCACCTTCCGCCGCGGCGTTCGCCTGATCCTGGGCAACCGCGACGCACGCTGACTAGTGCGCAACGCATTCACCGATGCGATCGGTCACCATGCGGATGTGCTGCGACATCTGCCCAGCCGCGCTCTGGCCGGTCATGGTCACATCCATGTCCATGTGCGTCGGCGTGTATCCGCCGGTGATGTGCATGCTGTGGGTGTCGCCATCGGCATTGGTGCAGTTGGCTGCGCCCTCGATCCGCCCGTTGGCTGCGTTCATATGATTGTCGGTGCAGGTCTCGCCTTCGTCGGCGTCAATCAAGCTCTTGCGCGCGAGATCGCTGATGTCGCCGCTGGTAACGCAATCTTCGTCCGTCTGCGGCTGCGCTTGCATGGCCTGAAGTTGCGACTGCGGCACACCGGGGATCGACATCGAGACGATGGTCACCGTGGTGCGATATTGGCCTGGCCGGATGCTGGTTGCCGCGCCTCCGGCAGCCGCAGGCGCGGACGCCGTAGCGCCATTGGCGTTTGTCGTCGACGCAGGCGGCGAACAGGCTGCGAGCAGCGCCGCTGCACCCGCCAGAATCATGCTGCGCGTCATGGCCTTCTCCCGAACTCGGCGCGCGCAACCTGCCCGCCTGCGGCGGCGTCGACAAGCGCAATCGTGATGCTGCGGACGCCGGGGCGCAAAGGCTGGCGCTAAATCATGCGCCGCGTTAGACGCGCCCCATGCTGCTGCTCACCGCCCTCGGCACCTTGACGCAAATCCGCGCCGCCGCCGACGAACTCGATCGCCACGATCCTTCGCCCGCCGACGCGGTGAGCTGGTTCGAGGAAAAGCCCGGCAAGTTTCGCATCGAAGTGTACGTGCCGACCAAACAGGACGCGGCCAGCGTTGAAGCCATTGTCGGCGCGGCCGCGCCTGAACTGCATCTGCGGCAGAAAAAGGTGAAAGCCGCCGACTGGGTGGCGATGTCGCTGGAAGGTTTGCCAGCGGTGCGCGCCGGCCGCTTTGTCGTGGCGGGCGCACATGCGCTGCAGCGCGAAAGCGGCGGCCGTGTGAAAATATGGATCGAGGCCAGTGAAGCCTTCGGCACCGGCCATCACGGCACCACCTGGGGCTGCCTCATGGCGCTGGAGGGCCTGCTGCGCAGACGCCGCGTTTCGCGTGTGCTCGACGTTGGCGCGGGTTCAGGCGTGCTGGCTATTGCCGCCGCCAAATGTGGCGCCGAAGCCCTGGCGATCGAGATCGATCCGCGCGCAGCGGCGATCGCCGAAATCAATGCGCGGCAAAATCACGTCGCTCCACGGGTACGCGTGATCGCCGGCGATGGGGCGCGCCACATCGCCAAGCAGCAATTCGATCTGGTGTTCGCCAACATCCTGATGCGCCCGCTCATTCGCCTGGCGCCGCGGCTGGTTCCAGCGGTGGCGCCAGGTGGCACGCTGGTTCTTTCAGGATTGCTGCGCACACAGGCGCCGCTGGTGCGTGAGGCCTATGAATCGCGCGGTCTCATTCTGGAAAAACAAATTCCGCGCGAAGCCTGGATGACCCTCGTGTGGAGAAAGCCGCTTCAGCGCGAATAAACGTTGAACGCGTACCAACATTGCGGCGCGGTGCAGCGATACATCGCCACCTCGACGCGATGCGGCCCGGTCACACGCGCACGAACGCGCAGCAACGGCGTCGAGTTGTCGGCAGTGTCTTCCGCCACTAAACGCCCGTTGGGATCGAACAAGCGCAGATCGATGTCGCCGCACCGGGAATCGCAGACGCCGACGAAGCGGTAGTCCTGCCCTGCCCGCAGGTTGATATTGATCTGCCGCGCCCGCTGTTGGCCCAAAGCCCCGGCGAAGGGGCCAGCCGCCAGCATGAAGCCCTGCCCCGCCACGGCGGGCTCCGCGTGGGCCAGGCTGGCCGCCAACTCCCGGGCGAACGGATCTGGCACCTGCGCAGCCGCCTGCGCGCCCGTCAGGAGCGCGAAAGCGGCCAGCGCCGCCGCCAATTTCCGCATCCAACCCATCGTTTCTCCGCTGGCTCAGCCGGATTTGGAGGCGACGCCCCCTTAAACCTCCACTCCAAAACCCCTAAACTCAAGCGACTGAACCCCATATGAACTGCACCTGAGAGGCGCCCGAATGTTCCAGAACTATGACGATCCGGGCGGTCCCGCCCTCGGGCGCAAGCATCTGCCGCAATTGAGAAAAGCGCTGAAAGCCGCCGGCCTGGACGGGTTCATCATCCCCCACGAGGACGAATGGCAGAACGAGTACGTCCCCCCGGCCTATGACCGCCTCGCCTGGGCCACCGGATTTACCGGCTCCGCCGGCGCCGCGGTGGTGTTTGCCGACGAGGCGGCGATCTTCGTCGACGGCCGCTACACCCTGCAGGTCCGCGCCCAGGTCGATGGCGGACTCTATCAGTACAAGGACCTGATCGATGGCGGCCCATCGCAGTATCTGCGCGAACACGCCCCGAAGGGCGGCAAGATTGGCTACGACCCGAAACTGCACAGCCCGGATTCGCTGGAGCGCTTGCGTGCAGCCGTAACCGCTGCGGGCGCCGAACTGGTCGCCGTTGCGCAAAATCCGATCGATGCCATCTGGGATGACCGGCCCCCCGTGCCCGCGGCGATGGTGCAGCCCTATGCCGAA
>DASZWS010000074.1:0-11391 GCA_035546515.1 Vitreimonas sp. | reverse complement strand
CGAACTGGGCGATCGACGGCGATGACGAATGGACGCTGCGCGCCGATACCGGCCGGCCGACTGTGCAATACGAACACACACTGGTGGCGACGAAGCGGGGTTACACGGTCCTGACAGCGGCCTGACCATTTCGCCCTCTCTCCGTTAGGGGGAGGCGTCGCGCGCTTGGCACGCGACGGAGGGGATGGCGCTAAAGTCTTCAAGCGCTGAAGCCGCCCCCTCAGTCACGCTCACGCGTGCCAGCTGGCCCTATCGGAGGAGCACGAGCGAATACAACAGCTCCATCCGACACAAATCCGGCGCGACCGTTAGAACCTTCGCGTTTCGTACAAAACATATCCCACGCCTGCAGCCGTGCAAATTCTCGAAGTAGCGTCACGCTGAGCTTGTCGCGACGCGTGCCAAGAGCTGTGCCTACCGAAACTCCAGCCCCTTGAACTCCCCGCTATTCCGCCAGCCTTCAATGTACTGAAAATATGCCTGCGGCCCCGCCGGATAGCCCACAAAGAACGAGCGCGCCTCCGGCGTCGGCTCCTTGCCCTCGTTGTTGTAGTAACCCGGCGTGCATTCCTGCGAACCGATGATGCGCGGCGGCGCCGTCAACAGAAGCTGCAGCCAGTCTTCTTCCGCCGGCTTCGAGACTTCAACCTCATCAGCGCCTTCGTCACGCGCATGCTTCACGATGGTCGCGATGGTCAGCGCTGCATCAGTCAAATTGTGCGGCACGTTGGAAATCAGATTCGCGCCCTGCGTTGGCTGCACGAAAAACGCGTTCGGAAACCCATGCGCGTGAACGCCGTGCAGCGTGCGCATGCCGTTGCCCCAATACTCCGACAGCTTCACGCCGTCGCGGCCAGTCAGGTCGAACCCCGTCCGGTTCTTGAACGGCGTGCCAACCTCAAACCCAGTGCCATAGATAATGCAATCGACCGGATATTCTTTGCCAGCCACCACCACGCCGGTTTCGGTAATACGCTCCACACCCTTGCCGTTGGTGTCAACGAGATGCGCCGCCGGCTCGTTGAACGCCTGCAAATATTCGTCATGGAAGCACGGCCGCTTGCAGAGCTGGCGGTACCACGCCTTCAACTTCGCCGCCGTTTCCTTGTCTTCAACGATGGTGTCCACCCGCGCGCGGATTTCTTCCATCTTCTCATTATCGGCGTCCTCGAACGCCGCCATCATGCCTTCTTGCGTGAACTGATCCGGCGGCAGCGTCATGATGCGCGCCCGGATGCGGCTGGCGAAATCGGTCCAGCCGTCCTTCACCAAATCGCCGTCCGCCGCGCCTTGCGACTGGTTGGCGGTGAAGTTCTCCAGCCAGCGCTTCTGCCAGCCAGGTCCATTGATGGTCGCAAACCATTCCGGATCGATCGGTTCGTTGGCGCGCACATCCACTGACGATGGCGTGCGTTGAAACACGTAAAGCGTATCGCACGCCTTCGCCAAATGCGGCACCGCTTGCACGCCGGTCGCGCCCGTGCCGATCAGAGCCACGCGTTTGTCGCGCAACTTGTCCATCGGGGCACCGTTCGCATCGCCGCCGGTGTAGCCATAGTCCCAACGGCTGGTGTGAAACGACTTGCCCTTGAAGTCCTTGATGCCCGGAATGCCCGGCAGCTTCGGCACATGCAGCGGGCCGGTGCCAAGGCTGATGAATTGCGCCGTGAATTCATCGCCGCGATTGGTGCGCACGATCCAACGTGATGCGTCATCATCCCATTCGAGATCCGTCACCTCGGTGTGGAAAAGCGCGTTCTTGTAGAGGTCGAATTGTTTGCCGATGCGCTGGCAGTGCGCGAGGATCTCCGGCCCATGCGCGTACTTCTCGGTCGGCATGTGGTTGGTTTCTTCCAACAGCGGCATGTACACCATCGAGGCCGTATCGCATTGCGCGCCTGGATAACGGTTCCAGTACCAGGTGCCGCCGAAGTCGCCGCCTTTCTCGACGATGCGCACATCCTCCACGCCCGCTTCCTTCAAGCGCGCGCCGACCAGCAGGCCCGCGAAGCCGCCGCCAATGCAGGCAAACGTCACGTGATCGCGCTTCGGTTCGCGCGGCTTCACCGGCATGTGCGGGTCGTCCAGGTAAACCGCGAACTCATCGGCGAGCCGAATGTATTGCTCGTTGCCATCCGCACGCAGCCGCTTCGCGCGCTCCTCGGCGTACTTTGCGCGCAGCTTTTCTTTATCGATGGCGGCCATGGCTGATACTCCGCCGCCAACGTTAGCAGCGCTGCGTCACCTGAAAAGTCTCGTCTGCGTCAGAGCCGCCCGCTTGCGCTCGCAACGACCAGCTTCACCTGACGTAAGAGCAGCGGCCGGCTCGTCTCGCCACGTTCGAGTGCGCGCAGGTAACCCCGCGTCAGCGCCACGTAACCCAGCGCCGGGAATGCGACGGACGGAATTGAAGAGGCCAGCTCTCGCGCGGCCACGTATGCCGCGCGCGCGCGTTCCAACATCTCGTGCGGGTCACGGCCTGCCGGCAGAAAGGTTCGCCCCCGCGCCCGCCAATGCGCCCCCGCCCGCATCAGCCCCGCATAGCCCCACCCGCGCGCTGCAGGTTGGATCACTTCGCTAGGCGCCGCGCCACACGCCGTGAACGCCAAGCGCATAATCCCGCCGGACGTGGCGTCGAGGTACGTCTCCATCGCATTCCACGTGGCGAAGGGCGCCGGCTCCAGATCGGCGCCGCGCGCATCTATGAGTGCGCTCACGATCTCGGGGGAAAACGGCGTCTCCGCATGCGCGGCGGCGAATACCTGCACGACCGGGTGCTTGCGCGCCGGCCCACCGGCAAACACCTCCGCCGTCGCCTCCCGCCACCATTGCAGGCGGATGTCGCCGATCGCAGCTTGGCGCACCGTCTCCGCGGTGCGCGCGATCTCATGGTTCAGTGCATAAAGCGCAACGAGCCGCGTTCGCGCGTCCTGCGGCGCGAAGCGGCTCGCCAACCAGCGGTCTTCATCGGCGCGCCGGACATCCGCGTCCAAAGCGGGATCCGGCGCCACCGTCCTTAGCCGCCCAGCGTCTGCGCACCCGTCATCGCCACCAGCATGGGAATGGAGAGGAAGGTGTTGATGCGCGAGGCTTGACCCGCAATCTTTGCGGCCTTGGCTTTCGCATCGGCGCTGAGATCAGCATACTTGTTGCCGATATTGAGGACCTTCTGCTGGTTCGGCCAGATGATGAACCAGACGTTGAACCACATGATAATCGCCATCCACATGCCAATGCCGATGAATACCGGCTTCTTGGCGGCGACGCCGGCTTCTTGCAGCGCGCCTAGGCTCAAGGCCTGAAACAGATAGTGTTGGTTCCATGCCAGCAGCAGGCCGAACACCAAGGTCGACATCGCCGCCCAGCGAAACCAAAACAGAGCCGCCGGCGCGATCACCTTTGAGATAGCCGGGCCGCGGTGCTCTTCCGGGATTTTCGGCGCGTTCGGCGTCTGCACGAAGTTGAAGTAGTACAACAAGCCGATCCACATGATGCCGCTCAGCACGTGTAGCCAGCGCAGACCCGCTTCCCAAATAGGGCTCGTGGCCGAGAAATCGTACCCGAGCATCCCCAAAGCGTACCAAACCAGAAACAGCACGCCGACCGCCAGCGCGGTCCACGCGACGTAGCGCAGATTGCCCAAAAACCAGGCCATGCTTGCCTCCCTTTAGCCCTAGGCGGCGTGAGGGATCAGCGAGCCCCTTCGACAACCGCCGGCGCCGTCTCCTGGTTCGGACCACGGCCCCTACGGGAGTGCCACAACAAAATCGCTGGCGCGGCAACATAAATCGACGAGTACGTGCCAATAACGATGCCGAACGTCATTGCGATGGCAAAACCACGCAGCGTCTCGCCACCCACCGTCCACAGTGCGATGGCCGACAAGAGCGCGGTGAGCGAGGTGATCATCGTGCGCGAGAGCGTCTCGTTGGTCGACAGGTCGATCACGTCGGCCAGCGACATGCGCTTATATTTTTTGAGATTTTCGCGCAGCCGGTCGAACACCACCACGGTGTCGTTCATGGAGTAGCCAATGATCGTCAACAGCGCGGCGATGATGGTCAGCGTGAACTCCAGGCGCAGCACCGAGAACAAGCCCAGCGTCAAGATCGTGTCGTGGAAAAGCGCGAACACCGCGCCCATGCCGAACTGAAACTCGAAGCGGAAAGCGATGTAGATCAGCATCAGCAGGATCGCCAACCCCAGCGCAATCAAGCCGTTGCCGAACAATTCTTCCGAAACCTTGCCGCTGACCGCCTCGACGCGCGAAAACTGCACGCCCGGCACTACCGTCTGAACGTGCTGTTTGACGCTTTCAATCACCGCGTTGGGATTATTCCCAGGCGTCTGAAACTGCACCATCGTGTGAAACAGCCCATCGGCTTGCCGCCCGCTCACGCCTTGCACTTCGACATCGCCGAAATTCAAACCCGACAGCGCGTGTTTGATGGCGCCGCCATCAATCGACTGCGGCGCGGTGATTTCCAACAGCGTGCCGCCACGAAAATCGATGCCCAGATTGAACCCGCGTCCCATGACCGCGCCGAGGCGCGCCAGCGGATCGCCCTGCGCGTGCTGAAACACCTCGATGGGATTGTCGCGGAAGCCGCCAGTGAACATCGACACGAACGAGCCGGTGACTGCGACGATCGACAGAAACGCCGCGAAAAACGCGAAACGCACGAACTTGAAGTTCGTCTTTTCGGGCATGAGTTTAATGAGTGGCCAGGCCATGGTCGCGCCCTCAGATCGGCAAATGCTTCGGACGCGTCAGGCGGAACCAGATCGCGACCAGAGTTTGGGTGACAAACGTTGCGGTGATCACCGAGGTGATGCAGCCGATCGACAAGGTCCAGGCGAAGCCCTTCACCGGGCCTTCGCCGAACTGGAACAAGATCAGCGCCGCCAGGAACTGGGTTAAGTGCGAGTCGATGATCGTCACCATCGCCCGCGCAAAACCTGCGTCGATGGACATCGCGGCGCTTCGCCCGTGCCTCTGCTCTTCGCGCATGCGCTCGTAGATCAGCACGTTGGCGTCGACGGCCATGCCGATGGTGAGAACCAGGCCAGCGATGCCAGGCAGCGTCAGAGTGGCGCCCCCGATGCTCATGGCGCCGATGATCATGCCCATGTTCACAATAAGCGCCAGGATCGCCATCAGTCCGAACAGGCCGTACGCCAGCGCCATGAACACCACGACCGCGATCGAAGCGTAGATGGTCGCTTTTGAGCCGGACTCGATGGCGTCGCGTCCGAGCGTGGCGTCAACAGTGCGTTGTTCGATCACCGTGAGCGGCGCGGGCAGCGCGCCCGCGTTCAGCATCAGCACGAGATCGCTTGCCGATTTCGCATCGAAGCTGCCGGAGATTTGCCCCGAGCCGCCGCAGATCGGTTCGTTGATGCGCGGCGCGGTCAGCACCTGATTGTCCAGGAGAATGGCGAACTGATCGCCGGTGTGTTCGCGCGAGATGCGGCAGAACAAACGTGTGCCCGTCGCGTCGAGTTGGAAAGCGATGACGATCTGGCCCGTTTGCCCATCCGTGCTGACACGTGCGCGCGTCAGATGCTCGCCGGTGAATTGCGGATGGCTTTCCACCAGCGCCGCCGTATTGCCGACGCCGGGATATGGCCCAGCAATGAAGGTGCCTGGCGGTGGACGCGATGGGTCAGTGATCTGCACGTTGGTAGGCACAAGGTTGAACGTCATCAGCGCGGTTTTGCCGATGCGCTGCTTCAGCTCCTCCGGATCGGAGACGCCCGGCGCCTGCACGACGATGCGATCATCGCCTTGGCGCACGATCGAGACTTCGCTGGTGCCGTTGGGGTCGATCCGTGAGCGGATCACCTTGATTGATTGATCCGCGGCGCGGCGCGCTGATTGCTGTAGCGCCACCGGCGTGTAGCGGGCGGTGATGGTCCCGTCCGGCTGGCTGGTGAAGGTGATCAGGTCATCGCCGCCGTCAGGATTACGTGCGATTGGGCGCAGCGCCTGCATCGCCCGCTGCAAGTCAGCGGGATTGTTGAGCTTGGTGGTGACGACGCCGCCAGCCGCGGTCGGCGCGCTCCGCAAAATCTGCGGCTGCGCCTCACGCAGCGCCGAGCCGACCTGCTGACGCAAAGAATCGACTTGGCCGCGCTCCAAGCCGCTGGTGTCGATTTCCAACAGCAGGTGTGAACCACCCTGCAAGTCGAGGCCGAGGTTCATCGGGCTGTGCGGCAGGAATGGTGGGATCATCGCTCGCGCCGACGGCGGAAGCAAATTCGGCGCAGTCGTAAAGGCCGCGAAGATGGCCACGACAATGACCAGGATCACGCGCCAGCGTGGCAGCTGCAGCATGGGTGTTTAGCTCGCGGAAGCTGATTTGGAATCGTTGGCCGGCGCCGGTTCGGTCTTCGAGCGAACCTCGCCGACGGCGTAGCGCATCAGACGCACCTCCACGTTCGGCCCAAGCTCAACCCGCAACTCATCGTCAGCCACTGACCGCACCTTGCCGATCAGCCCGCCGGAGGTGACAATCACGTCGCCCTTTTTCAGCGCGTTGATGGCGTCTTGCAGTTTCTTCCGCTGCTGTTGCTGCGGACGCATGATCAGAAAATAGAAGACGCCGAACATGAGAACGAACGGCGCAAGCTGCATGATGAGCGCCATGGTCGGGTCGCCAGCGCCTGCCGCGCCCGCGGCGGTCTGTGCATAAGCGTCAGAAATGAACATTGATCCTCGCTAAGAGGCGGAAACTTCCCCGCCGGCGCCGGTTGAGATGCGCGGCCCTGCCGCAATTGGCCGGGACTATATCGTCGCGCCATCCCTTTTCAATGAGGGGCGAACTGCGTTTCGCGCCGTTTCGCCGCAGCCGCTAGTCACCCAGGAGCGGCGCGGGATCAATCGCTTGTGTGCCGCGCCGCACCTGAAACAACAGCCGCGCCCCGCCCGGACGCGGACCTAGCTCAGCGATAGTTTCGCCCGCACGCACACGTTGGCCTTCCCGCACCAGCGCCCGCCGCGCGAAACCGTACGCTGTAACGTAGTTGTCGGCGTGGCGCACCAGCACCAGCGTGCCGTAGCCCGGCAGATCCGATCCCGCATAAACCACCTCGCCGTCGGCGGCGGCTTTGATCGGCGCGCCCTCCTGGCCTGCGATCTCGATGCCATCGAGCCGCGCGCCGTTCGGCTGCGCGCCAAATCGCGCCATTACCTGTCCACGAATCGGCCAGGCAAAGTGACCGTTGCCATGGAGCGCCGGCGTCTCGCCGGCAGCGGCGTGCGCAACGGCGTTGTTGTTGGCAGGCGAGGACGACGGCGCTTCGTAGTCACGCGGCGGTGCGACCGCGCCCATGTCCCGCGCCATGGCCGGCAACAAGATGCGATCACCCGGCGCAACCCCGTACGGCGGCTGCATGCGATTGAGCAGCGCGAGCGAACGGGTATCGACATTGTAGCGTTGCGCCACCGTCGCCAACGTTTCGCCGTTCTCGACAATGTGCACGTTGGGCGGCGGCAGTTGCAGGATCGTGCCGGGGGAGAGAGCGTACGGCGGCTCCAGATGGTTCTGATCGATCAACGCCCGCAGCGGCAGCTGATACATATTGGCAATGTCGTACAGCGACTGGTTGGCGAGCACCCGATGCGTGCGCGGCGGATTGGCCGGATCGTACGGATGCACGTCGTCGGGCTGCAGCGCGTAGGCCGAAAGCGGCGTACCCGGCGCATCGGCCCAATCCTGCGCCTGTTGCGACGGTTGCGTCTGTACCTGTGTCTGTTGCGGCGGCGCCGGTTGTTGGCGCGCAGGCGCCCGCTCCTGCGCAGCGGCGCGCCGCGGCGACGGCGGACTTGGTTCGCGCACCCCACCATACTGGATCGGCGCCGGCGCATGAGCGCTGGCGCACGCGGCCAATGCCGCCGCGAGCAAGGGTGCGGCGCGTTTCACGCGCGCCAGTGTCATTGAGAATCGCCCTACGGCGCAAATCAGGGCGACAGCGGCGTCTCTTCTTCGCTCACGCCCCGTTGCAGCGGTGCAAACGTCACCGGCCCGAGATCCGTACGCTCACCATTGCGATAGCGGATCAAACGCTGCGCCTGTGCATCGCCGAGCGGCGCGACCAGCACCCCATCCGGCTTGAGCGCGCTGATGAGCGTCTCCGGAAAATCGTCCATCGCCGCGTTGACGACGACGCGGTCATAGGGGGCGTTCTCGGCCCAACCGTCGAAGCCATCCGCGGCGTGCGCAAACACATTCATCAGCCGCGCCCGCCCGAAGCGGCTGCGCGCCTCCGCCGCGAGATCGCGCCAGCGCTCCAGCGTCACCACGCGCTGCGCCAGTGTCGCCAGCGCCGCGGCTTGATAGCCAGAACCGGTGCCCACCTCGAGGACAACATCGCCCGCCTCAACGCCGAGCGCCATCAGCACGCGCCCGACCACGGACGGCTTGGTCATCGCTTGTCCATGCGCGAGCGGCAGCCCGACGTCGTCGTATGCGAGGCCGCTCAGATGCTCCGGCGCATATTGTGTACGTGGCGTACGCTCAAGCGCAGACAATGTACGCGCGTCGGTGATGCCCGCTTGGCGCAGCTCCAACACGAAGCGCATGAGGCGCGCCGGATCGGTCACGTGGCCTTCGGATGCTTCGGCGGCGCCCCGCCCAGCACGCCCTTCAGATCATGCAGCGTCGGCATGTGCGTGAGATCAACATGCAGCGGCGTCACTGAAATGCGGCCCTCATAGATCGCGCGCAGATCGGAGCCTTGCGGCGGATCGGAAAGCTTGCCGCGAAAGCCAAACCAGAAATACGCATTGCCGCGCGGATCGGTGCGCTTATCGGCATAAACGATGGCTTGGTCGCGATGGCCCTGAAACGTGACTTCCACTTCTTTGATTTGATCTGGCGGCAAATCCGGAAAGTTCACGTTGATCAGCACATCTTGCGGCCAGCCTTGCTTCAGCAGCGCACCGACGACGCCGGGTCCGTACGTTTCCGCCGTTTCCCACGAGATCGCCGTTTCCTCACCGCGGAACCCGCGCGCTTGGCTCAACGCAATCGCGCGCATGCCAAGCTGCATGCCTTGCATGGCGCCAGCGATAGTGCCGGAGAAGGTCACGTCGTCGGCGATGTTCTGACCGCGATTGACGCCGGAGAGCACCAGATCCGGCCGCGGGCCCTCGATGAGATGCTCGACGCCAAGCAGCACGCAATCGGTCGGCGTGCCAGAAACCGCGAACCGCTTGGGACCGGCTTGCCGCGCGCGGATCGGCGTCGCCAGCGTCAGCGCCCGCGAAGCGCCGGATTGTTCGTTTTCAGGCGCCACCACCCAGACATCGTCGCTGAAGGCGCCGGCGATCTTTTCCAGCACCGCAAGCCCGGTGGCGTGGATGCCGTCATCGTTGGTGCAGAGAATGCGCATGTCAGAAGCGACTATGACACCAGACGGCCGAGCCACAACGCGGCAATCGGCAGTAGGCAGTCGGCAATGGCAATGCCCTCATCGATTGCCGATTGCCGGATTCCGACTGCCGCAATCACGGCCGGCAATCGATCGCCCAGATATCGTACACGGGGTGATCGAGGCCATTGAGGCCCGGGCTCGAGGCGAACAGCCAGCCGTGGAAAATTTCCTGCCGCGCGGAATCTTCGCCTTCGCGCGCGGGCGGATGGTCGAACACTTCGACATAAATCTTCACTTCCGGCGCGTCTTCCGGCGCGCTCTTCCAGCACGACCGTGCGATCACCTCCAGCGAGCCGATGCGCGCCGCACGGCCAATGGTCAGCGCATAGTCGCGCGCATGCCCGGTGGACTTATCCAAGCCGCGCAGAATGGCGTGATCGGCCAATGCTGGCGCCGCAGAGAGAGCAAACAACAAGGCCGCGGCAGCGAGGAGACGCTTCATGGCGTGGGGGATCCTTGGGTCGTGTCGTTGGAATGATTGGCGCCCCCGCCGGCAAAGCTCGCGAACAATGAGAGCAGGTCCACCGTGCCCTGCGTGTTTTCGATCATGCCGCCCGCCGGCAACGGCGTCAGGCCGCCCGGCTCGATCGACACGTAAGCGCCGCCGAGCAGACCATCCGACTGAATCCGCGCCGTGGATTGGTCGTTGACCTTCACCGTGTTGTCGATCGTGAACGTTAGCCGCGCCTGGTACGTGTCAGTATCGAGCGAAATCGCCTTCACAACGCCGACCTTCACGCCGGACACCCGCACATCCGAACCCACGGTGATGCCATCAACGCGGTTGAACAGCGCCGACAAATCGTAGCCCGCGCGCGAGCCGCTCTGGCCGGCCTGCGCGGATGCAAACGCAAAGAAGCCCACAGCGACGATCACCACGATCGCGCCAAGAATTGTTTCGCCCCAGCGGTTCACGGCGCGTCTCCCTCCGGCGACCACGCTTCGTAGTCGGAGGTCGCTTTCTCACGCACGCCACCCCGCGCCAGCGATCCCTTCGGCCGATATGCTTTCACCGTGCCCGTCAAATTCGGCAGATGCGGCTTTTCCCAGACGTACGGTTTGCGCGTGTCGTTGATCGGCGGTGCGTCGATGGTGTGATGCATCCAGCCGTGCCAGTTCGCATCGACGCGCGAGGCTTCAGCAAGGCCGTTATAAACCACGTAGCGCCGCTTGCGCCCTTCCAGGCTTGGACGGCGCTCCTCGTAAAACTTGTTGCCCTGGCTATCCTCGCCCACGAACACCCCACGTCGGCCGATATCGAACAGCGCGCCAAGCGTGGCCCCGTTCCACCAGGTGAAGATGCGTTTAAGCATGGCCGGTTATTTGTCTCCACGACGCCGGAAATAGGGCCGCAACAGCAAAGCAGCGCCTCGGCGGCGCGGAATATGACCAAGACGCCCTGTCCCGTCCAGTGCAGGCCCGAAACAATATCTTGGGATAATCACTGGTCGTTGCATACTAGATATTGATTGCCGGAGCCGGGCAAGGGTATCTTTGCGTCGCTTGAGGGAGGCTTCGATGGCCCAGGATTTTGACCAGGAAGAGAGCGCCGACGCGATTGCGCCCGCGGCGTGGTCCGAAACCATGATCCAGGCGGCGCTTGAGGCCGAGTTTGCGCTCGAAACCCCGAATGGCCTGAGCATCACTGCCGCGCTGGAAAAAATCGCCGCGCGCATCGGCCGCTGGAGCAAGGACGAGGCGCTCGCAGCCTCGCTGCTGGCGCTTATGAGCGACGCCAAAATCGCGTTCGACCCGCCGCTGATGCACGCAGCGCTTTCCGCCGGCGCGGAGTTGGCGGTCTCGGCTGCCATGCTGCACTGGCCGCGCACGCGCAGCGAAGAACTCACAGCCGTGGCGCGCGCGCAAACGCTGCTCGCCGCCGGCGCTCGCCTCGGCATCGTTGGCGCGCCTAGTCAGGCCGCCTTGGACGCGTTGGACGCCGCCGCGCGCCTA